>CAZURV010000035.1:0-1824 GCA_964623515.1 uncultured Eubacteriales bacterium | reverse complement strand
ACGGGGCTTGCGAACGATTACAACCTGCGCAGGGAACGTTTTCTCCTCAGGGTTTCAGCGGGAGATTATCTCTCCCATTGAAATTCTGAAACGGACCACGCCGCCTAAGAGGCTGAGAACTGCGGCGATTAGGTTATAACATCTTTGAACTGTTCTTGCAACAGTTTCAACAAACTACGCAAAAATCCGGCACTTTGATGTGAATTCGTTTGATTCTGCAACCTGTAATGCGCAAACCCATTATTTTCAGTCGCCCGGAATTTCTTTCTTTCTATTGACAAATTCCGTTTTGTTATATAAAATTAAACTAAGAATGCGGAGGCGAAGAAAATGAAGAAATTTGTAAAAAAATCCTTTTGTATACTGCTTGCACTAATCATGCTCCTGTGCGCTTTCCCGGTTTCGTCCTTTGCTGAATCGGAGAAAACGCCTATTATTTTTGTGGCCGGCATCGGAAACACCGGTCTTTTTATGAATTACGGAACAGAACAGCAGAAATCTGCTTTTTATCCCGAATTTGACTGGGGTGACGTACTTGACCTTTTAAAAGGTTTAACGCACCTTGAAGACAACGGATATAATTATACAAGCTATATGCATAAAGTTTTTGTGCCGTTTCTTCAGAAATATATGGAAGACTGCAGATGCGACAGTAGCGGCAATTCCGTATACGATATTGATATTGAATATACAGAAGAATCCTATGCAGACAGTGCAATCGCAAGATCCAAAGGCGGCATTGGAACAGATGAATGCCGTACGCAGGAAATCGCCGCCGAAGAAGTCGGTGCGGACAGAGTATTCACATTCCATTGGGATTATCGTCTCGGTGTGATTCCGGCATCGCAAAACCTGAGAAAAATGGTTGAAAACGTTAAGCAGAAATGCAACGCCGATAAAGTTAAGCTCATTGCAACAAGCATGGGCGGTTCCGTTCTTAGCGTATATCTTCAGAACTATTATCAACTCGGTGATACCGAAATGGCGTATTTCTTATCAGGTGCACAATCCGGTACGGATTTCCCCGCAATCATATTCTCCGGAAAACTTCAGCTAAACCGCGACACAATTGCGGCTTGCCTGAAGAATCTTTTGGGCATCGTTCCCGCGTCTGTTATCGGCGCTCTTGAAAGCGCTTATAAAGAGATAAATGCGATGTGGAGCGGAGATAACCTAACATATTTCTACGATGAATGGGTTAAACCTTATATAGGTAAATGGCTCGGGCTCTGGAATCTGATTCCGAGCGATAAACTTGATGAATGCATTGATTTTATGCTTGATCCGCAGGAAGATTCGGTTCTGATTTCAAAAATCAAAGAATACCAGAAATATCAGGATAATCTTCCCGAAACCTTAAAAGCCGCTCAAAAAGCCGGCATTAAAGTTTATATTACTGCATCGTATAATATTGCCGGCATACCTTTTGTAGGGAACGACGGGCAAAACGATATATTAATTGATACAAAATACTGTACTTCCGGAGCAACAGTTGCCAGCTTTACGGAAAAAACGCTCGGTGATGATTACAAACAGGCTAATGACGACGGTCACAATCACCTTTCCTGCGACGGCATTGTTGACGCTTCAACCTGTGTGCTTCCCGAATATACATGGATTATTAAAGATATGATGCACTGCTCATTCCTGGACGATGAGTCAGGTGAATTTTACAGATGGCTGATTTCCTCCGATGAATACGTTAACATTGAAAGCAATGAAAAATATCCTCAGTTTTTGCAGTATGTTAAAAAAAGCGGAGAACTGTATCCGCTTGAAGAAATCGTGATTGACGAGGCCGCCGGAGAGGAAGACGGAAAATAT
>CAZURV010000034.1:0-3601 GCA_964623515.1 uncultured Eubacteriales bacterium | reverse complement strand
TCGCTTCATCGGCTTTTTTCTGCGCCTGTTTCAAATATGCGTCCCATTTATCAAGCTGTACCTGATATTCGTCAAGTTTCGTCTGCGCAGTTTTAATGGCTTCCTCTTGAAGACTGATAAGAATTTCATAACAAAGAACTGCATTATTCGCCATTGCATATGTCTTATAATCATCAAGCAGATAGGCCACAGCGCCCGGATTCTCTTTGGTGCCTATCAGGGAATCAATTATATTACCGAGCTGGGGAAGTTTATCAACAAGGAGTGTTTTAAGAATGTCGCCGTCGTTGCTCTGGATGTCGGAATAAATTCCGTCAACAAAATCAAGCACAGCTGCGATAACGGGAAGATAAGCATCCATGGCATAAGGACCGTTATACACAGGAATGCCATCATCGTTAAATTTAGCATAGAAATAAAGATTGCCGTCTTTATCATAAATGATATTATCTTGGAATAAAGTATAGGACATATAATCGGAATCTTCACCGTTCAGCAGTCCCATTACAAGATCCACGATTGCAGAAAGTCCTTCGGCATCCGAAAGCTTTTTCAGGAGTGTGGAAACCGGAGCCGTGTAAAGGTCATTCAGAAGATCAAACAGCAGATTTACAAGCGCCTGACCTACTCCGGGCGCACTTGCGATGGAACCGAGTTTATCGTCGTCCGCCAGGTCAATCTTAACAAACATATTTGCAACATCAAGCGGATTCGCATCGCCGAGATAATCTTTCCAGTTAAACCCGGCTTCGGCAATATCTGCAAGCGATTTGCCCGTTTTTTCCAGTTCCGCATACGCAAGAAGCTCCTCGGCTTTATCGGCAGAAAGGCTGACTAACGGGGAAATTTCACCACCGTGACCGTAAGCCTCAAGATTTTTATTGAGTTCGGCATAGTAGGAACCATCGTCCGCAATCCCTGCAAGATAAGCAAATGCAAGCGGTGACGCCTGATTGAGCAGATTGCCGATATTTGAAATGTTCGCCAATAGGTTATCAAATGAAAAAGCGCTGAGGATAGGAATCAGCATTGTTACAACGCCTTCATATGTAGGCTCCACTTCAATTCCGAGAGCATTTTTAATCATCTCCGCAATGGAAGCAAATATGGTTGAATCCGGTCCGAAAAGAAGATTTTTAACGAATTCATCGAGTCCGTTAATATTTACATAGTCAAATATGCCGTATTCTTCGAGAAGGCCGTAAATCATCTCGTCAGCGATGGACAGAAGTTTATTGCCGTCGTTAACATATTCGCCGATATACTCTTCGATAATAGCGTCTAGGTTAACAGCTAAATCATCGCTGATTCCCTTGAGAATCTTTTTGCCGTTTTCATCATAGATGAGCTTATCCTTGACAAGGTCATTAACAAGACCGTCCAGCAATTCAATGACAGCTTTTCCGTCGTCAAGATATTCTCCGACAGCTTTGTTTATCATCGCGTCAATCTCCGAAATTGTCGGGAACAATGCTCTGATTTCCTCAATCTCAGGAAGGCTCTCGAGAAGCTCGCTTAACATGGCAACAAGTTCTGCAAGCAACGGATCGATTGTATCCGTATTGAGATAATCTTCCAGCAGTCCGGCTAATTTTTCATCGCCTAAATCAATCAGCCACTGACCGTTCTCAAGATATGTTCCGATAGCTTTTGAAAGCATCTCGTTCAGCGACTCTTCGCTGATATAGCCGTTTGCCATTTCGACTAAATCTTCGCCGCTTACAAGCTCTTTGAGCATACCGATAAGATCAACATCATACGCATCCAGCTTGGAATCAATTGTGCCGAGAACGGTTTCCGCTTCTTTGTATGCATCGTGATTATTCACGGTGCATGCATAGGAAGTTAATCCTGCGGATACAGTCGTCATCAGCATGATTAAAGCCAAGATAACGCTAAGGATTTTCTTGCTTGTTTTCATCTTTAGAAACACTCCTTAAAATTTTCCTTAAACGATTTTTCTATATATAATAATATATATATGTAAACGTTTGTACCTCAATCTTACAACAGTAATCAAGGAAATGCAATATTTTTTTAAGAATACTTAACAGAATTTTCACATTTTGTGCGATTGAACAATTTTTATTTTCAAATTTTGTGCAAAACATAGATTTTTTTCGTATGAAAATTTGACACTTTCTTTCCCATTTTTTAACATTATTTCTCTGTTTTTTTAACGATTTTGTAAAAAAATGCATCTGAAAAATAATTAAATTTTGCCAATAATTTAATCAAAAGATCCATATCCGGGACCGTGCAAAAGTCAGAATACAAAATTTGAAGCTTTGGCTTCCGGCAAAATACCGAATTGACCAAAAAATCCCCTTAATCCGACAGTAAAAAACGGCACCGCAATTCTCTGCGGCGCCGCTGTAAAAACAGAAATCAGCTGTATTTTAAAGATGTAGTTTTTTGCCCGTAATTCCAGCTTGTAATAATAATGGACAAATCGGAAACATCGATGATGCCGTCTTTATTTATATCTTTGGCGGATGACGCGACTTCATCACCGAAAGACTCCATAACTTCCGATATATCAAACGTATCTACCGTATTGTCCGAGTTAACATCTCCCGCGAAAATGGTTAGAATATTGATTTCCGCATCGGGGCTATCATTCAGATTCAGCAGAGTATCCGCAGTAACGGTTATATCGGTTACGGTAACACCTGTGCAACTTTCGGAAGAAACAACAATACTGTATACACCGATTTCAACGGATTCAAACATAAATTCGCCCGTGCCGTCCAAAGGTACGTTAAGCTCATATTTAACCGTGCCGTTCTGAACGAGCTGTACAGTTGCGTCGCTGTAAAGTCTGCTTACATCTATTGTTCCGGAAATACTTCCTACATCAGGTGCGGGAACCGTAAATTTAAGCCCTAATATGTCAATGAGAAGTTTATAGGATTCGCCTGCGCGCTGAACCGTGCAGAAAGAAACGGAATTATCCCAGTCATCCTCAAAACTGCTGTCAAATATCGCGCGCAAATCACTCTCAATAACTTTTATCTGCGCCACGTCTTCGCTTATTTCGCCGATTGCTTCGAATCCGGCATATACCGAATCAATCATATCGCATACACCGTTAATAAGCGTTGCCACAGCACATACGGGGTTGGCAAGAAATGCTTTTCCGAATCCGTCCAGCGAATTGTAATAGAAATTTTTTATATCATCACGAACCGACCGCAGAACTTCTGCCGTCACCGAATCAACAATGCCGGAACTCTCCAGCAGATTGAGAACCGGATTATACAGCGCGGCAACTAGATCCTTTATGCAGTCCATTCTGCCTCCTGATATAAATATACTGAGCAAGTCGCCTTTTTCAATGTAATTATATATGTTTTGGCTTCCGTCCTCCAGATCGCCTGTTATAAACGCTGTAAGTGCTTTTACGGCACTGTTATACGCATCACCGAAATCATTCATCTTATCGGTGTCAAAATCGGCAGATGCCGTTTTCTGTTCTTCTATCTGAAGACGATATTGTGCAATTTCGCTCTCATAACTCGCAATCTGATCTGCAGAATCCTTAATATACTCATTGTTTATGGTTTCAATGCTTTCCTGAATATCAGAAACAGAGAAATCG
>CAZURV010000033.1:0-4765 GCA_964623515.1 uncultured Eubacteriales bacterium | reverse complement strand
TTTTGATATAGCCAATATGGCTACAAAGGAGGCGAAGAAATGACGGCAACAAAAAAGATTAGAGCTAAAATGGCTTTACAAGGTTTAACTCAGTCAGAATTAGCTAAAGAATTAGGCATAAGCCACCAGACTTTATCATATAAAATAAATAATAAAGGGGAGTTTAAAGTGAGCGAAATAACAACATTATGCAAATTACTTGATATTCACGATAAAATATCTTATTTTTTTTGCGACGATGATAGCCAAAATGGCTAATAAACAATACGAGAAGAAAGCGGAGATAAATTATGAATGATAAAAAATCGCGCAAGGAAGCGGAAGAATTTATTAAATTATTGCAGGCGCTTAACGTGGAACAGCAAAAGGGCTTGTATCTGATGATGAAAGGCACGGCGATTTTGAGCAAAAAAAAAGAGCTGTTTGATTGAACAACTCTTTTAATCAGATTCGTCCATAACTTCACGAACGGATTTTTGTAGGAACTCCATTAAGTCATCGCGCATATTTTCGGGCAGGTCAAGATATTCTTCAAGGATTTTCTTTTCGAGCGCCGTCATATTGAACTCACGTTCGAGCTTTTCAATGGCTTCCGGCTCACCTGTTTCTCTGCCGAGCAGATAATCGGTAGTTACGCCGAACAGGTCAGCGAGCTTGACTATTGTATCGCCGTTGGGTTCACGCTTGCCATATTCATAATTTTGATATGCAACTGGGGTTATTCCTAATATTTCAGCAACTTGTGGCTGTGTTAAATTTGATTTTTTTCTTGCAGTTTTGAGATTAGAGATATTCATTTAATCAGCTCCTTTTTAAAGATTATAAACGATTTGTTGGTGAATGTCAACGTTTAATATACATTTTGAACAATCTATACAAACTAAAGGCTAACAATTTGTATGATTTAACTATTGCAAATATATACATATCGTTGTATAATAAAAACATAGAAACAAACAAAACGTTAGTTTCTAAATACATAAAAGGAGTAAAACAAATGAGTGGTAAAAAGAAAAACAGTAACCAAGACCCAATCTCAATCATCGTCCTGGTTACCGCAATCCTAAATCTCATTGAAGTTTTGAGTGAAATAATCAAAAAACTTCTTGAGTAAGGTGAGGGGCATAAGCCCCAAGCCCTATAGAAAGGATACAATATTTTACGCGCATTGTCAATAGATAAGGAAAGGAGAATACCATGTTAAGCTGGATTTTAGATGTTATTCAGATTGTGTTGGATATAACAGTAATCGTTTTAATTATCGGAACATGGAAAAAGAAGTAAACGGAGGCAAATTATGGATATTAAGAAAATAGATAAATTTATCAAGCTCGTAACAAGTTCAACAGAAAAAGAACAAAAAGAAATGCTTTATCTGATTATGGCTTTAAAGGCAGTGTATCATCTTGAACATTTCACATCTTAAACATTGTTAAATAAAAAAAGATAAGGATAAGAGGAAACAAAATGAAATTAAACTGTGATTTTGATTTAAGTTCGGCGAACCATGAAGCGGATAAACTGATAAATAAGCTGGTTCAGATAGAGGAATTGACTGAACGAGTGAACGAAATTAAGCTCCTAAGTATCAAAGATGTTATGGAACTGACAGGGTGGTGCAAGTCTACCACAAGGAATTTCTTTAACCTACCGGGTTTTCCTGTAATCAGCGTAGGCAAGGAAAAACAGGTTGAAGTCGGAGCGCTTAAAGAGTTTTTAAGAAAAGGAATTGTACTTTAACGAGGTAGATAGATGGTTAATTATTTTGAAAACTATCCCGCAGGGGTCAGTGATAAGGATTTTTGCGAAGAGGAAAAGGTTGTTTGCACCTGCGGAGAATGCGGACGCGATATATTGGACGGTGAGGATCTGTGGCGGTTCAAAGACGTTTGCTACTGTGAGCAATGTGTTGAGTATGCCAAAGAAGAAGCAGTTTATTATGAGGAGGATGCAGTTTAATGATTGCGTTCAGACCGTTAAGAGCGGATGAAATTGAATGCCGTGTAAGTATGGTGAGCGGCAAGGGTGTGTCTCTGCTATTATACAAAGACGCGCGCTGTGATATGAATATTCTTGATGAAACAGTTGGCACGGATAACTGGCAACGGGAACATTATGAATGCAAAGGAAATCTGTTCTGCCGGGTGGGTATACATACAGATGACAACGGTTGGGTGTATAAGGCTGACTGCGGGACGGAAAGCTATGCCGAAAAAGAGAAAGGCGAAAGCTCGGACAGCTTTAAACGCGCGTGTTTTAATTGGGGAATCGGCAGAGAATTGTATACTGCACCGTTCATATGGATTAACAACGGCGATGTGGAAATCGTTGAAAACAACGGCAGAAAGACAACAAAAGACAGATTTTCAGTCGTGATGATAGAAACATCGCAGGACAAAAAGATTCAATACCTGCGGATTGAAAACAAAACGCAGAAAAAAACGGTGTTCGAGTGGAAAAATTGCGAAGATATTGGAAAAATGAGAATTGATAAACTCAAGGTAAAGACCATATCCAATATGCTCTTGAGAACGCAGACGGACACAGAGGGCTTTCTTTCGTATTTCCGCGTTGGGAAGATAGAGGAATTAACGGAAAATCAGTTTAGGGAAGCTATTGATTTACTTAAAAAGAAAGAGACAAAAAACGGTGCGGAGCATATTGCAGAACCGTAAAGAATGTTTTTACACAGGGCGTGCCTATCCACTCCATAAACACCATATCTATGCCGGCAAGAACAGACAAATTAGCGAACAAAATGGATTTTGGGTGTGGCTGATACCGGAACTGCACAATATGAGCGGGTGTGGCGTGCATTCGGATAAGGAACTTGACCTGCAACTAAAGCAAATATGCCAAAGGAAATATGAGGAAACCCACAGTAGAGCGGATTTTATAAAGCTGATTGGAAGGAATTATCTATGAGCAATAAGATGTGTCAGTTTAATTTCAGCGACGTTAAGGCTATGACGGATGAGGAAGGGCATCTTAATATCATATTAACGGTTGCACCTGAAAGCAAATATGCCGTGAAAACAGCTTTGCCGGAAACGAAAAATGTGCTCAATGCAAATGGTAAGCTGACGGCACTGATTCAAAAAGCATTGAACAAGCGAACACTGAATCAAAATGCTATGATGTGGGAACTTTGCGAAAAAATTGCCTTTGCACACAACGGAGGCAGGACAGGCGGAGTAACGGCGTGGGACGTATACACGGAAGCAATCGAACGCTTCGGCGGAAAATATGAATATATAGAATGCCTGAAAAGAGCCGAGCCGATGTTGAGAGAACATTTTCGCGCAGTCAAATATATTAAGCCGTTTGATAAAGAAAAGGATTTGCATATCTACAAGTGCTTTTACGGGAGCAGTAAGTTCACAACAGAGGAAATGAATCAATTGATTGACGGTTTGCTGGATGAAGCAAGCGCGTTAGGAATAGAAACAGACAGGTTTTAAGCATGAAAGGAGCTCAACAATGCTGAATACAATAACGTTGCAGGGCAGATTAAGCAAACTGCCCGAACTTAAAACGACAGCCGGAGGAAAAAAGGTAACGCATTTCGATATTGCGATTCAAAGAGACTTTGGCACGGACGGAAGCGGAAACAAGATAGTGGACTGGTTCCGTTGTGTGGCGTGGGAGAACATGGCGGATTTTATCTGCAAGTACTTTAACAAGGGAGACTTAATTATTATCTCCGGCGCAATTCAAATGACCCATTACACGGACAGAAACGGCGATAAGAAAGAATCTCCCGAGGTTATCGTTCATCGTGCATATTTCGGCGGGGGAAAAAAGAGCAACGAAACACAGAACAACGAAACACAGCACAAAGAATCGGAAGAACCGCAGAGCGTGGCATATGTTCAAAAAGGTTTTGAATATGATGTTGTGCCTGAGGACGATTTGCCGTTTTGAGGTACAGAAAAATGATTTTAAGGATTTTAGGAATTTTTATCATAACGATAGCGGCGGCATATATTCTGTATGAGCTGCCGAAAACACACAGAGAATTTAAAGAAACGTATGCCCGGTTTACAACCGATAAATACGGATTTGATAAGGAGGAGCAGGACAATGAGTAATACGCGGACTACACAGTGTGACAGACTAATTGATTATCTCCAAAAGTACGGAACAATAACGCAAAAAGAAGCGTCAGACAGGCTGGGAATAGAGCGCTTAACTTCCAGAATCTGCGAACTAAAAAAGCGCGGCTATACCTTTAAAACAGAGCGTATTAAAGTGCGAAACCGTTTTGGGGAAAGCTGTTACGTTGCACGGTACAAGTTTGATGTATAAGGAAACGTTTGTGATTCCGTCCGTTCCTCCGTCCAATAATCAGAATCAGGGGCACAGCGGAAAAGGCGGAATGTATCGGTATCAGCAGATTAAAAAACTCTGGGCTGACGGTATGGCGTGGGAAACATATGGCAAAAAGCCGAAAGAACCGCTGAAACAGGCGGCGGTAACAATCAATTATTATTTCAAGGATAACAGACGGCGCGACCCGGATAATTATTCCGGCAAGATGATACTGGACGCACTTGTTAAGAACGGAATTATAGCGGATGACAGCGCACAAAACATTATCGCCGTACCTTTTTTCGCCAAAGATAAAAATTATGTTAGAACGGAAATAACGGTCAGAGAGGTTGACAATTTGCCTGTACTCAAAGATAAAATTAAGGATATATTAAAGGAATAAAAGCGGTGACAAAAAACAGAAAAACCGCTCACAATAGACGGTCTCCGGAGC
>CAZURV010000032.1:0-4791 GCA_964623515.1 uncultured Eubacteriales bacterium | reverse complement strand
GCCTGCTTGATATGCGGCTTGCAAACCATTGCAACCCGCGCAGGGAGCGTTCGCTCCCCGGGGGTTCAGCGGGAGATTATCACTCTCACTGAAATTCTGAAACGGACTCCGCCGCCTAAGAGGCGGGGAACATCGGGGAACAGGTTATAGAGAAGCACAGAATCTGTCAAAAGCTTCCCTGCCCTGCGGCGTATCTTTATATACGCCTGCATTTGCAAGAATTTCCGCAAAAATTTCTCCAATGCTCTGTTTGATTGCACGGTTGATTTCATCGTGCGGTATGTTCTTCGCTTTAAGCTCCTTATACCAATCATAATGGATTTTCATTTCGTCTTGCTCAAAAATATTTTCTGCCTGATTTTCATTCTTCAGCGCAAGTTCCATTTTCTCAATACTGTTTTTTAGCCTTGCAGGAAGCACGGCAAGTCCCATAACTTCAATAAGCCCTATATTCTCTTTTTTAATATGATGATACTCGGGATGCGGATGATAATAACCCATTGGAAATTCCTCTGTTGTTATATTATTACGAAGAACCAGATCAAGCTCAAATTTTCCGCTTCTGAATCTGGCAATCGGCGTGATTGCATTATGAATTTCACCGTCCGGCGTACGCGCGATAATAAACGCACGCTCATCACTGTAGCTTTCCCAGCTCTCCAGAATGTGTGTTCCAAGCGCAAGGACTCTTTTTTTATCTGTACTTTTAATTCGTATACAGCTCATCGGCCATTTTACGATTCCCGCTTCAACGTCTTCAAATCCGTTCACGCTGAAACTTCTTTCAACAGGCGCTTTCGCCATAGGAAATTCGTAATTTCCGCCCTGATAGTGATCGTGCGTTAAAATAGAACCGCCTACAATCGGGATTCCTGCGTTTGAACCGATAAAATAATGCGGCATAAACTCAACAAAACTTAAAAGCCTGTCAAGCGTCAGCCCTGTAATTTTCATTGGATCATGACTGCCTTTAAAAAGAATACAGTGCTCATTAAAATAGCCGTACGGGCTGTACTGAAAGAACCATTTTTCACCGCAGATTTCAAGCGGGATAATCCTGTGATTTCCCCTTGCAGGATGTGTTAAAGTACCTTTGTATCCCTCGTTTTCTTTACAAAGCAGACATTTCGGATAGGATGACGACGGCATTTGCAGCGCCGCCGCAATCGCTTTTGGGTCTTTTTCCGGCTTTGATAAATTTATGCTTAAATCAATCTGCCCGTATTTTGTATCCGCTTTCCAAACGAGATTCCTGCGGATTCTGTCCATTCGTATATAATTTGATTTATACGAAAGCGTATAATAATAATCGGAAGCTTTTTTTCTGTTCTGTGCATATATGGAATAGAATTTATCTGTTACTTCGCTCGGCCTTGGCATCAAGCAGGCCATAATCTCAGTATCAAAATTATCACGATACACCGTTCCGTTTTCTTCAAGGACGCCGTTCTCATACGACCAATTGAGGATATTGTTTAATATATCCGTAGGCAATTCAGGGCTTTCGTCTTTTATATCGACAATTTCAATTTCATTAAGCCCTAAAAGCGCAATCACACGGTTCGTGCAATAAATCTTATCCCTTTCATTAAAAAGTTCATTATCAAGCCCGTACTTTATAAGCTTTGAAACTTCTCTGTTTATATCAATCATTGCCCGCTCCTTCTATTATTTCTTTCGCTCTCTCTTTGTCAGGTGCAGTTAAAATCATTTTCTTCCCTGTCATTTTCTGTCCCCATGCATTCGCCCACGCTTCCGGATAAAACACATAATATGAAACATTATTTTTTCTGCGGTAACTCTCAAAGAAATTGCACCACACCGCACTCGGAAGCGCAATGACGATCCAGTAAAATACACCGAGAACAAGGCACTGCCATGTATGCCCGTATTCGTGAATAGGCGTGTTGTAATTCCATATTTCATTGGGATGATTGCCTTTAATAAAAATAAACAGCCCAAGCGAAAGTCCGCCCTGATTCCACGGAAGATAAGTTATATACGCATTTTGAAATTTAACCTGCTTTCTTCCCATAGCCTTGCAAATAAGATATATGATTCCTCCTATGAGATTAACAGGCAGTCCCCAAGTCCACTGAACAAGATAAAATAAAAATTTTTTCATTTTAATCGCCATGCGATACGGGGTTGCTCAAAAAACAATCGGAGAAAGGCATTTTGAGCCGTACCGCATCCTTTCTGATGATTTTTTGTTATTTTGCGTTTTCCTTCGCAACTTGTTTCCGGCGCTGTCTCTCTTTTTCTTCCGCCTTCTCTTCCGCTCTTATGACGGCAAGAATAACAAATTTGCCGTCTTCATCTATTTCAAGAGGATGATTCCCTTCATTATTCCTACCTAACCATGTGTTTTCATATTTCTGACCGCTGACACGTTCAATTGTTTGAATCTGTTCATCTGTGAGCGAAACCGAACCTTCACGCTTTTTTACCGCCAAAGCTGCCCGAATCATATTATGATCCGCTTTGCTCATACTGAATTTACGCAACGCTGCCAATGAGATAACCGTCATAAGAATCGGTATGATAACCGAGCATAAACGCACGCCGAAAATCGCAACGCCCGTTTGCGGATAAGACATACCCTCGTGAAGTTTTTCATAATTTGAAACCGTGTCGCCCGTAACAAGGCCGAAAAGTTGCATAATTGCAGTTACAAACGCCGCCATAACTCCGCTTATGCTCTTTTTAATAAGCGTTGAAAACGTTGCAATAACGCCTTCCCTGCGCCTGCCTGTAATCACTTCGTCAACATCCGTAATATCCGGGAAAATATTGCTTGTAGAATATCCGAGACCGGAAAATCCGAAAGGATACAAAATCACGCGCAGATACATAAGCACAATCCAGAGATACCGAAAAGCACCTGATCCTGTTGTGGACTGAATAAACAAACCGAGGAGCAGACCCACAATCATAATCGGCGTAAGCATATTTCCGCTCTTTGTTTTGCCGTATTTTATTGTTATCATATAATTGAGTGGGAATGCGGACGCCTCTGCAACGCCGGCAATCATATTCAGAATATTGAACTGACTGTTCATCCCTGCAACATACTTGATAAAATAATAATTGGAATTGGAATAAAATCCCGTTGCAATCATATAGGTTAAACTGATAAGAAAATACTGACGGAATGACCGGTTGCGGAAAACATCCACATATTCATTCACAAGATATTTGCCGTCAAACGGAGGATTAACCATATCCAGCGAGCTTTTTTCATGGACCGAAAGGAATGAAATGAGTGCAGTAATCGAATAAAAAGCCCCGAGAATAATTGCAACAACTAAAAACTTGGTTTTGGATTCGGGCGTAAATTTCTCCATATGGAACAGACCAAACACAGACGCAAATATGAGAAAAGACGGAACCATTCCCGCAGAATTCATCAGGTAACCCACGGAATTATACTGCGTTCGCAACGAATATTCCGGCGCCATTTCCGGCAACATTGCCGTATGTGGGACTATAATAATCGTATACGCAGTCTTATAAAGCATATAGGCGAGGATATAGTAAAGCATCGTAAGCTTGTTATTACCTTGCCCCGAAATGCCGAATGAACACCACATCATAATATATGCCGCAATCAGAGGCACAATACCCCAAAGCAGATAACGCCTATGCTTCCCAAGCCTTGAACGCGTTCTGTCGGTTATAATTCCCATTGCAGGATCGGTTACAGCATCCCATATTGTGGCAATCATAGTTACTAAACCCGCCTGCGACAACTCAAGATTTTCAACATCCGTTAAAAATGCTGTAAAATAAAGACCGATTATGTAACCGGAACCGCCCGAAAATACATTTGCCATATTGTAGCCGACCATAGGCAGGATACGGACACCATCTGCAATGCCGAGAACTTTTCTCGCTTTGCTTCCAAATGAAGACAAACCCACTCACCCTCTTTTTATTAATAAATTATGTCAAACTAAATCAAGTATACCATAAAGCACCATCAAACGCAACTAAAACCAAAATTGACCAGCCTACATTTCCCCGAACCGGGTTAGAAGCGCACATGTATTTAAATATAAATGTCAAGATAAATGCGAAATCAATTTACAGAATATAAACTAGCAGAACAAATAGAACGGAAAGAGTTTGTTTGTAACCCTGTTTACGGGTAGCGTGAACAAGGAAACATAAAAAGAACCGCTAAGAGGCACACGAAAAACAATGCAGTCGGCAAACCTTTTCAGTGCCCTTAAGGGATATACTGTAAAACTCCTTTAGCGCTTACTCAAACTTTTGGCTCATCCGGAAGCTTGCCTGCTCTCCACAGACAAATATAAAAATAAAAAACCGCTACTGCGGTTTTTTATTTCTGGCTCCCCAAGTAGGACTCGAACCTACGACAACTCGGTTAACAGCCGAGTGCTCTACCGACTGAGCTATTGAGGAATATATACTTAAGCAATTAGTATCTTAACATATTATATGCAGAAAGTCAAACTAAATGCTTAAAAAAGCTTATGTCGGCATTATCTATCTTCCCGGGCCGTCGCCAGCCAAGTATTGTCGACGGGAAAGAGCTTAACTACCGTGTTCGGAATGAGAACGGGTGGACCCTCTTCCCAATAAACACCGACTAAGCATTTTTATATTATCAGCAATCGCCGTTTCCATCATTGGTGACCCGTACGAGATTCGAACTCGTGTTGCCGGCGTGAGAGGCCGGAGTCTTAGGCCACTTGACCAACGGGCCGAATTGGTACACCATCAGGGGCTCGAACCCTGGACACCCTGATTAAGAGTCAGGTGCTC
>CAZURV010000031.1:0-5258 GCA_964623515.1 uncultured Eubacteriales bacterium | reverse complement strand
ACTCTTTCACTTTGCAATACAGCACGAAATCTTCCTTGTACCCCTCGAATGTGTCCATGCGCGTGATTTCATAATTCACGCCCCGGAACGCAATAACATTCGCCGTCGTTTGTCCGTACAGTATGTAGTTTGAAAAAGATTCCACGAAAAGCCGTTTTTGCCTAAATTTTATCCGGCTCTTTTTTTCCTTGCCTATCTGCCGCAAAGCAATCACATAGATATGTTCCAAAATTCCAAAGGTTTAAAAACTTCAGAAAGAAACAACTAACAGCATTTTAAACTTTTCCTCTCCGTAAACCGCGTGCGGAACGTCTTTCGGCATAATCAGAGTTTCTCCGCTGTTTAAGATAAAAATCTCGCCGCCGACCGTAAACTTCCCTTTTCCGTCAATGACGGTTACCATCGCGTCGCCGCCGGCCGCATGCGTTGAAATTTCTTCTCCCTTATCAAACGAAAACAGCGTAACGCTTACCAAATCATTTTGAACAAGCGTTTTGCTTACTACCTGTCCTTTCTGATATGAAATTTCTTCCCGGAACTTTATAATTTTTCTCTTTTCAATATTTTTATACATAACAGCATCCCATAAACAGTTTATTCTCCGCCCGCTTCAACACACAGTGCCGCTTCTTTCTGTATCTCCTCATCATATGAAAGAATCGGTTCAACGGTTTTATTTTTAATTTTTCTGTCCACATAATTCCCGGTTATTTTCGCCACCAGCGGGAACAGGAAAACAACACCGATAAGGTTTGGTATCATCATCATTCCGTTGAATGTATCGGAAATATCCCATGCTAAAGAAGAAGTCATAACCGCACCGGAGATAATCATCAGCACAAATATAACGCGATATACTTTAGAGGCTTTTTCTCCGAACAAATACTCAACTGCCTTTGTACCGTACTGCGACCAGCCGAGAACTGTTGTGAAAGCAAAAAGAAGCATAGCAAGCGCGATAAAGATTTCTCCCGGTTTGCCGAAAATATTGCCGAATGCAGATGCAACCAGCGTTGCGTCGTTAACGCCTTCAGCCGCAAGCCCTGTTTTTAAATCAATCATACCCGAAGAAAGAACAACAACAGCGGTCATTGTGCAGACAACAAATGTATCAAAAAACACTTCAAAAATGCCCCACATCCCCTGTTTTACAGGCTCTCTTACGTTTGAGGACGAGTGAACCATAACAGAAGAACCAAGCCCTGCTTCATTTGAAAACACACCGCGTTTACAGCCCTGTGTAATAACTTGCTTTACTACAATTCCCGCCGCTGCGCCGCCGACTGCTTTAACGCCAAACGCAAATTTGAAGATTGCCGCAAACATATCGCCGATTCTGGAAAAATTCACACAGCATACGATGAGAGCGCCGAAAATATAAAGAACTGCCATAAAAGGAACAACTTTCTCCGCAACCGCCGCAATTCTCTGAAGTCCACCGATGATAATAAGCGCCGCAAGAATCATAAGCACAACACCTATAACTATATTGATTACCGAAATACCTCCTATTTCGGGAGCCTTCACATTTGAAAAAAACGCAGACTGAATGTTAAGCGTGATTTTGTTAACCTGCCCCATGTTTCCGATTCCGAAAGAAGCCAGAATTGCGCAAATCGAAAAAATAACAGCAATCACTTTTCCAAGCGGTTTACACTTTATTTTTGTTCCGAATCCGTCTTCGATGTAATACATGGCTCCACCGGACCACTCTCCGCTCCGGTTACGCCGGCGATAATAAATTCCGAGAACGTTTTCTGAAAAATTCGTCATCATTCCGAAAAATGCCGCAATCCACATCCAAAATACCGCTCCGGGACCGCCCGCAACAATCGCGGCGGCAACCCCTGCTATATTACCCGTGCCTATCGTTGCGGCAAGCGCGGTGCAAAGCGCCTGGAACTGTGAAATACTTTTTTTATCCGTCTTTTGGGTAGATGAGCTTCCTTTCCTGAAAACGCTACCTATCGTTTGCTTGAACCAATGCCCCAGATGCGATACCTGGAAAAACTTGGTACAGCATGTGAGTAAAATTCCTGCGCCTATCAAAAGCACAAGCCCTATTTTAACCCATACAAAGTCATTTACTGCATTGTTGACGCTCGTTAAAGCGTCTAAAAACTTCTCCATCCTATTCCTCCTAAAAATAAAAGACTGCGCTTAACGCGCAATCCGGTAAAAGGCAAAAATAGTTTTGCAGTAAATTATTCTTTGTCCTCTTGCCTGAGAGATTAACGCTTAAGCGTTTTGCCCCTTCGGCACTCAACTGAATGAGTTCTCCAAAGTTCTATCAGTTTGCAGTCCTCATCCAACAAAGATACCTGAGAGTGTTACTCCTTCGGTTGCGAAAGCATTTCCTGCAAACGTCATATAGATATTTTATTGTATATCTTATGTATTATAACAAATAGCTATCTAAAATACAAGACTACCTATTAAAAAAATTAAAAAGTTCATATGTCAGATTTTATGATATCTCATTGCCTGTACTTCTGCTGAACTTTTCAAAAAAAGAATGCAATTCACCGTCGGTTTTATAACCGGGAAAAGTATCGATATTTACTTTGTGAACGGCATTGAAAATACTTGTTTCTATATTTGGATTCTGCTTTCGGAGCTCCGAAAGCAACTGTTTTATCTCGTTTCGCTTTGAATCTTCCGCTCCCTCGGCACTGCGCTCCGTAAATCTACACGCGCACTGAATAAATTCCAAATTGTTATATCTGCACCATTTTATAATATCACGTTCATTAACACGATACAGAGGCCTTATTAAATCCATACCCTTATAGTTCATGCTGTGAAGCATAGGCGGCATACATTGAAGCTGAGCACCGTAGAACATAGACATCACAACTGTTTCTATCACATCGTTCATATGATGCCCGAGAGCAATCTTATTGCACTTGCGTTTTTTCGCTTCGGAATACAGATATCCCCTTCTCATTCTGGCGCAAAGATAACAGGAATTTTTTGCTGTGTTATCTGCCACGCTGAAAATATCCGTACGAAAAACAGTAATCGGAATATTTAAAATCCGCGCATTTTCTTCAATTTTTTTTCGGTTTGCTCCGCTGTACCCCGGATCCATTACAAGAAAAACGAGTTCAAACGGCACTTCGCTGAAACGCTGAAGCATCTGCAAAAGCTTTGCCATAAGCATTGAATCCTTACCGCCTGAAATACAAACAGCAATTTTATCTCCCGATTTAATCAGATGATAATTTTTTACCGCCGCAACAAACGGATTCCAGATTTCCTTGCGGTAAGTTTTGAAAATGCTCCTCTCCGCAAGCTGATATTTTTCCATTTCCCTGCCCAATTATATACTCCCTTTTTTCTCTATTTCGAAGCTATGATTCTTTTCAATTTCGGGAAAGCCGCGTTAAAATCAAACAGCTTATCAAGCAATAATCCGAAAATTTTTATTAAAAATGCGTTGAATACCGTAGACGCAACCGTACCGATTCCGATACAGTCCGTAAATGTTATACCATCGCTCAGTAGCGAAAAAATCAACGCAAGAACACACGCAAAAACACAGCTGGAACAATCATATATGTATTTGAATTTTTCCGTCGTCATCTTAAACTTAGCGCTTACCTGCGTTACAAACAATTCATAGACCTGAAGCGGCAAATAAGTTCTAAAAAAGAATGCGACTGCCAAAGATGTAAGCACGATTCCGGCTGCAAGAGCGATAATCCGCAGACCAATCCCATGATATACCCCGCTCCCTCCGAGTACAAAAAGCCAAAAATCAATAAGCACGCCATAAATAACGGATGTTAAAAACGAAAGCAGATAACGCCAGTTAAATTTCCTGATGATTATACACATCAGTATCAAAAGTGTTCCCTGAAAAATGTATTCGCTTGTTCCGAAACTATACCAAGGCAGATACTGAGAAACAAAAAGATGAATTCCGTAGGCAGGAGCAACGACCATGGAAACGCCAAATCCTGCTTTTGTTATAAGCGCAACGGCAAATGAAATAATCACAACGCCCAGCACCCATGACACTTCCGAAAATTTACCTATCTTTTTCATATTCTTTTCAGCCTCACAATTTCCCCGAATTATATAAAAGGTCATCATTGAAAATCTATCCGGCAGTTCTGATTTGATGTATCACGCAGAAAATTTTATCACAAAATGAAAGTATCTTCAAGCAAATATAACTAAACGGAAATCATTCGCTTGGCTTGACGTAAACCGTTTTATTATGTTATTATTTAATTGCTATAATTATAACCATACAAAAAATCCGGCAAATTTCCTCAAAATCCGTTCCATCTATCTTGTGTAAAAAAGAGGTGTTTTATGGACAACTTATCGTTTTACGGTCTGATCGTAATGATTCTTATGCTGATTCCAAATATAATTTATGCTTTGCTCACGCGCGGACAGGCAAAAAAAGCCGTAAGTGTTCCGGCAATCATTGAAAACATCGGAAAATTCGGTTCTATAGTAACAATGGCTTATACTTTCGGATTTACAACGGTTGAAAATCTTCCGCGGAACAAGCTTGCTGTATGGATTCTTTGCATAACCGTTCTGCTCGAGGTTTACTTTGTTTTCTGGCTGATATATTATCTTAAGGGAAAACTGTTCAGCATACCCCTCAGCACAATTCCTTGCGCAGTATTTATTCTCACCGGTATCATCACCGTAAATATTCCGTTGATATGCTTCGCGGCAGTCTTTGCGGTGTTTCATATTTGTGATAATATCAAGAACATGCAAAATCATAAAAAAAATTAAAAAATATGATGCAAAATCAAAAATATTATGCTAAAATATAGAGCATAATGTTTCACCCGGAAACGTATCGAATCGGTCATAACGGTTCTACTCGAAATGGTCGGCTGATGTGTCAGTTTCGTCCACTTCAAAATCCCCGATTTACGGGGCTTTGCGTCGGTTCAAAAAATTGAATGTTTTGTTGTTCTGTCCTGCCGTTCCGCCCTAAGGGGTTTTGCGGAATTTCAGGCTTAACATATACGGAGAGTTGTCCGAGAGGTCGAAGGTGCGGCACTCGAAATCCGTTGACGATCCGTCGTTTTGTCCGCCGACAATCCTCATTTTATAAATGACTTTTAAGAGCTCGAAAACTAAATAATTTGCTGTTCTTTCCGTCAGTTCTTTCCAAAGTCTTTTTCAAGCGAAAAAGGCAGAAAAAACACGGCGGTCCGACATATACGGAAGCGTATCGAAGTGGTCATAACGGGCCTGACTCGAAATCAGGTAGTCCTCAC
>CAZURV010000030.1:0-5399 GCA_964623515.1 uncultured Eubacteriales bacterium | reverse complement strand
CAAAGTCCGGGAAGCAGGTGGTTGCTTAATGGGCGCAGGAAGCGGCGGTAATTTTTGGAATACTAAAGGAAGTCGTTCACCAGCAAAAATTCACCAAGGACGACAAGATAAGCATATAAAGGGTAGCAACAAGCTCGTTGTATCGGCGGGAGAGAATTTAAAGAAGTTATTATGATGCTTCAACCCAAATTCTTGGCAAGGATTAAAAAATCCGCTCAGCGCTACCAACACCGAGCGAATCACCTCAAAGGATACAAGTACCCTTCAAACAGTATATTTATTATACTCTACGAAAACAAACTTTGAAGAACGATAAAACTGTATTTTCTGTCACCAAAGATTCAATTTGCGAGTGTTTAATGGCATTTGAAAAAGCAAGGATTTGGAATGGCAAGTCATTTTGGGAAGTCGAAAAAGACATTGAGTGGGTGGATTGCTGATAGGCGGCTAGCCATCGCATAATGGTTATGTACTCCTCCCGTAATCGCAATACGATACCGATACAGTCGGCTTTATGCAGTATTTGTCCCCCGACGCCCCTGCACGGCTCGGCATACTCAAATTTGTACACCTCGGCACAAAATTCTGCACCGTTTGATGTAAAGATGTAAAGATTCTCGATTTTCGTCGCAAAGGCGCATAAATACCGGATTTTTAATCATTGTTGTTGGGTAAGGGTTTCATCGTCGGGAACAGCAAAACATCGCGAATGGAATAACTGTCTGTAAGCAACATAACAAGTCTGTCAATGCCGATTCCGAGGCCTCCCGTAGGCGGCATGCCATATTCGAGGGCAGTTACAAAATCATTGTCAATCATATTTGCTTCATCATCCCCCGCTTCGCGCAGTTTCATCTGTGCTTCAAATCTCTGCATCTGATCAATAGGATCATTCAGTTCGGAGTATGCGTTGCCATATTCGCCGCCGAGAATGAACAGTTCAAATCTTTCCGTAAGAGCAGGGCAGTCCGGTTTTCTTTTGGTAAGCGGAGAAATCTCAACGGGATAATCTATAATAAATGTGGGCTGAATAAGATTCTTTTCAACATATTCTTCAAAGAATGAATTGAGCACGTCGCCCCATGTTGCCTTGCCGGGCTGGGTTTCAATGCCTTTATCCTTTGCAATTTTCACGGCTTTTTTATCATCGCTCATAAATGCTCCGAAATCCACGCCGCTGTATTTTTTAACCGCTTCAACCATTGTCAGCCGTGCAAACGGCGTTTCCAGGTCAATTTCGGTTCCGTTAAATGTGATATGCAGACTATCACAAACCTCGTCTGCCGCATTTCTTATCAGGTTTTCCGTTATATCCATCATTCCGTGATAATCGGTAAATGCCTGATACAGTTCCATACAGGTGAATTCGGGATTGTGCTTCACATCCATACCCTCATTACGGAAGTTTCTGCCTATTTCGTAAACGCGCTCCATGCCTCCGACGATAAGTCTTTTTAAATAAAGCTCTGTTGCGATACGCAGATACATATCCATATCAAGTGTATTGTGATGTGTAATGAACGGTCTTGCAGTTGCTCCGCCGGGAATTGTATTGAGAATCGGCGTTTCCACTTCTATAAAGCCGAGATTGTCAAGATATGTGCGGATGGACTTTATAATTTGTGAACGCTTTATAAATGTATCTTTCACTTCAGGATTCATAATTAAATCAAGATATCGTTTTCTGTATCTTGTATCGGTATCTTTAAGACCGTGAAATTTTTCAGGAAGCGGAAGCAGACTTTTTGAAATCAGCCTTATAGCTTCGGTGTGAACTGAGATTTCGCCTGTGCGCGTTCTGAAAACATAGCCTTTTACTTCAACGATATCGCCGATATCCCATTTGCGGAATGCAGAAAAAGCATCTTCTCCGATATCATTCATTCTTACATAAACCTGTATGCGGCCGGATTTATCGTGAATATCGATAAAATTTGCTTTGCCCATATTACGCCAGGTCATAATTCTTCCGCATACGGAAACGTGCATATCAGGCGTTTCGCCCTCTGCGCACTTTGCTTCGGCTTCTTCAAACTGCTTTTTCAGTTCTTTCGCGTGTACCGACTGCTCGGCAGTTGTGATTTCAAACGGATTTTTTCCGTCCTTCTGCAATTTTTTAAGTTTTTCAACACGAATTTGATAAAGCTCGCTTTCCGTCGGTTCTTTTTCAGCCGCCATTTCGGTATTTGCCGAGGGAGCGTTGTTTTTTATATATTCGATAATGCTTTCAATATTGTCCGACGGCATACTTTCCGCCAGCATATCTCCATTCTGCGCATAGAGCCTGAAAGCCTGTTTTCCGTCTTTTTCGATTATTTCATATTTCGGCAGAGATATGTTTTCTCCTGCGTGCTGAATTTTTGCTCTGCATGATTTTTTAACGGATTTTACCGCTCTTTTGCAGGCGTCCTGCTTCTGATAAGGTTCGCTTGCCATAATGGCGGTTTCACCGTTTGAAAAGCTGAATGAAAAAGATTCATCCGCATTTTTTTCCATAATAAATTTTCCTGCCATTTTATCCTCCGAAAAAAGCGGGCAAACATAATGTCTGCCCGCAAATACCTTTTTATTTTGAAATTTTTACAATTTTAAATGTTATATTTCCTGCGGGTGCTTCCACGATGACCTCATCACCTTTTTTGTGCCCTAACAGCGCCTTACCGACCGGCGATTCATCGGAAAGCTTGCCTGAATCCGGATTGGCCTGTGCGAAGCCTACGATTTTAAACTCTTGGGTTTCGCCGAGTTCAATGTCTTTGATTTTAACTTTTGAGCCGAGGCTGACAATATCTGTTGAAGTGCTTGTTTCATCAATCAGCTTATAGTTTTCAAGCATTGCCTCAAGTGTATTGATTCTGCTTTCAATTTTGCCCTGTTCGGATTTCGCTTCATCATATTCGCTGTTTTCCGAAAGGTCGCCGTAGCCGAGAGCTACCTGAATTTTATCTTTTATTTCAGCTCTTTTTTCGGTTTTTAAATATTCAAGTTCATCCTGTAATTCTTTAAGACCTTCAGCGGTTAAAAGTATTTCTTTAGGCATTTTGTTACTTCCTTTCGTGCTGCGGCGCAATGCCGTTTGTAAATATACCCGTATATTATATATTACAATTATTTTTTAGTCAAGGGACTTAAGAACATCATAATAAGTAAAAATATGATTATTTTTTGAAAAAACAGGAGAAAAACAGTATTTAATAGACTTTACACCTGATATTTCATAAAGCGCGGAAGCAAAATAAAGCGGAGAAACGCCTTCCGGCAGTAAATCCAGATAACGTTGTTCAAGATTGATTCCGTTCGCAAGATAAACGTTTGAGGAATAGATGTTCCGGCTGTCCGCTGCTATAATGACGGAAAGTCGTGAGAATGCAACGGCGCTCCACATGGGAGACGGAATCATAACCAGAGGACAGTCAAAGGCCTTGGAAATATCATCCGTTATTCGAAGCGTCACTCCGTACGTGTTCATCGCGGACCGTTTAACACTTTCGTAACGTTCGGGTTTCGCCGTTACGATTAGTATGCCGGCAGAGTATTCCGGTAGCTTTTCAAGCAGCCCTGCACAACCTCCCATATAATCTATAACTGCGATTTCATTCATTATATTTTTACGCATGCTTAAAAGCTTTATTATAGAGTTTACTGTGATTCGTCTCGGCAGATCGATGCTTTTAAAGGCTTTTATCCTGTTGCCGTCAGGTGGAGTAATCCATTTCGGAAGCACAAGGTTTGCGGCGTTTTGTCCTGCAACTGTTTTAACATTGCTCCATTGGATTTCCCCGCGAATCAGAGGAACTTCAAGATGCAGGAATCCACACCCGTCTGGCACGGTTATGATTTCACTCTTTATCGGGGGAGGGAGAAGTTTGTGTTTTAGTTTTCCAAAAAAATTTTTAGGTTCCGATATTGTTGTGATTGTTGTAAACATATTTAATTTTATGCAGTTTTTAACAAAACTTGACTGCGAACAATTATTAAATTAAAATAAGTTTAGGTTTTATCCTCATTTAAATCGGAGCAGTGCCCCGTCAAGCTCGCTTGAAACGAGGCTTGCGAACGATTGCAACCTGCGCATGGAGCGTCCGCTCCTCAGGGTTTCAGTGGGAGATTATCACTCCCGCTGAAATTCTGAAATGAACCCTGCCGCCTAAGAGGCGGGGGACATCGGCGAATAAGTTATAGAAAAGAACAGGCAGATGGCAGTGAGCAGTAAAAATAAAAGTAGAAATACAACGTTATATAAACCGTGCATGCATTATAAAAAGTGCGGCGGATGTCAGTTGCAGAGATTTCCCTATGACGTTCAACTCAGCCGCAAGCAGGTGCAGGTAATTCGGTTGCTCGGAGGGTTTCATCACGTTTCGGAAATCATCGGAATGGAGAATCCATATCATTATCGGAATAAGGTTCAGGCGGCGTTCGGAAAAGATTGCAACGGCAGAATCGTTTCCGGAATCTATCAGGCCAGCACGCATAATATCGTGCCTGTTGATTCTTGTTTGATTGAAGATCAAAAAGCCGATGAGATTATCGTAACAATACGGAAATTGTTAAAAAGCTTTAAGCTTCAACCGTATGACGAAAATACGGGCAGGGGATTTTTGCGTCATGTGCTTGTAAAGAGGGGATTCAAAAGCGGAGAAATTATGGTTGTGCTCGTTTCCGGGAGCGATACGTTTCCCAAAAAAAGAAGCTTTGTAAATGCTTTGCTGAAATGTCATCCGGAAATAACGACCGTTGTTTTTAATGTGAACAAACGCTATACCAGTATGGTGTTGGGAAACAGGGAAGAAGTTGTTTACGGAAGCGGTAAGATAACGGATGAGCTGTGCGGTTTTAAGTTCAGAATAAGCCCAAAAGCGTTTTATCAGATAAATCCCGTGCAGACGGAAATCCTGTATTCCAAAGCGATTGCGTTTGCGGATTTGCGGGGAGACGAAACCGTGATTGACGCGTACTGTGGAATCGGTACAATAGGGATTGCGGTTTCTAAGCAGGCAGGAAAAGTTATAGGCGTTGAGCTGAATAGAGACGCTGTGCGCGATGCAAAGGAAAACGCGGCGCTCAATGGCGTGAAGAATATTGAATTCCATTGTGCCGACGCAGGAGAATTTATGCGCACTATGGCGGAGAACGGCGGAAGAGCGGATACGGTGATTATGGATCCGCCGAGAGCAGGAAGCGATAAAAAATTCCTTTCAAGCGTTCTCAAACTCGCACCGAAAAAAATTGTTTATATATCTTGCAACCCAGAAACGCTGTGTCGCGATTTATTTTATCTCACCAAAGATAAAAAATACAGGGTTCGCCGTATCCAGCCTGTGGATATGTTCCCTTTTACGGAACATGTGGAAACGGTATGTTTATTGTCCAAACTCAATGTCAAGCAGCATATCGAA
>CAZURV010000029.1:0-6091 GCA_964623515.1 uncultured Eubacteriales bacterium | reverse complement strand
AATGATTCCCTTGCGTTCCAAACGGAACAAAATACCGGCAACAGTAGACTGTGATAACCTCATTTTTTCTTTTAACATAACGGCAGTAATTCCAGGATTCTCTAAAATCACGCGCATGACATCACTTTGAACGGATGTGAGCCCGATTTCCTTCTCTTTGATATTTCTGAAATATGTAACGGCATTTCCAAGCTGTACCAGCTTGGTCGCTGTCCGGAATTGAGAAACCTCGATCATTGTGAAACCTCCAAGCGTAATATAAATCGCAAGCGAAGTATCGCTTGCGAACTATATCATATCACCGCTTTGGTCACCTGTCAATAGTGTAGCATAACTTTAATAGTGTTCACGATGCGCATAAACAGCAAATAATAGAATACAGGAAGCCTGCAGGTATTACAAAGAATACCTACAGGCTTAAAATCATAATCCATATTCGGATATATCTTGGTGCAGGGCAAAAGCACCCGGCCGGATTCCCTGCTTGTTCCCGCACAGATTGGATTGCCTGAAGGAATATAACCTGTTCGCCGATGTCCGGCGCATACAAAAAGTGCGCTCCGAAAGCATAGGATTTTCGGAGCGCACAAACGGTTTACGGAGGGTGTGTTATGGCTTAAGCCAAACGAAGAGGATTTCCGTTAACCGTTTATCAATAAAAGTTGGTAGAAGATTTTTTGGCTTTGCACTGTGGGCAAATTGTTTCCCTTTTATCTTCATCGCTTCTGATAATTGCCATTACAATAAAATAGATAATTCCAAAACCAAACCAAAATGTTAAAAGCCCAATAGCCCAATCCATCGGCCGAAAAAGCTTTCCATGTTCAAACTCACCTATGTAACCGCATTTTTTGCATTTGGGAACGGGGCGAAAAGTTTCTCCGTTAGGACCTGCATACCCTGCGTTTGTTGACGTCTGGGGAATATTTGCTGCGGCTCCGCAATGAATACAAACCATGGCATTGTCATCTATTTCTTTTCCGCAATTTTTACAAAACATAATAAATATCTCCTTTCATTGATAATTATTTATTAATATCGTTTTGAATCGTATCCGAATCAGGCAGAATATTGCCCGCACGTTTTTTCATAATAACCGACGCGGCAACTGACACTAGAAAAGAAAGCAAATAGAACCATGCGCTTGCCTTTAAAGATACATTTTCACTGAAATCGCCGAAATCGGTGCTACTTGCGCCGATATAAGCTATAATAAGTGTAGTTATAAAAATCAAAAACGATATAACCGACGTAACGATTGGCAGAATAAAAAACTTTTTGGCATTTTGTTTTTTTAATGCCACAGGGGCAAAATATGATGCTGCGGAAACCACAAACAAAATAATCATAAAAGCCTTAACAAAGCCAAAAATACCCACATCTGCTTCCTCCCAAAGGTCAAAAATACCAAACGATTGAGCTGCAATGAAAGCTTCAATTTTGATGGCGGGAAAGAAAAAAAGCATAAATTGAAGCAGAAAAAACAGACCTCCTGAAAAATACACCGCTTTGTTTTCCCCTATAATTCCGCGATTGGAAGTAACCCTTCCTTTAATATTTGAAATTAGGCCTTGTGCTTCGGAGGATATTTTATTTATATCTATATTGGAAGGAATGTTTAAATTTACTCCCTTCCCCGGTATTTTTTCACCGCATTTCGGGCAAAATTTATTTGAATCGCTTATTTCACTTCCGCATTTAGTACAAAACATTTCTTGTGATTCCTTTCGTTTTCTTGTTGATTTTCAAAATGTTCACGCTACTTCCAGTTGCTTTAGTAAGCGTACAGACAACATAATGAAGCTTACACGGTTCCTGTGTCCGTCCGGCGCTGATTAAAAAGCGTTTTTCATCCCCTGCATCTCTTCATAGCAGTCTTCACAGACGTTATAAGTGTCGCCGGATGAATCTACCTCGTATTTTTTGCCGTCTTCAATCGTCTTGTTGCAGAAATCGCAAACAAACGTTTCAGCCTTTCCGCACGAGGCTAAGGACAGAGCAAGAATCAACGTCAATAATACGGCAATAATTTTTCTCCATGTTTCTGACTTGAAAAAGTGTTTCCGGGGAGACTCCGATTTTAAATAATTTGCTGCATTTATTTGTGTGTTGATTTTGCTTTCTGATTCATATAATTTCCAATTATCCATAACTTTATCCTTCCTTTCATATCCCTTTCATGTTTCTTTAATATTCCTCAGCTAACGGCTTCTTCTATATTGCTGATATACCATTTTCTCCCCTCCTTAACAAGAGTAAAAATCGCCTTATGCTGCTGTTTTACTTCCCCGGCAAAGGTATCATTATATTTTTCAGTAAGCATTCCCGTTACTCGCGCGGACGTATCGGAAATCCTATCCATTTCTCTGTCGGATAATTTAATTTCAAAATTCCCGGCAGCCGTACCCAGAGAAAACATATCCGATAATCCGATATCAAAACCCGTTATTTCGGATATCAGAGCGTTGCCTATATTCAACTGCGAATCAGCAGCGTTTCGCGTCTTTTGATCAAAGCAGCTTAAAACTTCCTGCATATCTCCAGCTGCATATGCCTGCTGAAAATCATCTAAAACATCATTTATCTTTTTTTCATCGGTATTCCCGAAAAGCTGTTCCGTTTTATCCACGACCGCCGAAACGACATCCGTTTGTGTTGCGACATACGCTGCCGACGCACAAAGGCATAAAACCAGAACGACCGAAATAAACTTTTTCATAATTCATACTCCCATCAATAAGAGGCTTGCTCCGTTATTCAACGCGGCAAAGGACAGCGTTAGCTTTATGAGAAATCAAAGGCGAATTAAATCCATGCTATGATTTTGGAAATGTTTCCGCCGCTTTAGAAGCGGGAACATTTTTGCCTAAGTTATAACGTTATCCTGCTGAGTTTATCATACTCGGACGTATATTCGTCTTCAAAATCCGAAATCTTTGAATAGGAACTGTAGGATCTTACAGATGAATCATAATTGATGACCACATCTCCGCTGTCCGAAATTTTAATTGCTGACGAAGGATAATCATAGCGATAATATCTCTCACTGCCTTTAACAAGAAAAACAACAGCGGAAAATTCAAATTGTTCCGAATCATCATTCAAAGAAAAAAGAAAATACTGCGCAGCAGTTACGCTTTCACTGATATTTTCAATATTATTTTTCATTTTGGTAATGATTTCCGAAGTGATTTTTGATTTGTCTGTCAAATAATCAAGCGTGTCCGCCGTAAACTCTTTTTCCGTCGTGCTCAGTATGATTCCGTATGAAGCCAAATCTTCCGTTGTGTTGGCTTTAAGCGTAAATTTATCGTTTGAATGGATATTATCAAGAATAGCATCCGTGTCAAAGCTTATGGTGAATTGATATTCATCATCGGCATCCTCTTCGTCCGACGGAAGATAAATCATGATTTCATTCGACTGGTCCGTTTTTGTAATATATCCCGCCTCAGTAAAATCGTTGCTGTCATTATAGGATATATGAAGCGAAACATAATCGGTCGTCGGGTCGACATATATCTTTTTGATTAAAGAAAATGGATCAATCGACGTGGATTCCTTCAGTCCGGAAACGGTATATTGCACAGTAAAGTTTTCATCACCCACCAGCTTCTTCTCATAACCGAGCCGGTTTATTCCATCGAAATCTGCGGTTATTTCTATTTCAATAATATCCCCGTTGGAAAGATTGCTGTAATCTTTAACATATTCGGCTTTTATATAAGTATTTATTGTGGTACTCGAAAAATAATCGTCAAAAGAATCCAAGAGGCTTTGTGAACTTTCGGAAGAGCTGCTTTTTTTGCCGAGAGCATCTTCAACAGCGTCATAATCGATTACTTCATCAGCGGAAACAGAAAGCTTTCCGTAGCCGTTATATCCTGTTACAGAGATATTATCCGTTTTAATAAATTTTTCAACGGAAACCCGCTTTGAAAGTACAGAAACAACTGTAATTACGGAAATCATAACAACCAAGACTGCCGCAACAACGGCAAAAACCTTTTTGTTTAGAGGCTTTTTTATGTGTTTTTCCTTTACGTCCCGACAAGCGATGTCCGATGTTTCAGTGTTTTTGCAGTCTTCGTTGCTTACTGTATCACCGTTTTCCTGAATCATTTCCGTTTCTTCTTTTTCAAGCTTTGCACCGCAATTCTGACAAAAAATCGAATCTCCCTGTGCTGAAGCGCCACAATTTGAACAAAACATTTTTTCCTCCCTTTAACAATTCCGATGTAATCGAATTTTTAGATGTTCAATAAGGGGATTAATCCCTGCTATGATTTTGAAAAATGTTCCCGTCACCTTAGAAGCGAGGACATCTTTGCCTAAGTTATATTTTGACTGACGAAATTATTGGCATTTGTTGCCGCGCTGTTGCGTGCAAAACGCAACCCGGCATGCTCTTCTGTACTCCGACCAATGGCGCTGTACAAATACAAATGTTAAATATTTTCAATCTGAATATATATGTGCTTTTTATCATTCTCCCCCGATTCATCCATCTTTAAGAACCAAGGGAACGGAATATATCATATCTTTTTTTATTAAAACAATTTATATCGTCACGGAAGTGATTCCCGTACACTGAAATTCCATAGAGCCGAGCTTACTGCTCTTTTGGAAAAGCCGTAAAGGAAAGTAAATCATCTTTCGCTTCCTACTGAAAATTCCGATGTGTGACTATCTTTCAGATTAAGCCAATTGACAATCATAAGCGCGATGAAACAGAGATGAAGTTTTATCGTAAAATATCCGATAACTGCTATGATTAAAACATTGAATACATTAAAATCTACGCCTGTCAGCGATTTCAACATAATCAATGCGAAAAAAGCAATGTTAAGCAGCAATGACAGAAAAACAGTAACTGCCGAGGGTATGCAAAAGGAAAAGTGAAAGTTTATTTTGCGGAATATAACAGGAATCGCCAGTATGATTCCCGAAAGAACAAAACAAGCAAGGTATGCAACAATATATAAATTTTGTTCTTCTAAATGAAAGCTGTCAAACAGAGCTATGCCTTGCCTTAAACAGATAGCAAGCCTATCGGAAATCAATCCGTTCCCTAATCCCTTTTCTATCATTTCAATAAATTTCAAACATACGGGATAAGGTACAGCAAACGGCATAATAAAATTCAGTATCAACATGATTATGTAATACAGTTTATCGGCAGACATCTTTCTTTCTGACTTAACCTGAGTACATTTTGAACAATAATCGGTTTCGTCCATTAATTTCTCTCCGCAAAATTCACAAAAGCTCATTTTTGTCCCCTCCCATATTCATGAGAATAATAATAAAAGCAACGGAAATGTGCTTTTGCAACATTATATGACAAATTGTCATATTTGTCAAGGGTAATTGCTGTGATAATGTCATTAGGTGATTAAAATGAAAAATAATCTGAAAATTTTAAGAAAACAGGCAGGATATACTCAAATTGGTCTGCAAATGAAAACCGGAATTGATCAAGCTTTGATTTCCAAATTTGAAAACGGAGGCAGAGTTCCCTCAACAGAAACGCTTATGCAGTTAGCGGATTTTTATAACGTAAGTATGGATTATATTATGTGCCGAACGGATAATCCAAAAATCAATAAATAATCATTTTCCTATGCGTGCGCATGCACCCGTAACATTTTAGTGAAAGAATCTGTCTCTGCTGATAAAAAATAAAAGAACCTTGCCCTAACAGATTCAAGATTCTTTTATGTTTCACGAGCAGAAAGACTTGTTCTCACCTCTCGGTTCGGTCTGTGCTTCTCAGTGTTTTTCCACTGAGAGGTCTCCACCGGAGACCCGCTCTCACCTCTCGGTTCGGTCTGTGCTTCTCAGTGCTTTTGCACTGAGAGGTCTCCACCGGAGACCCGCTCTCACCTCTCGGTTCGGTCTGTGCTTCTCAGTGCTTTTGCACTGAGAGGTCTCCACCGGAGACCCGCACCCTTAAAATGAGCTGCGTGCATCGAAAGTTGCAAGACTTTTTACTCTATATCAAAATAGCGGGCACCGCATTTGCGGCGCCCGCTATTTTGGCAGGGGCAGAAGGACTTGAACCCTCGGCACGCGGTTTTGGAGACCGCTG
>CAZURV010000028.1:0-10456 GCA_964623515.1 uncultured Eubacteriales bacterium | reverse complement strand
GTGCAATCGCAAAATGCATAAAAGCCTATGCTTGTTACGCTGTTTCCTATTGTTACATCTGTTAAGCTTCCGCAATAAGAAAATGCGAAATAGCCTATGCTTGTTACGCTGTTTCCTATTGTTACATCTGTTAAGATTTCGCAACCGTAAAATGCACAATCGCCTATACTTGTTACGCTGTTTCCTATTGTTACATCTGTTAAGCTTGTGCAATCAAAAAATGCCCACTCACCTATGCTTGTTACGCTGTCGGGGATAGTGTATAATGTTCTTGTATTCCCGGCAGGGTACTGAATTAATTCGGTCTTATCTTTATTGAACAGAACTCCGTCCTGCGAGGAATAATACTGATTATCCTCGTCAACGGTTATGCCTGTTAAGCTTGTGCATTCTGAAAATGCGTACTTGCCTATGCTTGTTACGCTATCTGGTATTGTTATGTTTGTTAAGCTGGTGCAATACGCAAATGCAGAATCCCCTACCGATGTTACACTATCGGGTATTGTTATGTTTGTTAAGCTGGTGCAACCGTAAAATGCACCACCGCCTATGCTTGTTACGCTGTCGGGGATTGTCACACTTGTTAAGCTTTCGCAATTACCAAATGCATATTTGCCTATACTTGTTACACTGTCGGGAATTGTTACGCTTGTTAAGCTTGTGCAATCATCAAATGTACTATCGCCTATGCTTGTTACGCTATTCGGAATTGTTACACTTGTTAAGCTGGCGCAATCTCCAAATGCTACATAAGCAATATTTGTTACGCTGTTTGGTATTGTTACGCTTGCTAAACTTTCACAACAAACAAATGCAGTAGCACCTATACTTGTTACCGTGTATCCGTTTAAGTTTGATGGAATTGATAATACTTTATTATTGCCTATATAACCTGTAATTTCTGCTGTACCGTCTTCTAAAATCTCATATTCATAATCACCGCTTGTTGCCGCATATGCTGACAGGTCAAGCCCCGATGTTATACTGAACAACATAACAACTGATAAAACCAAACATAAAACTTTTTTCATCATTAATACCTCTAAAAAATATTTTACAACATTATTTTACTATCATTTGATAGTATTGTCAAGGCTATTATTTGATAGTAAGATAATATACGCTTGAGGTGATTATTTTGTATTATTACCAAAGAATACGGGACTTACGCGAAGATGCTGATTTAAAACAAAAAGAAATTGCTTCCATTCTCGGAATTGACCAAAGAGTATACAGCAATTATGAAATCGGTAAAAGAGAAATACCAACACATTTACTAATCAAGCTTGCAGATTATTATAATACAACAACTGATTATATTCTTGGCAGAACAAACAGCCCGAATAGATAAAAGCGTTTGAGTAATCCAAACTCAAACGCTTTTGATTTTATTGCTGTTTAAAGCTGACCGCTTTGTCTCAAAGAGCAATAGGTTGACTCGCCGAAAATAATATGGTCCACAAGTTCTATTCCGAGATTATTCAAAAAACTTTTTAAAGATATCGTTACTTTTATATCGTCGGACGACGGATTCGGCACTCCGTAAGGATGATTATGTGCAAGAATCACAGCGACCGCACCGGTTCGGATTGCGCGTTCGGCCAGTCTTCTTTTATTCAAAGCAACCGTATTGACATCTCCTTCGCAAAGCTTGAAAATATCAAGTATTCCGGAAGCATTGTCAAGATAAACAACGGTGATAAATTCATTTTTCTGCCCCATAAAATAAGGATAAAGAATATTGGCCGCGTCTGTCAGGCCCTTAACAACCTTGGCTACTGCTCCTCGACTTTTCTGATTACTTTTTTCAATAGAATTTATCAGTTTAATTAAAAAAGCAGTTGTTTCCCCTACTCCCTCAACATTAAGCAAATCATCGTAATCCGCCTCGGTCACCCGATACAGAGAACCAAATTCTCTGCACAGCTTATGCGCGGTAACATTTGTATCGCTCCTTGGGATTGAATAAAACAAAAGTGCTTCCAGCAGTTTGTGTTCCGGCACACCCTCAAAGCCGTTAGCAAGCAATTCTTTTTTCAGCCTGTTTCTGTGTCCCTCATGAATATTGTTTCCCACACCGTAAATTCCTCTCACAAAAAACTCATAAAATGTAACTACAATAAATATAAACCTTTTTTATTTTATATTATTTTTCTAATAAATTCAATAGTATAAAATAGTATAAAAATAACGGCAGCCGTTAACAGGCTACCGCCACCGAATTTACTATTTATTTGGATTTTTTGTCTGATTTTTTTGAAAGCATAACATTTGTAAGTATGCCGAGAATCAGCGCACAAGCAATCGCCGTAATGCTTACTTTACCGAATGTAACCGTAAGCCCGCCTATACCGGCAATAAGGATAACGGAAACAACAAAAAGATTTTTATTCTCGTCCAGGTCAACTTTTTGAATCATCTTCAGTCCGCTCACGGCAATAAATCCGTAAAGCGCCATACATACGCCGCCCATTACGCAACTGGGTATTGACCTCACCAATGCAACAAACGGCGAAAGGAAAGATATAAGAATTGCGCCGATTGCCGCCGCAATAATCGTTAAAACAGAAGCGTTTCTCGTGATTGCTACGCAGCCTACAGATTCACCGTAAGTGGTGTTCGGACATCCGCCGAAAAACGCACCTGCGATTGAACCGATACCGTCTCCGAGAAGTGTTCTGTGAAGACCCGGTTCTTCAAGCAAGTCCCTCTCAATAATGGAGGAGAGATTTTTATGATCCGCAATATGCTCTGCAAAAACAACAAACGCAACAGGGATGTAAGCAACAGCAACAGTTCCTATGTAAGTCGCGTTAATTTCTTTTATGCCCTGAAACGCCTTCACAAACGTAAATTCGGGAACACATAAAAATGTTGAAAGCCCGATGCCGTTTTTATAAAGCTCCTGAATCGGTGCAAAATCAATAACCAGAAGTTCTTTGATTCCGAATTTAATCCCGATAATCGTAAAAATAGCGGCCGTTACATAACCTGCACCGATTCCGATGATAAACGGAATGAGCTTAGTCATCTTTCTGCCGAATGTTGAACAAAGCATGGTTACGGCAAGCGTAATAAGCCCGCACACGATAGCTATATATACACTGTTGGGATCGGAAGAATTAGCATTTGCAGTCTGCAAATCTCCGATTGCATTCCCTGCAAGCGAAAGGCCGATAATTGCAACTGTAGGACCTATAACAACCGTAGGCATAAGCTTGGACACCCATTTAACCCCTGCAAATTTAACAACAACGGCAATCACAACGTACACAAGGCCTGCAAACACCGCGCCGATAATAAGTCCGGCATAACCGAGCGCCATGGATGCTCCGCCTGCAAACGCGGCAAACATGGAACCGATAAACGCAAATGAAGAACCAAGGAACACAGGGCTTTTCTTTTTGGTGAAAAGCACATATACCAGCGTGCCGACTCCTGCGCCGAACAATGCCGAAGAGTGTTGCAGTCCGTTGCCCACAATACTCGGCACTGCAATCGTAGCCGCCATAATCGCAAGTAACTGCTGAATTGCAAAAACAATGAGCTGCCCGAATTTCGGCTTGTCGTTTACGTCGTAAACAAGTTTCATCTTTTTTATCCTCCCGTAATATACAAATTTATTAAAATAATAATACCATTTTGTTACCGCATTGTAAACAAAAAATCGACGTATTTTTACACTTTCTACTTTTTATACAATCAAAACCGATTCCGTCGTTATTTTTTTCTAATTATATATAAATTTTAACTGTTGATATAAAACCGTGTCAGCTTTCATGCTTTATACAACAATATAAAAAGACTGCAAATATCAATTTGCAGTCTTTCTGGCACGCCGTGGGGGATTCGAACCCTCGACCTTTTGGTTCGTAGCCAAACACTCTATCCAGCTGAGCTAACGGCGCATAATTTTCAACTCAAATATATTAACATATTGATTAAAAAAATGCAATACTTTTATATAACTTTTCCCTTAATTCCCAAAACCTTAAGATTCCTTGCCAAATGTCCGATCGGCAGTCCCATCACGTTAAAATAATCTCCGAGAATGGAACGCACCAGCACACATCCGTCGCTTTGTATTCCGTATGCGCCCGCCTTATCCATAGGATCGCCTGTTTTAATATACGCCTCTATCTCCTCATCTTTCAGGCTGAAAAAAGTTACCATGGTTACGTCACTGCTTACAACTTCTATCCCTTTTCCGAGAATTGCAAAACCCGTTCTCACTTCATGCGTTTGTCCGGATAGCATTTTAAGCATTCGGCGTGCGTCCTCTTCATCCTTAGGTTTGCCGAGAATTTTTTTGTCCCATACAACGACCGTATCCGCACCGATTACCGTATCGTTCGGATAACGGCAGTAAACATCAAAAGCTTTTTGATAGGCAAGGCCCTCAACCGTTTCCTGCGGAGTCAGATGTTCGGGTACAATTTCTTTGCACTCGGAAGGTATCACCTTAAAATCATAACCGCAGTTTTCAAGTATTTCTTTTCTTCTGGGCGAATTTGAAGCCAGTATCAAAGGCATTTTACTCCACTCCTTTATAATATAAACCGCGCGTGAATCTGAAGCCCGGCTTGTCGTGATTTTTATATTTTTTCAATATTTCTTCTATTTCCTCTTTGCTTTCAGTTGTAAAATACATCAAATGAAAATCCGTATTTTTTATATCGCTGATTTTATCGGCAAAATAAAGAGGCACCGCATTGAATATTTCAGAACAGCCTAATGTACACCGCACCTGTAGTTTTTCACCTTTTCTGTCCGTGATATAAGAAGAATTCCCGCATTCACGGCAGGTTTTTCCGTTTTTAACAGGGCAGTTTCTGGTCAGCATAAGAGGAAAATATCCGTAAACCATTGCGCCGATTTTTTTATTGGTTTGTATCTTTTCAATATCTTTAAGCGAAAGTTCAAAACTCATTAAAATTTCATCGGCATCGCTGAAATAAGCTGTGGCGGAATTCATTGCATTCCAGCCTATGAGTCCGATAATTTTAAAGCCTGCTTTTTTCGCGGTTGCCGCCGCCCCGAAATTTCCGCATGCAACTTTCGTAACACCCAATTCCCTGAGATGGGAGAGCCTTGTTCTCACAATTTCCTCTTTGCCGAAAATCCCTCTGGGTATTTCAGCGACACAGTTTTTGAAAGATTGAAACACTTCATCGGATGAAAACATAGGCACAATGATTTTATCGAATGTTTCCGCTGACGTTATCTGATTCTCGTTCATAAATCTTGCGTATAATTCAGGCTTTCTGCCGCACACATGCTCCGGGAATAAAAATTCTTTGTCACGGAAAACATAGTTCTTCGCTTTGCACAACTTTCTCTCGATTCCTGCCACGGCAAGTCTGCGCAGTTCATTTATTTTCCCCGCAGGCACCATAATTCCGGCGTCAATTTCCGTATCGGCGCTGACAGCATAAAACGGTGTACCTCCGAGTTTTGATATCCTTTTATTCACGCGTTGTGCGTCAAGCGGAAAATTAACCGCCGGCTCCGGTATCAAATCAGATTCTGCTGTAAAGTGCTCCCCCTTTACGGACATTTCAAGACGAGGTTTTTTATCTTTCTTTATATAGGCTTTTAAACTGCATGGAATCGTCTGTTTCTCCTTGTGATAAAGTTGCGAAATTTCTTTCATCAGCCCTGACGAGGCCGCAGTTACATCTTCATACGAACGGGAACCGAACATATTTTTCCCCAGATCCGAAACATAATAACCGTCAGTAAATCCCTGCCGTGAAAAAATGCTTTTCAGCTTCTTCCGCTGTAACGGCGCGGGATTTCCGTTGAGAGCGCTTCTGCATGAAGTTACCGCAGCGGCAACATATTCCGGGCGCTTCATTCTTCCCTCAATTTTAAAACTGTCTATCCCGAGCGCTTCCATTTCCGCAAGATAATCAATCAGAGAATTATCTTTCAGGCTTAAATCTTTTCCTGTGCCTCCGGCGGCTTTAAAATCAAGTCTGCACGGCTGGGCGCATAATCCACGGTTGCCGCTTCGTCCGCCGAAAACACTACTCATATAACATTGACCGCTCACGCTCATACAAAGCGCTCCGTGAACAAAAACCTCCAGTTCGGCTTTGGTGCTTTTCCGTACCTCGGCAATTTCTTCCCTGCTCATTTCACGGCTCAAAACGATACGTTTAAATCCGAAGCGCTCCAAATACTCCACACCGTCTGGCGTATAAATGCTCATCTGTGTACTCGCGTGCAAAGGAATCTCCGGACAAATATCCTTTGCTATCCCGGCAATTCCTAAATCTTGCAAAATAAGCGCATCCTCATTTCTTGCGAGGATACGCTTGATTTCAGATTTAACTGCACACAGTTCACAGTCTTTCACCAAAATATTAAGAGCATGATAAACTTTAACACCGTGAATATGGCAGTATTCAACTGCCGCAGCAAGTTCATCATCCGTAAAATTCTTTGCATTCTTTCTTGCGTTAAAAGTGCCGCCTGCCAGATATACTGCGTCTGCACCGCACCGTACTGCGGCATAAACCGATTCCATACTGCCCGCAGGCGCGAGAATTTCGCTCATATTATTTCTTCTTTAACTTATCGAGTTCTCGCTTGTAAGCTTCCGCTTCCATTCTGGCACGAGCGGCATCTTCCAGATAATCTTTAATCTGACTGCGAAGATTCTCTGATGAATTATTCCCTTTTTTCAGTTCATCATATGCATCCAGCGCAACAAGAACAGCCGCCTGTGCAAGCGAACAGCTTGCATTACTTTCCATAATCGCTTTAATCTGGTTGCTGACATTTGCCGCTAAACCCTCAACATACGCGGGATCGTCATCGGTTGTAACAGTGAGACTCATTCCTGCTATATTCAGAGCAACTTTGGATTTTAACATTTTATTACCTCCCGGAAGGATAACAAACTTCCACAATTTTTCTTATCTTAGTAAATTATACTATAAAGAAAATAAATAATCAACTTTAAAGCTTTAAAAAGTATTGACAAATTCATTTTTTTATATATAATAAAACTGTAATCATTACAATTTTATATTGATTACAATTTATTAAAAAGAGGTGATTCATTGACAAGACAGCAGATATGCGATTTATTTAAAAAATCAGGCATAAAACCTACGCAAAAGAAAATACTGATTTATGAATTTCTTGATCATAATAAGACACATCCTGCAGCTGATGTTATATTTGAATCCCTCAGAAAAGAGAATCCGTTTTTGAGCCGAACTACCGTTTACAGTGCTTTAAAAGAAATGTGCGCAAAAGGAATCGTTAATTACATAACGATTGACGATAACAAAATTCTTTACGATTCTGATATAAACGAACACGGTCATTTCAAATGCAAAAACTGCGGAAAAATTTTTGATTTTAAAATTGACAATATCAGTTTTTCGCTTTTAGACGGATTTGAGGTTTTTCACAAACATCTGTATTTGGACGGCTATTGTGCCGCTTGCGCAGATAAAATAAATATTATTTAATGGAGGTATATTATGGCAAAATATGTTTGCACAGTATGCGGTTACGTATACGAAGGAGAATCTGCACCGGAGGTTTGCCCGATTTGTAAGGCTCCGGCAGAAAAATTTAAGAAAATGGAAGGCGAAAGGCAGTGGGCGGCAGAACACGTTGTAGGTGTTGCAAAGGGTGTTCCGGAAGATATTGTCAAAGATCTCCGTTCCAACTTTGAAGGCGAATGCTCTGAAGTGGGAATGTATCTTGCAATGGCAAGAGTAGCGCACAGAGAAGGTTATCCCGAAATCGGGCTTTACTGGGAGAAAGCAGCTTACGAAGAAGCAGAACATGCCGCTAAATTCGCAGAGCTTCTCGGCGAAGTTGTTACCGATTCAACCAAAAAGAATCTCGAAATGAGAGTGGAAGCGGAAAACGGGGCTACGGCCGGCAAAACCGACCTTGCAGTAAGAGCAAAGGCCGCAGGTCTTGATGCTATTCACGATACTGTTCACGAAATGGCACGTGATGAAGCCCGCCACGGCAAAGCGTTTGAAGGTCTCCTCAAGAGATATTTCGGCTGATAAATCTATATAAAATTCAAAGGATATGCTGATGTTTTTTCAAAAGCATATCCTTTTTTATTATTGATTGGATTTGCAAACTTTGTGTATTGAAACAAGCGCTTAAAGAAAATAAAAAGGAAGCGGAAGAATTTATTAAATTATTGCAGGCGCTTAACGTGGAACAGCAAAAGGGCTTGTATCTGATGATGAAAGGCACGGCGATTTTGAGCAAAAAAAAAGAGCTGTTTGATTGAACAACTCTTTTAATCAGATTCGTCCATAACTTCACGAACGGATTTTTGTAGGAACTCCATTAAGTCATCGCGCATATTTTCGGGCAGGTCAAGATATTCTTCAAGGATTTTCTTTTCGAGCGCCGTCATATTGAACTCACGTTCGAGCTTTTCAATGGCTTCCGGCTCACCTGTATCTCTGCCGAGCAAATAATCGGTTGTTACGCCGTAGAAGTCAGCGAGTTTTGAAAGTGTTTCGGCGCTTATTTCCCTCAAACCGTATTCATAGTTTTGATATGTCCTTACAGCGATTCCTATGCTGTCGGCAACTGTTCGTAATGTGTATCCGTTTTTCTTTCTAATCGTTTTTAGTGTATCAGAAATATCCAGCATTATATCAACTCCTTTTTTGATTATAGCACGAATGGGTGAATGCGTCAATGCTTAATTTGAATTGCACACCTATTTGTACATAATACATAAAAAACAAACAGGAATAATTGTACATATTTTGGCGTGATAATTGTTGACTATATGCACGAATGAGTGTATGATATAATTGTTAAGCGGAACAAATGAGTGGTAAAAAGAAAAAGCAGTAACCAAGACCCAATCTCAATCATCGTCCTGGTTACCGCAATCCTAAATCTCATTGAAGTTTTGAGTGAAATAATCAAAAAACTTCTTGAGTAAGGTGAGGGGCATAAGCCCCAAGCCCTATAGAAAGGATACAATATTTTACGCGCATTGTCAATAGATAAGGAAAGGAGAATACCATGTTAAGCTGGATTTTAGATGTTATTCAGATTGTGTTGGATATAACAGTAATCGTTTTAATTATCGGAACATGGAAAAAGAAGTAAACGGAGGTACATTATGGATATTAAGAAAATAGATGAATTTATCAAGCTCGTAACAAGTTCGACAGAAAAAGAACAAAAAGAAATGCTTTATCTGATTATGGCTTTAAAAATGACAAAATACTTTTTTGTGATAACAAAAAAAGTCATAAACTGTTCAGTGTGCTGCAGCTCCAATTGCCGCAGGGCTTTAACAATTTAGACTTCGATATAATTATACACAAAAGCAATAATATTGTCAATAAAGAGTTTGAAAAAGGAAAGAGCAATAAAATGGAAACAACTAAACAATATGATGAAAAAAGAACTCAATTACATAATCAAATTAAAATCGTTCTGAATCAGGCTTTTATTTTTGCTGTACAGGAAGAATATCTGCAATATAATCCTATAAATAGACTCAGAACGCCGAAAAATGCGCCTGTAACAAAAGTTGATGCGTTAACTAAAACAGAGCAACAGAAGGTGGAAGAACTCTGTTTAAGCCAAAAATACAAAAACAATATAAAGTTTAAAGCCACTCTTTTTTTACTCCATACAGGATTACGAGTTTCAGAACTATTCAATTTGTGTTGGGATAACGTGTTTTTATATGATGCAAATCCTTACATTTATATAAAAAAATCCAAAACAGTTTACGGCAAACGTATCGTTCCTCTTGATGAAACAGCTTTGAAAATCATCTGTTCGCTTCCTCATATATCACAATATGTTTTCAGCTACGGCGGCGGACGTCCTCTGAGCCAAACGATGATGAAAAAACACAATCAGCAAATACGCGAAATCACGCATATATCAAATATGACTAATCATATCTGCCGACATTCGTTTGCCACACGTCTTGTGGAAAAAAATATAAATATCAAAGTCCTTTCAAAAGTAATGGGACACGCTACTGTTGCTTTCACGATGGAAAGATACTGTTCTGTCAGCAAAGATTACATATTTAACGAAATGAATAAGGTTATGATGGCGTAAATAAAAAAAATAATTGTGTCCATTTGAACACAATTCCTCATTTTCGTTATAGTTATGCGGTTTTTCAATCGACTTTCCATTTTTTGAAAAATGCTTGACAAAAGAAAATAAAAATGTTTTTGTGAAAAGTGTAAAAATAAAAAACCCTCAACAAGATTTGCGGTTGCACCCGCAAATCTTGTCCCGCAAAATGTATAGTCAAGATACATTCCTTGGTTTCAGGTTTAATTAGTCAGTAGTGTAATTCTTTCCGAATTATACTTGATATACTGAAAATCGTCAAGCGATTTGTATTGTTTCATACATTTTGTTTGGCGGTTTTCGTTTTTTAAAAGTAAATCATATTTGTTAGCAGTTTTGC
>CAZURV010000027.1:0-14398 GCA_964623515.1 uncultured Eubacteriales bacterium | reverse complement strand
TCGCACGCGCCATTTAATCCGCCGGAGGCTAACGTGAAAGGAACTTTCACGTTAACATCTCCTTTATGTTTTTTCAAATAAATTGTACTACTTTGTATAGTCTTAAAATAGGTCTTTTTTATAGGAGAATGTGTCAATTTTATAGAAAAACATAAAAATCTTTAATTAACGATTGACAAATATTTCTGTAAATGATATATTATAGTCGGTATTTTTAAAATGAATAGCGTGCAAATTATATAATTCGCACATACACAAAGAAGCCAAAGGCGATACCCAAGAGGAAAGCTGCTCGGTACGGCTTTTTGTTTGCCTTAGCGGTTAGCCTAAACTAACAGCTTTGTCGGAGTTATAGACACAGGAGGATTGAAATGAAAATTTTGGTTTACGGTGCGCGAAGCGTGTAGAGAGAAAACCGGACTTTCGGCGCGGAAAAGCCGGCATTTTAATTCGGAACAGGAGAATATAATGGTAACATTTTTGCTTTCACTACTCGCAATAGGCGGTATTTCCCTCATGCTGTATTCGGCAGTTGCACTCGTACAGGATAAGCGGCTTTTTGGCTCTGCACCTAAGGATGCCCGGGAACTTCTGCAGCCCAAGCCGGAACGTTTCAAAGGACAGCATTTGCTTGGATGGATACTTTTAATCTTAAGTATGCTGATGCTCATAGCAGCTGCAGTCCTATCAGTATGGGACGGCGTGCGAAACGAGTTCGGATTCCGGCAGTTCTTTGCAAGATTTCTGACCATGCTGTATGCGTATAAAGCATATGACATGATCTGCTTTGACTGGCTGCTGCTGACGCGTTCGCATTTTTTTCAGCATTATTATCCCGAGGTAGACGCCTGCGAAAGCTATCACAAGTATGGCTTCAATCTAAAAAGCCAGATCATCCGTATTATTATTTATCCGTTTCTTTGCGCGTTTGCCGCTTGGGTATGCACACTGATATGCTGAGGAGCTAACGCTTCTTGCGCAGGTTGCAATCGTTCGCAGGCCCTGTTTCAAGGGAGCTTGATGTAACACTGCTCCGATTTAAATGCAGATGGCAGCGAATACGTTTCTACAGACGCTTATTATGCAAACAATCCTAATCACATCTATTATAATAATGTCGTTATTGACAGTGGTTGCACATATATAGGCAGTTGGGGTTTTTACAGAACGAATGCAGAAACAATAAAATTATATTTACGGGTATGCTTATAAAAATGTAACATGCGGCGGTAAGACGATAAGGCTTGATTCCGAATGGTCAAAGGCAAAGGCAGTTACAACTAAGAGATAAATCTAAACGAAAAATAAAGGCGTGCACTCGGTCAAGAGTGTACGCCTTTGTTGTATCTTTTAACGCCATTATAACAAACAGAGAAGCATTAAATTTTGCTATCCACTTCAACTAAAATGCCGTTAGGACTGTTCTTATACGCCCAAAGCCTTTTTGCAGAATGCATTGCAGGCTTCAAGGCATTTTATGGACTCCTTTGTTGCCTGATTCAAATGATAGCAGTGGTTGTTAAACAATCCATGCGAAACATAATATCCTATGTTTTTCTTGCCGATTTTTCTGCACAGTGCGTTATACATCGGCTTACCCTGGTTCTTGCAAATTAAATCGCTTTCGGTCCATGTCATAAATACTTTGGGCCATTTTTCATTAACAAATCCTTCCGGGCTGATGACGTCTATGTATGGATATTTATCAAAATTAGACATATTTTTTTCAAACGTGAACCCCGTATAGGTTTCAGCAGTAACATCAATCATTTTGAAAGGCAGTCTGTTTGCCACAAGGGTGTCAATATCATAAATTCCGCAACACGGAACAATCAGAGCCGGTTTAACTGTAACTTCGGGTATATCGATACCTGCGCGGTTATTCAGGTTCTTCCTGAGTGCGTCATTAAAAGCGATAGCTGACAGGTATACAGAAGAATATCCTCCGGAGCTGTCCCCGGTAACAACAACTTTGTTTAAATCAATCGGATATTTTTCCGCGAGTACGTTAAGATAATTTATCGCTTCTGCCAAATCTACAAGGTTTTCGGGGAAATGCACTTTGGGCGAAAGACGGTAGCTGATGTTGAACACAAAATAGCCTTTATCAGCCCACCATTCGGAAATTCCACGCCTGTACTTTTTATCTCCCATAACGAATCCACCGCCATGGATATAAAGCACAACGGGTAGCTTCTTCTTGCTTTTTATAAGGCTCCTTTTTACATACAGGTCACCCTTGGTATCCACAGGATCTCTGTGGCTGTAAGCGATATCCTTCTTTGAGATAATACCGCGGAATTTCTGCATTTCATTCTGCGGATAATACATAAAAATGTCTATCAGCTTGAATGCCACCTGACTTCTGTTCATCATAATGATTTTCTCCCCAATGAAAATTTAATCCGTTTTTGTGTTTATCCAATCGGCATAATCGGTGTTGTGTTGCCCTGCATTTTAAAAGAGAGCTCGCCGGTTTTGCCGTAATTGTCTGCGTCCAGGCAAACCGTAATATCCGACAAATCAATAACTTCGTCTACATTTACATCGCATGCGTCGTTGGCGGCGTTTGTAATATTTTCTGCATAGTTTCCGCTTAATAAAATAATCGCAATATCTTCTACGCTTATCAGGTTATCACCGTTTACATCGCCGGGATTCAGCATATCGAGTGTAAGCTGTCCGTTATAAAGGGCTTGCCTTATAGTATTGGTCAGTTTAATGGTGTCATTGCTTGAAGTGATATTTGTGATTTTAAGGGAAAGCCGGGATTTCGGTTTAATGATTACATAGTAATTTTGGATAGTAGAACCGTCTGCCGGCACAGGCACAAGACAGCTCCATGCACCGTCGGAAAAATCGGCAGATGCAACAAGTTCACTGTCCGCATTGTATACATCAATTGAACCGCTGTCCACCGCCAGACCTGCGTTTGTGAAAGTTAGGGTAAAATTGACATATCCCAAAACGGCATAGGATTGTATATTCGGTATGCAGAATATAAATAAAGCCGCCGCAGTAGCCGCCAATATTTTTCTCATGCTATAATCACCTTTGCCCTGTGAAATTTTAATTCAATCAGTTTACAAATTCTTCGTAAATGGTTTTGATGGTTTCCCCGTAATTTTTTTCTTCAACACCGATAATAATGGAAAGCTCGCTTGAACCCTGATCCATCATTTTAACGTTAATATGCTTTTTACCGAGTGCGGTAAATACTCTGCCCGCAGTTCCTACTGCATTTACCATGGATCTGCCGACGGTTGCTATAAGTGCAAGTCCGTCCTCGATATTTATGAAATCAGCTTTTGTTTTGCGGAACAGCTCGTTGATTATATCTTCCTTTATTCCGGCAATATCACTTGTGGCAACAACAACACTCATCGTATCTATGCCGGACGGGAGATGCTCAAAGCATATGTTGTGATTTTCCAGCACTTTAAGCACACGTTTCCCAAAGCCGACCTCGCTGTTCATCATGCTTTTTTCTATATTGATGATTGAAAATCCTACTTTGCCTGCAATGCCGGTTATTGTGAATTTATTAGCTTTTTCGGCAAATGGAAGAATTAAAGTTCCCTGGTCGTCCGGTTTGTTTGTATTTCTGATGTTGATCGGGATTCTCGCTTCTCTTACGGGAAAGATTGCTTCGTCATGAAGCACAGTTGCCCCCATATAGGAAAGCTCGCGCAGTTCCTTATAGGTTATGGTTTCAATCACTTTCGGGTTTTTCACCAAACGCGGATCTGCCATAAGCATGCCCGAAACATCCGTCCAGTTTTCATATAAATCAGCATTGATTGCTCTGGCAACAATGGAACCGGTTATGTCGCTTCCGCCTCTTGAAAATGTTTTGATTGTGCCGTTAGGCATAGAACCGTAAAATCCGGGGATTACGGCATGCGAGTGAGATGAAAGAATTTCTTTCATCATATCGTTTGTGCGTTCACTGTCAAACGAACCGTCGTTTTTAAAGAATATGCCTTTTTCAGCGTCTATAAAATCGTAATTTAAATATTCTGCAAGTATTTTTGAATTCAGGTATTCTCCTCTTGAAGCAATGTAATCTTGCCCTGCATGGTGGCGGATTGCAGATTTTATTTTGCTGAATTCATCATCCAGTGAAAAGTCAAGATTCAGTTCTTTTATGATTGTGTTATATCTTTTTTCAATATCTCTGAAAGATTCATCAATGCTTTCTCCCTGCTGATCAAATGCAAAGCATTTGTAAAGCAAATCTGTCACTTTGATATCGTCTGCATTTCGTTTGCCGGGCGCAGAAGCAATTATATAGCGTCTCTCGGCATCGGCATGAACGATGTCCGCAACTTTTTTAAACTGGTTTGCGTCAGCCAGTGAACTTCCTCCGAATTTGAGGACTTTTATTCCCATTTGAAATATACCCCTTTGCCCTATTTGGCTTAAATTATATATATTTTATATTATCATTTATATAAAGCTTTGTCAAACAAATATATCTTGCAATGCTTTTTAACCTAAATTATTGTCAAATTCAGTTAAGTATGTTATGATGAATAGGATTAAAAATTTAAATGTGGTGTGGATATGAGCAAAAAAAAGACAAGCAGAAAAATTCAGAATTCTGTGGAGCTTCAGAAAGAACGGAGAAAGGCAGTTAATACAGCAAGCTATCTCGGAATTGCGATCGCTTCTGCTTTGATTATAATTACAGTCATCATTATATGGGCGGTGAATTTTGTACCGAATAAGGTTTGCTTTGAAGCGGACGGTTATCAAATCAAGCGGAATGTTTACGAGTGCTGTTATTTTTACAATTCTGCCGGCGGGGCGGATTGGAGTACGGAAGGCTACGAAGCAGGTAAAAATCCATATGCGCAGGAAATGGATTTTGAAACAGCAGACGGCACGTTTGATTCATGGGGAGATTATTTTCAGTTTTTAACTGCCGATACGCTGTCTTTTTGTTGTGGAATGGTCAACAAGGCGGAGAAAAACGGATATGAATTTTCAGATAAAATCAGTAAAGATACAGAGAAGGAATTACAGGAAATAGAAGATAAGGCCAATCAAGAACAGTGTAACTTTCGGGCGTATATGTATATGAAATACGGCGCGGAGATAAGAAAGAAAGATCTGCGTGAATTTTTAACGCTGTATAATAAAGCGCTGGATTATTATGATTCGCTGACGGAAAATGAGTCGATGTTTTTAAAAGATTTTCATTATGAAAAAGATGATATCGATTCGACTTACAGCAAAATAAGCAATGATTGGGACGTTGTTACGCTTCGTTATTTTCAAATTGAAGCGGACGAATCTGCTTTGGAAACCGTTAACGCGCTGAAAACCTGCAAAGATGAAAATGCGTTTAAAAAGATATGCAATGCCAACGCAACGGGGGATAAAGAAGAGTATGCGGAACAGGATAAATCGCTTTTTAAGAACTATTCGCTTTCTGCGCTCAAACCGTATCTCGGTGAAAAGGTATATGAATCAATTTCATCGAACAATGTAAAACCGGGAGATATACTGACCGATGAAAGAAAACTGTCGGGGAAAAATTGTTATGAAGTATATTATATCGTTTCGCCGCGCGCTGCCAATACCGAGAATTATAATGACAGCAACGTGCCGGTTTGGAAATATAATACAATTGCATATCTAATAGATGAATACTGTCAAAATAATGTAGAATCCGAGGAAAAATCTGACGGTATCGAAGTATTTAAGGATAATATTTACAGCGCCCCCGAAACAACAGAGAGTTCCTGACCGTGCAAACGTTGAAAGAGAACCGGGGGAGTCAATGAGGACCCATTCCTTTTGTTGCGTCAGCTTAGAAACGCAGTGGAATTATGTTATATACATTGTATGATGGTTAGAATCATACGTTAAGATTTTTAAATGCAGAGGGAATTATGAAAAAGTATATCGGCAGTTTACTTCTTCTTTTTGCTGCGGCAATTTGGGGAATGGCGTTTGCCGCACAGTCGTCGGTCGCCGACGAAATCAAACCGTTCACATTCAATTGTCTGAGAATGTATATCGGATGTGCTGTTTTGAGCATTTTTATATTGTTCAGGGATAAAATACAGCACAGACCTATTTTGCCTGCTCAACCAACGGAAAGAAAATGTCTTTTAATCGGAGGGGCAGTTTGCGGAATCGTGCTTTTTATCGCAACAAATCTTCAACAGTTCGGAATATCTTTATATCCCGAGGAAGCAGCGGCTTCCGGTAGATCAGGCTTTCTAACGGCGATTTATGTCGTCTTTGTCCCTCTGTGCGGTGTATTTCTCAAAAAAAAGATACATTTTAGTATTTGGATTGCGGTTGTGCTTGCGGTTGCAGGAATGTATTTATTGTGTATGCAGAATGGATTTTCAGGCATTTATTCCGGGGATTTTGTCGTTTTGCTTTGCTCCGTTTTTTTCACCGCGCATATACTTTCTATCGATTATTATGTAAAGAAGACAGACTCCGTAAAGCTTTCGTGTGTGCAGTTTTTTGTCGGTGCAACGCTGAGCCTTATCTGTTCGTTGTTATTTGAAAGCGTCGATTTTTCCGTTGTGCTTAAGGCTTGGATACCGATTGTTTATACCGGTGTGTGCTCAACCGGTATTGCCTATACTTTCCAGATAGCGGGGCAGAAAACAACGGCACCTGCGGTAGCCTCCATTTTATGCAGTTTAGAAAGTGTTTTTGCGGTAATAGGCGGCTGGCTGATTCTCGGAGAAACGCTTAGTCTACGTGAAATTTTTGGATGCGCCGTTATGTTTGCGGCAATCATTCTTTCGCAGGTTTCCGGATCCGTAAAAAGCGGAAATATGCAAACGGCTGAAATAAAATAGATTTTATCGAATCAAATAAAGGAGAAGACTTTTAAATGAATGCGTCGATTATAAGATTATTATCCATGCTTGCCGGAGCGGGAATTGCCGCGCTTCTCGGAACTGCAGCGAAGAAAAAAACGGAAAAAATGTATGCACCCGTTATAACCGAGGAGGAAAATCCGCTGGATAAAACTTCTATAACGGTTTCTTTTGCAGATGGTATGCGAGATGGATATGCATGGAACTATACTGTTAATGAAAATTCAATAATTAAAGAAATAAAACCGGAAAAATTCAATGATTCTGCCAAAAAAATCAATGCGCCTTCAAAAGTACGCACATATGTTTTCAGCGCGGGTAAAAACGGAGTGGCAGAATTACATTTTGAGTATTGTAAAGCCGATGACAGACATTCTTCCCTGTATTCAGTTACGTATACCGTAACGGTAAGAGACAGTCGAATTGTTCGGGCCGATAGGGCGGGAGATCTCGACTGTTTAATCTAAAATTGCAGGAATATAGCTTTAAAGTTTCATAAATTATCGAAAATGGGCGGATTTACCGCTCATTTTTGCATTTTTTGTATAAATATAATGCAAAAATACAGATGAGAGCACAATATTTTAGTCAAATTACTGCATTTACAGAAAACACTATTAGTGATATAATAAAAAACACAAAATTTATTCCCGGATAAAATCCGAAAATGGGAAGGGGTAAAACTTATGGAAAAAACATTGTATTCTCCGCAGTTTGAACATGATGCTTGCGGTATCGGCGCAGTTGTGAGCATAGATGGCAAAAAATCCTATTCTGTTGTGGATAATGCGCTTCATATTGTTGAGAAGCTTGAACACCGTGCGGGTAAAGATGCTTCGGGTGAAACGGGAGATGGCGTTGGTATTCTTGTGGGTATTTCTCATAAATTCTTTGCAGGTGTCGCCGAGAGCATGAATATAGAAATCGGCGGAGAGAGGGATTACGGTGTGGGTATGTTTTTCTTCCCGCAGGATACGCTTGCGTGTAATCAGGCCAAAAAGATGTTTGAAATCATTACGGAAAAAGAGGGAATGGAGTTCCTTGCATGGCGTGAAGTTCCTGTGAATGCAGATATACTCGGTAGCAGGGCAAGGAACTGTATGCCTCATATTATGCAGTGCTTTATCAAACGACCGAAAGGCGTGGAAAAAGGACTTGATTTTGACCGCAAGCTTTATCTGGCGCGCCGTGTTTTTGAGCAGAGTACCAATAATACATATGTTGTTTCGCTTTCATCAAGAACAATTGTATATAAGGGAATGTTTCTGGTTAAACAGTTGAGAAATTTCTATTACGATTTGCAGGATTCGCGCTATGAAAGCGCTGTGGCTCTTGTACATTCGCGCTTTTCAACAAACACCAATCCAAGCTGGGAGAGAGCGCATCCGAACAGATTTATTCTTCATAACGGCGAAATCAATACAATCAGAGGTAATGAAGACAGAATGCTTGCCCGTGAAGAAACGATGACCAGTCCCGTTATGAATGAAAATATTGATAAGGTTTTCCCCGTTATCAATTCAGAGGGATCGGATTCGGCAAAGCTTGACAATACATTGGAATTTCTGGTTATGAATGGGATTCCACTTCCGCTGGCGGTTATGATTATGATTCCGGAGCCTTGGCGGAATGATAAAAATATAAGCAGAACGAAACGTGATATTTACAGATATTATGCCACAATGATGGAACCGTGGGACGGGCCTGCCTCTATTCTTTTTTCGGACGGTGATACGGTAGGTGCTGTTTTGGACAGAAACGGACTGCGACCGTCAAGATATTATATAACCGATGATAATATGCTGATTCTCTCTTCCGAAGTCGGCGTTTTGCCTGTTGATGAAAGCAAAATCGTTCAAAAATCCAGATTGCGTCCCGGTAAAATGCTACTTGTTGATACGGTGCAGAAGAGAGTGGTTTCCGATGAAGAATGCAAGGAATATTATGCCAGCCGCCAGCCGTACGGCGAATGGCTCGATATGAATTTGGTCAATATCAAAGATCTTCCGATACCGAACAAGAGAGTGGAAACGCATACGCAGGAGGAGCGGGACAGGCTTTACAAAGCTTTCGGCTATACGTATGAGGATATTAAAAGCACGATTATTCCGATGGCTAAGAACGGAATAGAAGCAACCGCCGCAATGGGAGCAGATGTTCCGCTTGCCGTTTTAAGCGACAAGCATCAGCCGCTTTTTAATTATTTTAAGCAGGAATTTGCGCAGGTAACCAATCCGCCGATAGATGCAATACGTGAAGAGATTGTCACCGATACAACCGTTTATGTCGGTTCGGACGGCAATCTCCTGAAAGAGGAAGCGGAAAACTGCAAGGTTCTGCAGATAGATAATCCGATTTTAACGAATGTGGATTTAATGAAGATTAAGAATATGAATAAACCGGGATTTAAAGTTGAAACCGTGTCTTTGCTTTACTATACGAACACTTCGCTTGAAAACGCGGTTGAACGGCTCTATGTTAAATGTGACAGAGCGTATAAGAACGGTGCAAATATCATTATTCTTTCAGACCGTGGTGTTGATGAGAACCACGTTGCAATTCCGTCTCTGCTTGCTGTATCTGCTATGGAGCAGTATCTTATCCGCACGAAAAAACGCACGGCCGTTTCCATTATTCTTGAAAGCGCAGAGCCTAGAGATGTGCATCATTTCGCTACCCTGCTCGGTTACGGTGCACGTGCTGTAAATCCGTATCTTGCCCAGGAGTGTATCAGCGAATGTATAGATATCGGTATGCTTGATAAGGATTATCACACAGCAATTCGAGACTATAATTCGGCAATTCTTCACGGAATTGTAAAGATTGCTTCAAAAATGGGAATTTCAACGATTCAATCTTATCAGTCAGCACAGATTTTTGAAGCGATAGGCATAAGGCAGGATGTAATTGACAAATACTTTACAAACACCGTAAGCCGTGTGGGCGGAATAGGGCTTGAGGAAATAGGAGAAGGTGTCAGATACCGCCATGCACATGCGTTTGACCCGCTTGGTCTAGGTGTTGATATTTCGCTAGACAGCGTAGGAACGCATAATCTCCGAACAGGTGAGGATAAAGAGGACCACCTTTACAATCCCCGTACGATTCTGACACTTCGTGAGGCAACGCATAACGGCGATTACGAACGCTTTAAAGCCTATTCAAAACTTGTAGATGATGAATCAAGACCGCATACGCTTAGAGGTTTACTTGCGTTTAATTTCAGCGAATGTACGCCTGTTCCGCTTGATGAAGTTGAACCGATTGAAGAAATCGTCAAACGCTTTAAAACAGGTGCTATGAGTTACGGTTCTATTTCACAGGAAGCACATGAATGTATGGCGATCGCTATGAACCGTCTCGGCGGCAAATCAAATTCCGGTGAAGGCGGAGAACGTCCGGAAAGACTCGGAACCGAGAAAAACAGCGCGATTAAACAGGTGGCATCGGGAAGATTCGGCGTAACGAGCGAGTATCTTGTAAGCGCAAAAGAAATTCAGATAAAAATGGCGCAGGGTGCAAAACCCGGTGAAGGCGGTCATCTTCCGGGCAAAAAAGTATTTCCATGGATTGCTAAAACCAGGTATTCAACGCCCGGTGTAAGTCTGATTTCCCCGCCTCCGCACCATGATATTTATTCAATTGAGGATTTAGCCCAGCTTATATATGATTTAAAAAATGCAAACAGAGACGCAAGAATATCGGTTAAGCTTGTTTCAGAAGCAGGCGTCGGCACGATTGCGGCAGGCGTTGCAAAAGCGGGCGCACAGGTTGTGCTTATATCAGGTTATGACGGTGGTACCGGTGCAGCTCCGAAGTCTTCCATTCATAACGCGGGGCTTCCGTGGGAACTCGGCCTTGCCGAAGCGCATCAAACGCTTAAGCAGAACGGTCTGCGAACAAGAGTTATCCTTGAAACGGACGGAAAGCTTATGAGCGGGCGTGATGTTGCGATTGCGGCTATCCTCGGCGCAGAGGAATTTGGTTTTGCTACGGCACCGCTGGTAACTATGGGGTGCGTTATGATGCGTGTTTGCAATCTTGACACTTGTCCTGTCGGTATTGCAACACAAAATCCCGACTTAAGATGTAGGTTTTGCGGCAAGCCCGAATATGTTATGAATTTTATGAAATTCGTGGCACAGGAACTCCGTGAGATTATGGCGAAACTCGGAGTCCGCAGACTTGAAGATATGGTTGGAAGAACCGATTTGATAAAGGTATGCGAACACCAGATAACAAAGCGTGCGGAAATGATAGATATGTCGAATATTCTTGCTTCTTCGGGAGGAGAAAATCATTTCAAACAAGAAGACGTGTATGATTTTGAGCTGGAAAAAACAATTGATATGAGTGTTCTGCTCCGCCGTTTTAAAACAGCTATGGATAGGGGTGCCCCAAAACGTACTGCAATTGAAGTTTCTTCAACGAACAGAACGCTTGGCACAATCCTCGGCTCTGAGATTACAAAACGTTTCGGCAATACTCTGGAAGAAGATAAATATAAGGTTAAATGCACGGGAGGTGGCGGACAGAGTTTCGGCGCGTTTATTCCCCGCGGATTGACTCTCGAGCTTGAGGGCGACAGCAATGATTATTTCGGAAAGGGTCTTTCGGGCGGAAAGCTTATAGTTTATCCGTCGAGGAATGCGAAGTTTAAAGCTGAAGATAACGTTATTATAGGGAATGTTGCACTTTACGGCGCTACAAGTGGGGAAGCGTATATTTCGGGCGTTGCAGGTGAAAGATTCTGTGTAAGAAATTCAGGCGCAACCGCTGTAGTTGAAGGCGTCGGAGACCACGGATGCGAATATATGACAGGCGGACGTGTTGTCGTTTTAGGCGAAACAGGCAAGAATTTTGCTGCCGGTATGAGCGGGGGAATCGCTTATGTACTGGATGAAAAACATGATTTCTATTTAAGACTGAATAAGGAACTTGCAGCAATGACTCCCGTTTCCGAAAAACACGATATAGCAGAACTGAAACAACTGATTAAGAAGCATGTTGAAGCAACTGGTTCAGCTGTCGGGAAACGGATTCTCAGCGATTTTGACAGCTATGTTTCGTCTTTTAAGAAAATAACACCGATTGATTACAGCAATATGCTTCACGAGATTGGTCAGCTTGAAGAAAAAGGTATGAGCCATGATGAAGCTGAAATTGAAGCATTTTATGCGGTAACGAAAGAGTAAGGAGGAATGGATATGGGAAAGCCGACAGGTTTTATGGAATATGCCAGATTGAATGATTCAGCGGTAAGTCCTGAAAAAAGGATTTCTAACTATAATGAATTTCATAAGGATTTGGATATTGAGGAAAGACAACGTCAGGGCGGAAGATGTATGAACTGTGGCGTGCCTTTCTGTCAGGCAAATATACCTGAACTTGCGCCACAGATTATGGCGGGATGTCCTTTGGCAAATCTTATTCCCGAATGGAACGATGAGATTTACAGCGGGAATATAGGCCATGCTCTTTCAAGACTGCTTAAAACGAATAATTTTCCTGAGTTTACGTCCCGTGTGTGTCCGGCACTGTGCGAAAATGCGTGTCTATGCGGTATGAACGGAGACGCTGTAACTGTAAGGGAAAATGAGTTTACCGTTATTGAACACGCTTATGAAAACGGACTTATTAAAGCTAATCCTCCGAAAACAAGAACGGATAAAAAAGTAGCAGTGATTGGTTCCGGTCCGTCCGGTCTGACTGTTGCCGACCAGCTTAACAAGCGCGGGCATAATGTAACAGTCTATGAAAAATCAGACCGTATTGGGGGACTGCTGATGTACGGCATTCCGAATATGAAGCTTGATAAAAAAGTTATTCAGAGAAAAATGAACATAATGGTTGAAGAAGGCATAAAGTTTGTTACCGGCGTTAACGTGGGAACAGATATTTCAGCCGCAGAGATTCTTGAAAGTTATGACGCTGTTGTGCTTTGTTGCGGAAGTGAAAAACCGAGGGATTTGGGTTATGATATGCGTGTTGAAGGCGTATCTTATGCCGTTCCTTACCTTGCCGCTTCAACAAAGGAAGTCCTTGACGGAACCGAAAATCCTCTGAATGCAAAAGGTAAAAATGTTGTGATTATCGGTGCGGGAGATACGTCTAACGACTGCCTTGCAACGGCGATTCGTCAGGGCGCAAAGAGCGTATGCAGAGTTGATATAAAGCCTGAACCTAAGGTTAAAAAAACGCTTTGGCAAGAGCTTCCGTTCCCTGTAAGCTATGCTGAAGAGGAGGAAAAAGCGGTCTTCGGCTCCAATTCCACCGAGTTTGAATCAACCGTCAAAGAAATTGAAGTGGATAAAGGCGGAAAATTAAAATCCGTAACGATTCGCAAAATCGAATTTAAAAATGGTATAATTAAAGACATTGCAGGAACACAGCGCAAAATCCCTGCCGAAAGACTGTTTATTGCTTCGGGATTTGTAGGCTGTGATGAAAAGATTTGTTCCGATTTCGGAGTGTCTGTTGAAAGAGGCAGAGCCGAAAGAAATGCGGATTCAAAAGTGTTTACCGCAGGCGATATGCGGCGCGGACAGAGTCTCGTTGTCTGGGCAATAGCAGAGGGACGCTCCGCGGCAAAAGATGTTGATAACTATCTTATGGGATATACCAATATGCTTAAATAATATTTCTGCGTTACAGTCAGCGCGTTCAAGTGATTTTGGCAGAATATGATCATCAATTTAACGGGGAAAGAGAAGATAAGCGGGTCTTTACCAAAAAACGATGCTTAAATCAAACATATTTTATCGGGGGAAAATGGGCATCTAACCGACACACCTGCTAATCGCAAGTTGCTTACTGATTTGGCAAATGATGGTAGCAAGTTTATTGGGAAAGACAAATACGGTAATTCTTGGAATGCCGAGGTAAATAGTGATGGTTCTCAAAATTGGGTTAGATATCAAAACGGAGCTATCAATGAGGGCGGCAGAAATACAACTCCACGCCCTTGGGATGATGAAACCGGTTTAAACAACAACCCTGTGAAACGGAGGAAAAAGAAGTAATGAACAAATTCGAATTATACTGTATGATTTTTTATGTCCTTGACGCAGAGTGGGACGAATCAAACGATCCACAACTCGGAGCATTTTTGAGCGGTGCTAACCCATTTCTGTTCGCAGATATCGGTTCCGCCGATCCGGCTATATACGATCATTTTTGCGAAACGATTACTTCACAGATTACGATTGAAAACAGCTACAAGATTGCCACAGGATATATAGCTGTGTTAGCGAATGAATCCGTTAGTAAAGCGTTTGCAAGCATTGACGAAGCTGAATGGGTTGAATGCGTAAAGGACTATCTCTCCAGCGAACATAAAGGCAGTAATTTATCAAATTGATAAAAACGGAACACTATAGCTACAAATTTCAAAATCGCACATTCGACTAAAACGAGCCTCCTTTGTACAATGGTAGTGCAAAGGAGGTTTTGCATTATGGAAAAATCATTATTTGAGCGAATGGGCGGCACTTATACAGAAATAGGCGATTATGTTCTGCCAAACTTAGTATTACCTGCCGAAG
>CAZURV010000026.1:0-18524 GCA_964623515.1 uncultured Eubacteriales bacterium | reverse complement strand
ACTGCCAAAAACAGAGACAAACCTTTTTTTGTGTTCTTTTTGAATTTGACCATAGCAACCTCCCCTAACTGAATCATGATATACAGATCTATATTAACTCTATACTTAAACAGAATAAGCTTACTGAAAGGAAACATAGGACATTCCGTAATTGCTGTGCAAGTCTACTTTGCACGGTGCAATATACATGTATACAATTATATATTATACACTTATACATATATACTGTACAAGTTGAATGTATACTATTACATATTAAATATATCATAAATAATAAACAAATGTCAAATGATTTTTTATCACAATATTTATTTTCCCATAATAAAAGCCGACATTTGGCATAAATGTGTTGTTTCCCATCAATAAAAAATCTGCTTTTTGCGATAAAAAGCAAATAAAAACGGAGTTTTAAAGCACGGAAAATGTTTAACGAAGATTAAAAATTTAATCTCTTTTAAACTGCAAAGATAGCATATGGTTGGATTTTATGTTTCGCACATAAATGTGCGATTTACTTTTTGCCCATACAAAAAGTAAACAAAAATATGCAAAGGAACCCTTTCGATGGGTTCCTTTGAAACCTCCTAAACGACAAGGGGCATGCCCTTGACCCATTAAAACGTCAGCAACAGGTTCAAAATTCTTTTTCTTCACAAAACGCAAGTAAAATACGGTGAATATATTTCATCACAGAATTATAGAACCACGGTATCGGGGTGCTGTTGCCCTGCACAGAACCGCCCACACGATGGGTTTCTTTCAACTTCCTGAACGACAAGGGGCATTCCCCTTGACCCGTTAAAACGTTAGTAACAGGTTTAAAATTGTTTTTCTTCACAAAACGCAAGTAAAATACAGTGAATATATTCCATCACAGAATTATAGAACCACGGTATCGGGGTGCTGTTGCCCGGCACAGAAACGCCCACACGATGGGTTTCTTTCAAACTTCCTAAACGACAAGGGGCATGCCCCTTGACCTGTTAAAACGTCAGCACCAGGTTTAAAATTCTTTTTCTTCACAAAACGCAAGTAAAATACAGTGAATATATTCCATCACAGAATTATAGAACCACGGTATCGGGGTGCTGTTGCCCGGCACAGAAACGCCCACACGATGGGTTTCTTTCAAACTTCCTGAACGACAAGGGGAATCCCCTTGACCCGTTAAAACGTTAGCCAACGGTTTCAGTGGGAGATTATCTCGCCCACTGAAATGATGAAATGTCCCCCGCCTAAGAGGCGGAGGACATCGGTGAACAGATTATAAAATTTAACCTGCTATTAAACAAATTAAATGGTGTCGGCAAACGTTTTTTCAACACGGTTGAAAACCATAATGCCTATTATAAATACCAAAACGGAAAACACCGCGCTTAAAGAAAGATAAAATACCGGGATTTGACCCGTACCCAAAAAGATATAACGGAACGCCTCGATAACGGATGTCATCGGATTGAACATAAACAACTTATACAGTTTCGGCATATGCGTTAAAACGAGTTCGGAAGAATATGCAATCGGCGTTGCATACAGCCAAAGCTGAAGCCCGAATGATACAAGCATAAGCAAATCCCGGTATTTCGTTGTCACCGCAGAAATTATCGCTCCCAGCCCGACCGACAATAACGACATCTGCAGAACCAGCAAAAGCGCAAGCGGAATCAAATGATAATTCGGCGATACCGCGCCGACGGCAATATAGTAAAGCTGAAAACCAATAAATATCGCGAACTGAATCAGCGCAGTTATGAGGTTAATCAGCGTATCCGATACCGGAGTTACCAGGCGCGGAAAATAAACTTTGCTGAAAATATAAGCGTTATTCACAAAAGTTCCCGACGCGGAACTGAGGCAGGAAGAAAAATAATTCCAAACCACGTTGCCGCACATATAAAACAGAAATTTCGGTGCGCCGTCCGTCGGCAAACCGGCTATATTGCCGAAAACAACCGTGAATACAATCGTAGTCAGCAAAGGATTGATAATTACCCAGAGCGGTCCGAGAAGTGTCTGCTTATATTTGGCGGAAAAAGTCCGTTTTACAAACAGCCATATCAAATCGCGGTAAGCAAACGTTTCCTTTAAATTCAGCGCGAACCATCTTTTTTTTGAAGAGATGACAGTTATATTTTCACTGCGGTTATCAGACAATTTCGGACACCTCCGTTTCAGGCAGTTCTACTTTACTCCAGATACGGCGCGCCCATAAAAATTCTTCATTTTTATCCACAGGGATTTCAACGAATCCCGCTTCGGGAATATTATCGTAATAAGAAAAAATATCAAAACTGCTTTTTTCCACCAGCGCGCACGACATCGCATAAACTCCGTTTTTTACAACGCTTAAATCAGATTTGAAACGAATTTCATTTTCCCCTTGTTTGCAGGAAAACGGTTTTGAAAACGATGTTGCAACGGGAAGCTCCATATTATCTATTAAGGTGAGTTTAAAATAAATGTTTTCGGCGGCTATATCGGATTTGAACTTCAGCGTAAATTTAAAACCGGATTTATCACGCACCACACAGTTTTCCGCATCTTTAAGGCGAAGCTCCGTCATAGATATACGGCGCATCAGTGCGTTCGGGCAATAACGCCGCTCCGAAACGGTTAAATCATTGCATGCGGAATGTCCCTGCTGACGGCTTGCAGAATAAATTTCAATCGCCTTTTCCACATCACCGTCAAAAACAACCCTGCCGCTGTCCAGTACAATACATCTGCGGCAGAACTGACGGATTGTTGCCATATTATGGCTTACATAAATCACCGTTCTGTTTTCTTCTTGTGCAGCCTCATTCATACGTTTTAAGCATTTTTCCTGAAATTTAACGTCCCCCACCGCAAGCACTTCGTCCAGCAGAAGAATATCGGAATCCAAATGCGCGGCAACGGAAAAGGCCAGCTTTACATACATTCCGCTGGAATAACGCTTTACAGGCGTGTCTATAAACTCCCGCATTTCGGAAAAATCAATAATTTCGTCTATTTTATCATCAATTTCGGCCTTGCTCATTCCGAGAATCGCGCCGTTCATATAGATATTTTCCCTGCCGGTGAGTTCACCGTTAAACCCGGTGCCGACTTCCAGCATGCTTGTAACCCTGCCCTTATACGAAATCGTTCCCGAAGTCGGCAACGTGATTCTTGAAATCAATTTGAGCAGCGTTGACTTACCCGCTCCGTTTCTGCCTATCAGCCCGACCGCCTCGCCTTTGCCGACTGTGAACGATACGCCGTTGAGCGCACGGAATTTTTTGTTTTTTATGTTATAATACTGATCATCCAGCAGGGATATGTTCGGATCATCTTTCCCTCTGATACGCGCAAAGAAAGACTGGAGATCACCCTTAAGCGTTCCTCCGCCTATCTGACCGAGACGATACTCTTTGACAACATTTTCAATTTTTATTGCAAAATCATTCTCCATAAAATTTATCCTTATGCATCAAACCGGATTTATAAGCCACTGTGCCTGCGTAAAAGGCGTATCCCAACGCCAGCCAAGCGATACATAATATTCGAGGAAGAAATAAAGAAGGTTATAGCCTATCACAAACAAATACACATACGGCCGGAATTTCTTTTTCGGGAAATATCGGATGACCCAATCCAGAAGAAACGGTGTGAACAGATTCGTGTATATTGCAAATCTCGCATAATATTTAAAGAAGATTCCCAAAAGGTAAAATATTACGCTGCATGCCTCCATGCACATAACAATATTATAATATTTCTCGTGCGGTTGTATTGACTTTTTACAGAATATTCCCATCAGGAACGGCACGGTCGCTATGATTACACGCATCGGGTTTGAACCTTCTCCGCCAAACGATACACTTGTAGAATAGTGCTGATAAGAACTCCCTTCCAGCAAGTCCGATATTAGTGAACCTGTTACCGGATATGAGATAAACAGCAGCATTCCGAGCAGAAGGATTATATACGGCATTTTATCCGTTTTTATATTACACAGAATGTATATAAAAATAAAGATAACCGACGAGCGGTGAAACTGCATAGTAAATATCAGAATCAGCGGAAAGTAAATATACCACTTTTTCTTATAAATAAGCGGAAAAGACACGAAAAGGATGACCGCCGCCGCAAACTGTTTCATTCCGTTCATCGTTGCCACCCAAGAACCACAGGAGATAAAAATCAAAGAAGCAAGCTCCATTGAAAGATGGTTTTTATAGTAGACGAACATTATGGGTGTTATTAAGAAAACGGCAGTGAGCGTCAAATAGGTCTGCTGATTATAACCGAAAAGAACTTTGTAGGCATCACTCAAAGCATAAAAGGCATTGTTTTCATCCCAGGACAATACATCCCAGCAGTCTTTAAGAGAATCTCCGTCAAAAAGCAACAGGTTGACAATATAAGAACCTGTATCTGCGAAATTCTGATGCCTTATTCCGCTGATGTAAATCAGAATCGTGCAAATTAAAGCAAACATTAAAAAAGACATCCCGCAACGGTTCAGTTTGCTTAATGTAAGATTTTTACTGTTCCTGAACTGCTCGCAAACAAGACCTAAAATATATGTAGATACTATTGTAAGCACAAAATATTTCATAAGGAGGCACCTTCAACCTTCATATAGCCTCGTGATTTATATTTTATATAAAGCGTGAGCGCGGCGCCGAAAGGAATCGCCAGAAAGGTCAGCAGTTTTTCCGGGCTTTCGGATATAAATTTTTTATTCTTCATAAATATTGAACTTGAAACATAATGAATGCAGGCATGAAATTTTTCTCTGAGGCTAACGGCAAGGCGCATCTGCTCTTTACGAATAAACGCAAAACCCTGTGGATTTTTCAAATACTGTTTAAACATATTTGTGCTGGAACCGTCAGTTTGATATTCCACCACACAAACCGGCTCATTTAGTATTATCATTTCATAATCACAGCTGATACGGTTGTATTTATATCCCAAAGATACATACTTTTCACCTTCAAATTCAGGATATGAAGGATAGGCATTTATAATATCTGTACGGTAAATAAACTTTTTATCACCCTTACCGCCCCTTCGATAAAACTCAGTTGTAGCTATACTTTTTTCATTATCCGGCAGTTTTGTTCCGATTACCTTGCCGTCAATTGTTACATCAAGAGCAATAATCCCTGCATATTTTTTACTTCCGCAATCTACCCAACAGTTCAATATCTTTTCTACTGCATCATCTGGCATATAATCATCACTATCGATACAAACATTCAGTTCGGTTTCAATATTTTCATAAGCGGTATTGTGCGCCGTATGCATACCGCCATTTTCTTTATAGATATATCTGATTTTGAAGCCGTTGTCCCTGCCCTGCCACTCTTTGATCAGTTCAGCTGTATTGTCGGAGGAACCGTCGTCAACAACAAGCCATTCAAAATCCTTGCAGGTCTGCCTGCAAAGACTTTGATAGCATTTGTTAATGCAATATCCCCTGTTATAAGCAGGTGTGAAAACAGTAAGAGTGGGAGTTTTCATTTTTCCTCCATGGTTTACGCCAAACAGGGATAAACCATCATCCGTTAATTAAGTTAATTAAGAAGCTTTATTGTTGATCTTTTAATAATTAAAAACAGTGCTGTAAGCGTAACAAGGCAAATAAGTATTTTAATCGGTAAAAACCAGGCTTCAACCAAAGAACGTATCCATTCGATTAAAACACATTTTTTCACAGTGGTGTATAAACGACCAGCACAGCCGCTATCGCTTTAAATGATCAAATCCTTTATAGGTCCTTTCGACTGTAATGCATTCTTCTTCATCATTTCCATCAATCACATAAATCAAGATAAAATTGTTTAAGCCATTCGGCCTTTGTTTTTATGTCATATCCCGCCTGCGCAACAGCGTCCGCATTATCCCTGCGCGGCATTTTTGCAAGCTTATACATTTTTTCCGCCCATTCTTTTTTGTCTGCATCAAGCGGTAAAAAAAACACCGAGTCTGTTATGGCGCAATCCTTGCTTATCGCATCAGATAAAAGGCAAGGCAGGCTGTTTGCCTGCGCCTCGATTACGGAAACCGGCAGTCCCTCATAAACAGACGGAAGAATAAATAAATCAAGAGCACTTAAATACATATTCACATCGGCAACGGCACCCATAAATATAACGGATGATTCTATCCCCAGTTCCCTGACTTTTGATTTTATCATATCTTCCGTTTCCCCTGTACCGAAAAGCATAAGGACGGTATCGGGATGCATTTTATGAAGAACGCTGAAAACATCAATCAAAAACGTATGATTCTTTACAGGAAAAAATCTTGCAACGTGCCCGATAACAGTTTTGCCGATTAGATTATATTTATCTCTTATCTGCGCACGGTTTGTTTCGTTAAACTGAAACTTCTGAATATCCACTGCATTAAAAATCACATAGGAATTATCGGATTCACTGATTTTTTGGCCGTAACGGCTCACAAGCGCATTTTGAGAACAGCCGAAAAAATAATCGGCAATATATCTGGTAGGATAGGAGAACAAGCGGTACTGTATTCCTTTTAAACAATTTTCAAAACACTCACTATGGCTGTGCGCGATTGCAGTCAATCCGTTTTTCTTAGCCTGCGCAAGATAGATTGCCGCACAGCTTCCGATATGACCGTGCATGATTCTGTATTCTTTATGCGCTTTAAAAAAGTTCTGCCACCATTTTCTGTAAGAAAAATAGTTATAGCCTTTAAAATGGGGACAGTAATAAATCTTTCCGCCCAATTCTTCTATTTCATCATCGTAAACGGCGCGCTTCTCCGTATTTTCAACAAAATCAAACTGCACTTTGCTTCGGTCAATATGACGATAATAATTCATAATCATAGATTCTGCACCGCCAATGTTCATCGAACCTATCACTTGAAGAACATGCAACGGCTCCTGTGAAACAATTTCTTCATAATTATGTTCCAAATTAATACAAATCGGGCTATGGGTCCAAACCCTGTCCTGCTCCGGCGGAAGCTGCATATAATCACCATAAGAGCTGGTTAAATACGAATCATAATCAGAACACGCATAAAATTCCGAATCAACAAATTTTACGGTTAATAGATTGTCAAACAAATCAGACTTTTTATACCTTTTTTTTCCACAACCCTCTATAGTACTCGGGAAAAACCAATTTAGCTTGTGATTGCCGTTATATTTGCTGATTTTTTTTTGAATTTTCGGCAATAGTTTTATCCTTAAAGAGTGTGTTGTGATGCCCAACAGTATTTTCTCTGTTATTCCGATTAACCCACCTGTACCGCTCCTGAATTCCCTTGAAAAAAGGAGATCCAAGGCGCAGTATATATACTGAATTTTGTTTGCTGTTTTTCCGCCGGCAGCTCTTTCTCCCGGGAATATATCAAGAAATATTCCTTTATGGTAACTTTTCAGTCTATCTTCTTCCTGCAGAAAAGTGGTATGGTTTTTCTTTATTTTTGTGAAGTTCTGACTGAAATCATGGTTTGTTCTTTTATTCATCAAAATGTAATCGTCATTATCTTCCCAAAGTTCAAGGAATCTGTCATAATCTTCGCGAGGCATACAAATATCAATATCATCATCCCACGGAATAAATCCCTTATGGCGCACTGCGCCAAGCAAAGTACCGTAAGCAAGAGAATACCTTAAATTATTCTTTACACAAAAATTATGAACGTATTTTAATATTTCAAGCTCTGCATCTTGAATATCTTTTAATGAAATTTTTTCTTCCATAAATAGACCAAACCTCTTTGAAGCTTTAATATAAAAGACGAGATGTTCTTTCAACAACAATTTTTTTATCAAAATTATTTTCTATATGCATTCTGGAAGCCTTGCCCATCAAAACCTTTTGTTCCTGAGGAAGGCTGATAAACGCCACAAGTTTTTGGTACAAATCGTCAGCGTCATGCGGCTGTGAAAGATATCCCGACACGCCGTCCTCGACCGCTTCAAGACAGCCGTGAATGTTGCTGGTGATAACAGGCCTTCCCATAGCGGCAGATTCAAGATTTGTATTTGCCATACCTTCGTGCCAGCTCGGAAGAACGAAGCATGACGCATTTTTGATAAAAGGTTTTACATCACTCCGATAACCGTAATAACAGATAATGCCTCTTTTCGTTAATTCATCGATCCGATTTTTATAATCATCCTCAAGCGGACCGACCACATCAAAATAAACATCATCGTATTCTTTTTTTATTTTTTCGGCGGCGGCAAACAGCTCGTCCACGCCTTTTTCTTTCATAATTCTTCCGATAAACAGAAAACGGATTTCGTCTCTTTCGGGATACGCTTCAAACGCGTATTCCTCAATATTCACGCCCGCACCGGGATTCAGCACGGAATGCGTTTTATCGGTTATTCCTTTGTTGATGAAAACGCTCATATTCCCGGAATTTTCAAATATGATTTTCCGGGCTTTTTTAGCCGCGGCTTTATACATAAAAGTTACGAGAGAACGGATAAAACCCTTTTTCTGAAAAGCAGTTCCAAGTCCGGTAATATTCATAATATATGGAATTCTTTTGTGTGCGCATACAATTCCGCCGTAAATATTCGGTTTTACGGTATATGTAATTACATAATCGGGTTTCACAGATTTTACAATACGCCTGTATAAAAAAACGAGGGATAAATCTCTAAACGGATTGATACCACGCCTTTCCATCGGAGTATGAATAAAATCACATCCCATATCCTGAAGTTCGCTCACAAATTCACCGTCCGGCAAGGCAATGGTAACTTTATTTCCATCATCTAAAAAATGCTTTATAAGTTCTTTGCGGAATTTATAAAGCCCCACACTGAAATTAGCTAAAATCAATATTCTCATTTCAGTTTCTCCGCCGGAACACCGGCATAAGTTCCCTTCTCAGATATGCTTTTAACCAAAACACCGCCCGCACCGAGCGTTACCCCGCTACACACGGATATATTATTTATAATTACCGCACCTGCCCCTATGTGGCAAAAACTTCCGACACAAACCGTGCCGCACAGCGTACCGTTCGGAGAAATATGTGTAAAATCCCCAACTTTACAATCATGCTCAACATCAGCAGCCGTATTGATGATGGAATGTTTGCCTATGACCGCGCCGGGGCCTACAACGGCATATGCACCGATAACCGTTCCTTGTCCTATTGTTACATCAATTTCAGATACGGAGGCACAAGGATGAATCGCGGTGTACCACTGCGCGCCCTTCATTCTTTCACTTAATTCCTTGCGAAGGGCATTATTCCCAACAGCGATTATAAAACTACACCCGCCGTATTTTTTATAATCCTCAATTTTTCCGAGATAATCAAAACCGGCGGGAGATTTTCCGGAATCATCAAGAAATCCGGCAACTATATCTTTATTTTTCAAAACAATATCAGCCACGATTTTTCCGTGTCCCCCGGAACCTGCAATAATTACATTTTTATTCATTTACTCTCTCTGCCTCGCCGTTGTTTCCGGTGAATTTATACATAGTCGCCGCGCTGTCGTTATTTATCCCGTCACGCTTCAAAACGTTTACAATCGTTTTAAGAAATATTGTTACATCATTTAAAAACGTTAAATTTTCAACATATTCCACATCAAGCGCAAATTTATCCTCCCAGGACAGCGCGTTGCGCCCATTTATCTGTGCAAGACCCGTAAGCCCCGGTCTTACGTCATGCCTGTGTTTTTGTTTTTCATTATAGAGCGGAAGATATTCCGTAAGCAAAGGACGCGGACCGATAATGGACATATCGCCTTTAAAGATATTGTAAAGCTCCGGGAGCTCATCAAAACTCGAAGCCCTGAGAAAATTTCCAAACCCGGTTATTCTGTATTCATCCGGAAGAAGTTCTCCGTATTCATCTCTTTTATCCGACATTGTCCTGAACTTATATATTGTGAATACTTTACCGTTTTTACCCGGACGCTCCTGCCTGAATATTACGGGAGAGCCCATTGTTGCTCTGACCGCAATTGCAATCAAAGCAAACAACCAACTGAGTACAAGCAAAGCTATACCCGATAAAAGAATATCAAATAAACGCTTAAATACTTTGCGGTACATAATTCCAACCCCATTTAATCATCCTGATTTTTGCCGGAAACAGCTTGATTATCCGAAACGTCCGACTGTGCCTGCTCGGCCTTTTTCAGTTTTCGGTGAATTCTTTTCCTCCCGCTCGGCTGCACATCATCCGCCAAATCCGAAACGCTTTCAAATTCTGGGGTATCCTTTTCTTTATACTCATAATTATCGTACCTGTACTTATATCTGTAACGATAGCCGTTTCTGTATCTGTAACTGCCGTAAGTTTTTGAATATCCGCTTACGTCCGTGAAAATCGCACCGATAACGGAAGCTTCCACTTTGGAAAGCTCTTCAATTGCACGATGGAACTCTGAACTTGATGTGGATTTCTGCCTTGCTATAAGACATACGCCATCAATCTTCGGCGCAAGCGCGGAAGCATCCGTAACCATACCAACAGGCGGAGTATCGATAATAATATAATCGTAAACCTGTTCCATCGCTTCTATTAAATCCAGCATGACGCTTGAATCAATGAGTTCAGACGGGTTCGGCGGGATTTTCCCGGAAGGCATGATATGGAGATTTTCCTGCAACCTGAAAATACACTGTGCGGGAGACTCTTTACCGGTAAGCACCGAAGAAAGGCCTTTGTCGTTCGGAATATCAAACAGCTTATGCTGCATGGGCTTTCTCATATCGGCATCTAGGAGCAACACTTTACGGTCTCTTTTCGCCATTGTGATGGCCATATTTGCACTTGTGAGCGACTTACCTGCGCTCGGTTCAAAGCTTGTCATAATGACAGCACATCCGCGGTCAGTATTTATATCCGCTAAGGTATGCGCCATATTGGTTCTTGCTGTTTTATAGGCCTCAATTACCAAAAACGGCGTTTCGGAGTTAATGATTTTCTCCCTTGAATCATTGATATTTGAGTTCCTCTGCCTGGTTTTGGTTTTTATACCGAAAGAAGGAATCTCCGCCCATACCTTAATTCCGTATTTTGAGGATATTTCCTCACTTGATTTCATCGTATTATCAACCGCAAACATAATAATTACAATTATGAGCGACACGCCGAGACCTGCAACCCCGCCGTAAAGCGCATACATTTTATAATTCTGGGCTTCCGGAGAAGTTGCAACCTTAGGTTCCGTTATAACCTTCACCGAACCGCCGTTAAGGATATTCTCCAGAACAGTCGGAGCTATATCCGAATAGGCTTTACATGCATCACAGGAAAAATTAGCATCGCTTGAAGTTACACTGATTTTAATAAGCTGTGTATCTTCCATAACGGAAATAGTTGTCGCGCTGTTCAACTGATCATCTGATTTGCTGTATTTGGAGAGCTTTTCATTGGCAAGGGACGCAACAGATCTCTCGCTGAGAATCACTCTGTAAGTGGATGCAAGACTTGTAGAGGAACCAAACTCTTTGCTCTCTGTAGCTGTTCCGCTGGAATTTGAATTGCTCCCTGTTCCCAGAGTTGAAACATAAAGCGTTACATAAGATGTATAATAATCCACACTATTTGCCGAAGCGTAATAATATACAATACCGGCGCAAATAACAGCCGCCGCAATGATCCAAATTAACTTCCTCTTAATACTTTCAATTAATACCGAAAGATTATAATCCTGCAAAAATTGTGTAAACATATATTTATTTTAACTCCCTTTAGATTACGGAATATATACATGGATTTGCATGCCCGTAAGCCGCGATTTACGCTTGATTTTCAGCGGAAGTATATTCACGCTGCATATGCGCATAGCGCCTCACTGAATCATATCATCCGTATTTAACGTACTTAATAAATTATAATATATTATATTTTGATAGTCAAGAAAGATATAAAATTACGGAAACAGATAACATTTTGCCGATCCTTTCAGATTCCGTTTGTTAATTCGGGTTACACCGACACTGAAATTACTTTAAAATAACAGACGCATTCAGGATATACTCCGAAATGCGCCCGCAGTTTTCAATACATATATGCAGTCAGATAAAAGAACTTATCTGCTGATTTTTATGCGGTGCAGTTTCAATATCGCCTTTCTGAAGAAAAGAGAGGAACACCAAATTCTCACGCATAATTTATAAAGAAAATTTTTCTCGCAGTCAATATATTTCTCTTTTCTGTAAAATCCCTTAAGAATGCCGAAAACCGCTGATTTTGGAATATTTTTCTCATATACGCTGTTGCCGTCCCCGCACATATCATAGGAATCTTTATCTGCAGACATTACGCGATGGAGAACCGATCTGCCGGCCGATGTTTCATAAAAAGCAACATCATACTTTTTCAGCTCACTTTCGGGCTTTACGATAATCACAGTAGTTGTCTTGTTTTTTATGAACGGCCACATACTTTCTCCACCCGGAGTAAAACTGATAACGCCGTTTTTATTCAGCAGATATTTATAATCATTCTTCATCAAGTATTCCAGCTTCTCTCAGTTTTAATAGGATTTTTTCAACACCGGCGGAAGCCGTTTCAAAATCCGTATCGTAAGCCTGAAGCATTTTATCCGTTATCTCTTCCTGCGTGGTTTCTTTTTCAAGGCATTCCCATATAAAAGCGCCTGTATCGTTAAGTGTGATGATTCCGTTAAATTCAAGCGCTCTGTCTCCTACTGCAACCGCAACCTGCATTCCGTTTACTTCTCTTAAAATAAATCCCGGTTTTATTTTCATTCAAAATTCTCCTTGAGCGTTCTGAACGCGGTGAAAACAGCATCATCCGATATATTACATCCCATTTCATAAACCGGAACGCCGCTGAGAAGTTTGTCTGTAAGTTCCATAACTCTGAACATAAGTTCGGGCCGGGAAGGACGAACCGTCTGATTCAGCACGGTATACACAGCGGATTTACCGGAAGCCTTTTCAATATGATTATGTGTATCTCTTTTTAAAATAACAATCGCTTTTACAGGCACTTCAATATTTGTGCTTAAATGATGCTTGCCGTCCCACGGTGTGCCGCAGACATAAAAAACCCCGTTTTTTCTGCGTAGCAACGGTTTATCATCGTTAACCATCTGCACCTTGCTGCCAAAACAGCGCCTCCAAAGCGCTGAATGCGTTGATTTTCCTGTTCCGCTGGGAGCTGTGAAAAGCACGCCGTTCCCAACATACGAAAGTGCTGAGCAATGCATAAACATACATTCGTATGCGAGCGCCTGACAACAGATATTTTTATAAACGCAAAGCGACTCATAATAAGCAGGAGGAAAATCACATCCGTCTTTCTGCATCATTTCTTTGATTTCCGCATCGCTCACACTGACACCGAAATCAGGAGTTTCCGAACCGTTATATTCGTATTCTGCACAGCGTTTTCTACCATATTCATATTTGAAATCAATATCCATAATAAGACCGGCCATTTTATATAAAGGCATAACTCACTCCGTATACAGCAAGAATCCGGCTTGCAACAAGCAAATCAGAACTGCGTCTGTTTTTCTCCTTTTACCAATAAAGCAGGCGGCTATCCGTCTGCTTTTCTATAATATTAGTAATAACCTGTCCAAAGGTCATCATCTGTCTCTGTCGGGGTATTCTTATTCGTTGTACTTGTTTTTTGTTTTGTCGTTTTAGAAGCAGTCGTCTGCTTTTTTGACGTTGTCGTTTTACTGCTTTTTGACGTTTCGCCCGATTTTGCAGATGAAGTTGTTCCGGAAGCTGTTCCGGAAGTTGTTCCTCCTCCGGTTTTTGAAGAAGCAGTTGTTTTAGCAGAAGTTGTATCCTCATCCCAGTCGGAAAAAGGATCTTCTACAACATTATCATCTTGCTCTACGCCATATTCATCCTCAGAAATAACAACCGTTCCTTTTTCGGACGCATTCTTATCTGTATCCTTTTTGCAACCGGATAATACAAACGGCATGGTTAATGCAACAGCCAACAAAGCAATAAATACACTGAATAATTTTGTTTTGTTCATATCAAATCTTCTCCCAAAAAGCCAATATAATTTAACAATATCCCGTACTTTTGAAAATCAGTTGTCAAACGGATCTACAACATCGTTATCATCATCACTGATACTTAAAACATCATCTGTCGCCGAAAACAACTGAAACTCCATAGATGGCTCTGTATATTTTTTCTGAAATAGATTTTCCAATTTTAGTTCCTTCAACATTAATATTATATTATTTGATTATTATTGTAACAAAAATATGAGTCGCAGTCAACTGTTTTCACAGGAAAGAGTGAAACAAAATCGGAGAAAAACTTTGCTTCCCCCTGATGGAGCAATGCCTTCGGCAGAGTTCAGTTCCACAGAAAGCGTCAACTCCTCGGGATTTTAACGGACGATTATTATTACGATATTCAATACTTACAGCAAGGATGTTTCCGCCTTTAAAGGGGCATCTTCCTTTCTAAAATCAGAGGGCTATTATCCCCTCTGATTTCCCGGATAATTAATGCGTCCTTTGCTTGTTAAATAACGGAAAAAAGCTCTTATAAATCGCCTGAACCTACGCATATTTCGTATTGTATAAATAATAGATTTTGTGAGTTTTTACATATATAAGAATATTGGGCGGTCCGTCTTTGTGCAAAACAACGAACCGAGCGAATATTTTTATGAATTTATGCATAAATATTCATTTTTCTACGCTATTTTAGCACTTAAATGTGGATATATTCATTAAAACTGAATATTTTGTGTTGACATTCTTCTTTTTTTGGTATAAACTGTTAGTACAGTCAAAGAAAATTGACCAAATACATATTGCGAATCTTTCAGGAGGACTACAAAAATGAAAATGACAAAAATAATAAGCCTGCTTCTCGCTGCGGTACTTGTTATAACCTGCTTCGCAGGATGCGGAAAAGAAACGGAAAAAGCAACTATCTCTTCGCTTGAAGACCTTAAAGGCAAAAAAGTAGCCGTTCAAACCGGCACAACGTCTGAAGACAAAATCAAAGAACTCAACGAACAAGGCTACAACATTGAATATCAGCCTTATGAATCCGTTACGCAGTGCTTTGACGATCTTAAGTTCGGCCGTGTAGATGCCGTGCTCACGGACAGTGTTGTTGCCGCTTACTACACGAACGGAAACGATCAATTTAAAAATGCTTGGATGAGTCCTGAAGCAGAGCCTATGGGAATCTGCCTTAAGAAAGGCAACGATGCGCTCACTGAACTTATCGAAGATGCAATTGACACGCTTTATTACAACGGCACAATCGAAAAAATTGCAAAAGATAACTTCGGTCAGGTGGAAGGTTATACTGACACTTCCATCAGAAACGTGAAAGAAGCACCGGAACTTGACACATCTGCTCTGAAATATCTCATCAAAGACGGAGTCCTTCAGGTTGGGTCAGAAATCAGCTATCCGCCTATGGAATATGTTGATGATGACGGCACAACATATAAAGGCTTTGATGTGGACTTTGCAAAAGCAATCGGAGAACTTCTCGGAGTTAAGGTTGAATTTGTAAGCGTTACATTTGACGCAATATTCTCCGGCCTTGATAAGGGCTCATATGATTTGGGAATGGCTGCAATATCAATCACGCCCGAACGTCAGGAGAACTACAATATGACTGAGCCTTATGTTGCAAACTGCCTTGAAATCGTAACGGCTGCATAAAAAAATTCATAAGTTGATTTAAACGGCGGTAATATGATTTGGTATGCCGCCGTCATTTTATTTAGGGGTGAGAAACTTGGAAATTTTAGAAAAAATAATGGGATGGATGCCGTCTCTGATTAATGCTTCGGGTGTAACACTTGCGCTGTCTGTTTTATCGGTTCTTGCAGGACTTATATTCAGCGTATTTCTTGCACTCGGCAAAATGAGTCATATTCCTGTATTAAAGCAGATATGCCAGGCATATGTTTTCTTCTTCAGAGGAACTCCGCTTCTTATGCAGTTATTCTTCCTCTATTACACATTGCCGATGATTTCCCCCGCACTGAATATTAAAAGCAGATTCCTTGCGGCATGGATTGCATTTATGATGAACACTGCTGCTTATCTTGCGGAAATTATACGTGCAGCAATTCAAAGCATTGATTACGGTCAGTTTGAAGCGGCAAAGGCATTAGGCCTTTCCTACGCGCAGACCATGCGCCTCATCGTGATTCCGCAAGCTGTAAGAACGGCAATCCCCGGTGTAGGAAACGAATTTATTATGGTGCTCAAAGATACATCTCTTGTAGCTATGATTTCTCTTACCGATTTAACTTTCCAAACAAAGCAGATTGCTATGAGTAGTGCCTCCCCTCTCGTTTACATACCGGCAATGATTATTTATCTTATATTCACCGGAATTTTCACCGCTGTATTTAACAAAGTGGAGAAAAATTTCTCAAAATACGAACAGCAAAGGTAAGGAGGTATTTATATGTCAATGATAAAAACAGAGCATCTTCAAAAATCATTCGGAGACAATGAAGTACTTAAAGATATTAACCTTACCGTTGAAAAAGGTGAAGTTATTGTTATTTTAGGATTGTCAGGCGCTGGGAAATCCACGTATCTGCGTTCTCTCAACGACCTTGAAATTATAACCGGCGGCAAAATTTACGTTGAGGATAAACTTTTTGAAGATAAAACACCCGGAAGCAAATTCAAACTCCCGAAAAAAGAAAAAACCGAAATCCTCACAAAAATGGGTATGGTTTTTCAAAGATTCAATCTTTTTCCTCACAAAACAGCTTTGCAGAACTGTATGATAGCTCCGATGAAAGTTAAGGGAATTCCAAAGGAAGAAGCAGAAGCAAAAGCAAAAGAACTGCTCACTATGGTTGGACTTGATGATAAATTTGACGCTTTTCCGAGTTCCCTCTCAGGCGGACAGCAGCAAAGGGTTGCTATAGCGCGTGCTCTTGCAATGGAGCCTGATATAATGCTGTTTGATGAACCTACATCTGCGCTTGATCCAGAACTTGTCGGCGGTGTTCTCAATGTTATGAAAAAGCTTGCCGATGAAGGTATGACTATGATTTGCGTTACACACGAAATGGGTTTTGCGCGCGAGGTTGCAGACAGAATCATATTTATGGCTGACGGAGTGATAGCCGAAGAAGGCACGCCGGATGAAATTTTCAATCATCCGAAAGATCCCAGGCTTAAACAATTTTTACAGTCCATATTATAGACACTCCATTTCAATCGGAGCAGTCCTCCATCAAGCTCGCTTGAAACGGGGCTTGCGAACGATTGCAACCTGCGCAGGGAGCGTTAGCTCCTCAGGCTTTCAGCGGGACTCCCACTGAAATTCTGGAACGGACCCCGCCGCTAAGAGGCGGGACAATGGCGAATAGGTTATATAACAATAAAAAACATACGCGTTATGCATAAGCAAAACCACGGCAAAGCCGAGCGTCAAATGCACGCTCGGCTTTGCCTATATTTGCATAATTCTTGTACGGAATATTGGCAGACATTTTTTGAAATATAATTCTAATATAGAAGAATTATAGGGGTACTGACTATGAAAATAAGAAAAAAAGAATACGGCAATTTAAATATGGTTGGCAAAAATATAGAAAAACTAAGAAAAGAACAAGGATTAAAGCAAAAAGATTTTATCTCAAAGCTTCAAATTATGGGAATAGATATCAATCCTACAAGCTACTCCAAGCTTGAAGGACAAATAAGAATGGCAACGGACCGCGAAATTTATTATATATCTAAAATTCTAAATGTTTCCATTGAAGAACTGTTTGTGAATGATGATTAAGTTTAAGCCAAATGGGAGGATAAAAACAATGGATTTTTCTACTGTAGCAAAAAACTTAAAAAAGAAAGGATATATTGTAACCAGTTTTGAAACCGCTTCAGAAGCTGTAAAATATCTGGATATGCAAATTGATAAGCAAACCGTTGGGTTCGGTGGTTCAATAACACTTGAACAAATCGGGTTGTTTGAAAAACTTCAAAGCCACAATACTGTATTTTGGCACTGGAGGTTACCGAAAGAAAAAACGAGCAAAGAAATACAATTTTCGGCAAGTGAAGCAATGATATATATATCTTCGGTAAACGGATTAGCCGAAACGGGCGAAATCATTAACATCGACGGGAATTGCAATCGAATCGCTTCTATTTTATACGGTCATCAAAAAGTATATCTAATAGTCGGCAAGAACAAACTTGCAAAAGATTATGAAAGCGCATTATATCGTGCCAGAAATACAGCTTCGCCTTTAAATGCAAAAAGGTTAGGTGTAAAAACGCCTTGCGCAGTTAAAGGTGCTAAATGTTATGACTGTAAAAGTCCGGAAAGAATTTGCAGAGGACTTTCTGTTTTGTGGGAAACCCCAATGACAGGTAAATTTGAAGTAATTTTAATTGATGAAGCACTGGGATATTGATATAATTAAGATGAACAAATATCCGTCTGTTTTCTATTAAATACATCTATATTATATAAGCCGAGCGTGTATTTTCACGCTCGGCTTATATAATTTGATAAAAGCGGTGACAAAAAACAGAAAAACCGCTCACAATAGACGGTCTCCGGAGC
>CAZURV010000025.1:0-22522 GCA_964623515.1 uncultured Eubacteriales bacterium | reverse complement strand
TTTCAGTAGGAGTGACAATCTCCCGCTGAAACCCTGAGGAGCGAACGCTCCCTGCGCCGGTTGCAATCGTTCGCAAGCCCCGTTTCAAGCGAGCTTGATGGAGCACTGCTCCGATTGAAATTTAGGCAAAGATTGTTTGCCGTCTTAAAGCGGCAGGCTTTATTTTCGGATTCGGCGAAGAGATAAATTCCTCAATGCTCTTTCAAATAGCTGACGCTGTCCTTTGCTTCGACGGATAGGCCGTTTGTTGAAAAAAGTGTGAAAGCTCTTATTCACAGTGTTCCGTTGCGTAAAATTTATAATTCATCAAATTGTTTCAGAATCGGGAATTTACTTACTTCAAACGATTTGCCGTTCAGGTATTCAAGAGAACCTGCGGGAGATTTAAAATCAAAATAAATCCTATATGCATAAAGCGCCTGTTTATGTATGCCAAAACGGCGGTTTATTTTAATATTTCCGTATTTTCCGTCGCCTAGAAGCGGATGTCCCGCAAATGCCATATGGGCTCTTATCTGATGTGTTCTGCCGGTGAGCAAATCAATTTCCAAAAGAGAAAAGTGTTCGCTTTCTCTGATAACTTTGTATTTTGTTTTAATTTTCCTTGCTCCTGTAAAGTTGTTTTGCTTTACGATTACCTTGTTTTGATTTTCGTTTTTTGAAAGCCACGCTTCAAGCGTATCTTCGTTTTTCGGCATTTTCCCGCATACGATGCAGATATAATATTTGTTTATTTCCCTTGCTTTGATTTTATCATTCAGTATTCGCAGTGCTTCAGCGTTTTTGGCACAAATTACGATTCCGCCGGTGTTGCGGTCAATTCTGTTAGCCAGAGCAGGCGTAAAGGTGCTTTCCTTGTCAGGGTCATATTCACCTTTTTCATACAAATATCTTTGCAGTCTGCCTATCTGTGTATCAGAATATTCGCCTTTGTCTGGGTGGCAGAGAATACCCGGCTTTTTGTCAGATATAATTAGATTTTCATCTTCGTAAATTATATCAATATCTTTCCCGGCTTTTAAAAAATCATAGTTCTTTTTTATGTTTTCAAAAAATGCATCGTTGATGTACATATCAACAACGTCTCCGGCTTTTAGTCGTGCGGAGATTTCTGCTTTTTTGCCGTTCAGTTTTATCCTTTTTTTTCTTATGTATTTGTAAAGCAAATTTTTCGGCAGCTTCGGGGCTGCCTTGGCAATGAATTTGTCCAGTCTTTGATTTGCATCGTTATCTTTGATTTCAAAACTTCTCATATTGTTAATTATTTGGTTGAAAAACTTTTCGTTTTGATGTATAATATTTTTCTTAATATTTTTAATTATATTATATTTATTTTTAGCTGTCAAATCAGGATTCGATCAGTCATATTTTCAGAGGTTGAATAGTTGGATTTTAAACTTGTAAGCAATTATAAACCGACAGGCGATCAGCCGCAGGCCATAAGGGAACTTGCGGACGGCGTGAAACAGGGTTTGAAAGAACAGACTTTGCTGGGCGTAACAGGTTCCGGCAAAACGTTTACTATGGCGAATATTATTGCGCAGGTCAACAAACCTACCCTTATTTTAGCGCACAATAAAACACTTGCCGCTCAGCTCTGTTCTGAATTTAAAGAGTTTTTCCCCGAAAATGCAGTTGAATATTTCGTTAGTTATTATGACTATTATCAGCCGGAAGCATATGTTCCGAGCACAGATACCTATATTGAAAAAGACAGTTCGATAAACGATGAAATTGACAAGCTCCGCCATTCGGCAACGTCTGCTCTGAGCGAGAGAAATGATGTTATCATTGTGGCTTCGGTTTCTTGCATTTATTCTTTGGGCAGTCCGTATGATTACCGCCATATGGTGATTTCACTAAGAATCGGTATGCAGAAAAAACGAGACGAACTGATAAAGAAACTGGTGGAAATTCAGTATGAGCGCAATGATATTTCTTTTGAGCGCAATAAATTCCGTGTGCGCGGAGATGTTGTGGAGATATTCCCTGTTTATTCCACCGATTATGCGGTAAGGGTTGAATTCTTTGGTGATGAGATAGACAGGATAAGCGAAATCAATACTGTGACGGGCGAAATTAAAAACGTTGTCAGTCATGTTGCCATTTATCCTGCTTCGCATTATGTTATATCGAAAGACAAAATGGAATCGGGGATTCGTGATATTTATAGCGAAATGTTAGAAAGGATTCAATATTTTCAGAACAGGGGAAAACTGATTGAAGCACAGAGAATAAAAGAACGCACGGAGTATGATATTGAAATGCTCCGGGAAACGGGAGTGTGCAAGGGGATTGAAAACTATTCCCGTGTGTTGTCAGGAAGAGAGCCGGGGGCAGTTCCGTTTACACTGCTTGATTTCTTCCCGGATGATTTTCTTATGTTCGTTGATGAAAGCCATGTAACGCTGCCGCAGGTCAGGGGAATGTACGGTGGAGACCGTTCCAGGAAAGAAAATCTTGTTAATTTCGGTTTCAGGCTTCCGTCTGCACTTGATAATAGACCTTTAAGATTTGATGAATTTTATGAGCATGTTCATCAGATTATTTTTACAAGCGCTACGCCCGGTGATTTTGAACGTGAACACAGCGCGCGGATTGCAGAGCAGGTTATAAGACCTACTGGTCTGCTTGATCCCGAGATTATCGTGAAACCGACTGAAGGACAGATTGACGATTTAATCGGTGAGATTAACGAGCGCACAAAACGCGGTGAACGTGTTCTGATAACAACGCTTACAAAAAAAATGGCGGAGGATTTAACCGAATATCTTGAAAATGTGGATATAAAAGTGCGTTATATGCATTATGACGTGGATACCATCGAGCGTATGGAGCTTATCCGTGATTTAAGGCTTGGTGAATTCAATGTGCTTGTAGGCATAAATTTATTGCGCGAGGGGCTTGATATTCCCGAGGTCAGCCTTGTGGCGATACTGGATGCAGATAAAGAGGGCTTCCTGCGCAGTGAAACGTCGTTGATTCAAACAATTGGAAGAGCGGCGAGAAATGTGAACGGACAGGTTATTATGTACGCCGACTCTGTTACACGCAGTATGGAAAACGCAATCCGTGAAACAGAGCGCAGGCGTAAAAAACAGGCGGAGTATAACAAACAGCACGGTATTGTCCCGAAAACCATCAGTAAGGGTGTCCGTGAAGTGCTTGAAATATCTTCGGGCAAGGCCAATCTTGATAATAAACCGGAAAAGAAACTCAGCCCTAAAGAGCGCGAACTGCTGATAGCACAGCTTACAAAAGAGATGAAGGCGGCGGCAAAGATTCTTGAGTTTGAACATGCCGCTTATTTGAGAGACAGAATAGAAAAACTCAGAAAAGGCAAAAGAAAATAATGCAGAAAGATTTATTCGTTAAGGGTGCAAGAGAGAACAATTTAAAGAATATAGATGTCCGTATTCCGAGGGATAGCCTTGTGGTGTTTACCGGTCTTTCTGGTTCGGGAAAATCAAGCCTTGCCTTTGATACGATCTATGCAGAAGGACAGCGCAGATATGTTGAAAGCCTTTCAAGCTATGCAAGGCAGTTTTTAGGGCAGATGGACAAGCCGGATGTGGATTATATTGAAGGGTTAAGTCCTGCCATTTCTATTGACCAGAAAACAACATCTAAAAATCCGCGTTCAACCGTGGGTACAACCACCGAAATTTATGATTATCTGAGGTTACTGTACGCCCGCATAGGAATACCGCACTGCCCGGTATGCGGCAGACCGATTGAAAGGCAGACGGTAGATCAGATAACCGACAAGATCTTGAGCTTGAAGGAAAACACCAAGATTCAGGTTCTTGCGCCTGTTGTGCGCGGAAGAAAGGGCGAGTATGCCAAAGAATTTAAGGAATTTTCCAAATCCGGTTATGTACGTGTGCGTATTGACGGGATTATTTATGATTTGTCAGAAAAAATTAAAATAGAGAAAAATAAGAAGCATAATATTGAGGTCATTGTTGATCGTCTTGTTGTAAACCGTGAAATCCGTGCAAGGCTGGCAGACAGCATTGAAACTGCCGTAAAGCTTTCCGAAAATATGGTGGTTATCGATGTAATCGGCGGAGAAGAAATGGCTTTTTCGCTCTCTTACGCATGCCCGGAGCATAACGTTAATATTGACGAGCTTACGCCGCGTATGTTTTCATTCAATAATCCTTTCGGCGCATGCCCAAAATGTTCGGGGCTCGGAATATATTCGGAAATAGATCCCGATTTGTTGTTTAAAGACAAGAAACTTTCCATAAACGAAGGTGCAATCATTGCAAGCGGCTGGAATATCAGTAGCGGAGAGATAGCGAAAATGTATTATAATGCGCTCGCTGAAAAATACGGTTTTACACTTGATACGCCGATAAAGGATTTGCCCGGCGAAGCATATCATGCGCTCCTTTACGGAACAAACGGCGAAAAAATGAAGATGAAAAGAACCACTGCTTACGGAAGCGGAACTTATATGACCGATTTTGAGGGTATAGTCAGGAATCTCGAAAGGCGGTATAATGAGAGCAACAGTGATATCGTGCATCAGGAAATTGAAAAATATATGCGCATCGGTAAATGTTCCGAGTGCGGGGGTCGCAGGCTGAAACCGGAGAGTCTGTCCGTAACGGTAGGCGGAATCAATATATGGGAGCTGTGCGAAAAAAGCATAATCGGAGCGATGGAATTTTTTGACGGGCTTGCATTGACCGAAACGGAAAAAGTCATTGCGGTTCCGATTATAAAAGAGATAAAAGAAAGGCTGAATTTTTTAAATTCCGTAGGGTTGGGGTATCTTACGCTTTCAAGATCAAGCGGAACGCTTTCAGGCGGTGAAAGTCAGAGGATACGTCTTGCTACGCAGATAGGCTCATCTCTTACGGGTGTTCTTTATATTTTAGATGAACCGAGTATAGGTCTACATCAGCGCGATAACGCAAAACTTATTGAAACGCTGAAACATCTGCGTGATTTGGGAAATACGCTGATTATTGTTGAGCATGACGAAGAAACGATGCGCAACGCCGATTATATCGTGGATATAGGTCCGGGCGCAGGCATTCACGGAGGACATTTGATATGCGCCGGAACTCCCGAAGAAATTATGAACTGCGGCGAATCCTTAACCGGCGCGTATCTTGCCGGCACCAAAAAAATTGATATTCCCGAAAAGAGAAGAACAGGTAATGGAAAATTCCTGAGAATTGCCGGAGCAAAACAAAATAATCTGAAAAACGTGAATGTTGAAATCCCGCTCGGAGAATTTATTGCAGTAACGGGTGTGTCCGGTTCGGGCAAATCGAGTCTTATCAATGAAGTCCTTTACAGGCATCTTGCCAATACTTTGAACAACGCGCGAAAACGCGAAGGAAGCTTCAAAGAAATAACCGGTTTGGAAAATCTCGATAAGGTTATTGATATTACGCAGTCTCCGATAGGCAGGACCCCCAGGTCGAATCCCGCAACCTATACAGGCGTTTTTTCCGATATCAGAGAGTTGTATTCAAAAACAGAACTTTCAAAGGCGCGCGGATACAGCGCGTCAAGATTTTCTTTCAATGTAAAGGGAGGCAGGTGCGAAGCGTGTCAGGGAGATGGCATCAAAAAAATAGAAATGCACTTTTTGGCAGATGTGTATGTTCCATGCGAGGTATGCGGGGGAAAAAGGTACAACCGAGATACGCTGGATGTGAAGTATAAAGGGAAAAGTATTTACGATGTGCTTGAAATGACGGTTGAGGAAGGACTTGAATTTTTCAGCGCAGTTCCGAATATTGTGCGAAAGCTTCAAACGCTTTTTGACGTAGGGCTCGGATATATAAAAATCGGTCAGCCTGCAACAACGCTTTCGGGCGGAGAAGCGCAGAGAGTTAAGCTTGCAACCGAGCTTTTAAAGTTGTCAACCGGGAATACATTTTATATTCTGGACGAACCCACAACGGGGCTTCATACCGATGATGTGAAAAGACTTATTCGTATTTTGCAACGGCTGGTTGACGAAGGAAACACGGTGCTTGTTATAGAACATAATTTAGACGTTATTAAAACCGCCGATTATATTATCGATCTCGGCCCGGAAGGCGGAGACGACGGAGGAAAAATCGTTGTTTCTGGTACTCCCGAAAAAGTTGCTTGTTGCGGACGTTCCTATACAGGAAAATACCTAAAAAGTTATTTAAAAAAAGAGTAGTTTTATACAAAAATTTCGTATTATATAAAGGAAGATAGTGCCGTGAAAACAGTCAGAGAGCAAATCGAAGAAAACGAAAAACTTATTTTATGCGGCAGAGCCTCGCTGTCAGCCGATTCGGAGGGAAGACTGCGCCCGGAACCGGCCGATGATTTCAGAACCTGTTATCAGCGTGACCGGGACAGGGTCATTCATTCAAAATCTTTCCGCAGGCTGAAACATAAAACACAGGTTTTCCTTTCTCCCGAAGGCGATCATTATCGGACAAGGCTTACGCATACGCTGGAGGTTGCACAGATAGCAAGAACGATTTCAAGGGCGCTGTTCTTAAATGAAGATTTAACCGAGGCAATCGCCATGGCTCATGATTTAGGGCATACGCCTTTCGGACATGCGGGGGAACGGGCGCTTGACGCTGTTTATCCCGATGGCTTCAGACATTATGAACAGAGCGTAAGGGTTACGGATTTGATTGAAAAAAACGGACAGGGACTGAATCTTACACTTGAAGTGCGGGATGGTATTTTGCACCATACAAAAGGACCGCAGGCAAAAACCCTTGAGGGGCGTGTTGTGCGTATAGCGGACAGAATCGCATACATAAATCACGATATAGACGATGCAATGCGCGCAGGTATCATCACAGAAGACGATTTACCTTCCGATGCACGGATTCTTCTGGGAGATACAACTTCAAAGCGTATCAATGCGTTTGTTACAAGCGTGGTTAAGAACAGTGCGGACAATATAAAAATGGATGAACCATCGAAAGCTGTTTTCGATGAACTACACAGCTTTATGTTTGAACGGGTTTATCTTAATCCGGAGTGTAAGAGTGAAGAAACCAAAGCGGTTAAACTGATTCAAGAGCTTTACGGGTATTTCTGTCAATATCCCGAAGAACTTCCCAACGAATTTGAAACCATTGCCGAAACGGAAGGTATTGAAAGGGCAGTCTGCGATTACATCGCCGGTATGACCGACGGATATGCCATTGAAACGTTCTCGCGCATTTTTATCCCTTTAGGATGGGACAGGCTTTGATGTCTGGAATATTACGATATAAAATATGATGAAAGGACGGCGGTGTTTTGGCATTCAGCGATAGTTTTCTCGAAGAACTCAGAGCAAGGAATGATATTGAAGGCGTAATTTCCCCTTATGTTCATTTGAAACGTGCGGGAAGAACGCTTAAAGGGCTGTGCCCATTTCATAATGAAAAAACACCGTCTTTTGTGGTTTATCCCGATACGCAGTCATTTTATTGTTTTGGATGTGGGGTAGGCGGCGATGTTATCACTTTTGTAAGAAAAATCGAAAATCTGGATTATATGGAAAGCGTTAAGCTTCTTGCGGACAGAAGCGGACTTCAAATACCCGATCGGGATTACGATGATTCCATGGCTAAAAAACGGCGCAGAATTTATGAGATGAATAAAACCGCCGCAAAGTTTTTTTTCCGTCAGCTTGTTGATGAAAACAACAAGCATGCGCTCTCCTATTTTCTAAACAGGGGTATAACGTTTGAAACGATAAAGCATTTCGGACTCGGCTATGCGCCGGACGGATGGAATACGCTGATAGATTATCTTCATACACAGCATTTTACAAATGAAGAGATATTTTCGGCGAACCTTGCGCGCAGAAGCTCAAAAGGGAATTATTACGATAATTTCCGAAACAGGGTTATCGTGCCGATTATAGATTTGAGGGGCAATGTGGTTGCCTTCGGTGGACGCGTTCTGGACGATTCAAAGCCCAAATATATAAATACATCGGATACGCTTGTTTATAAAAAAACAAAAGAACTGTTTGGCTTGAATTTTGCAAAGGGAAGCGCATCTGATTATTTAATCCTCTGTGAAGGATATATGGACGCGATTGCTCTGCACCAGGCAGGATTTAAAAATGCGGTTGCGTGTTGCGGAACGGCTCTCACGCCGGATCAGGTGCGCGTTATTTCAAGGTATACATCCGAAATTGTTCTTTCACAGGATTCGGACGAAGCGGGCAGAAACGCTGTGGATAAGGCGATAAAAATGTTTAACGAAGCGGGACTGAACGTACGCGTTTTGAATTTCGAGGGAGCAAAAGATCCGGATGAATTCATAAGGAAATTCGGTGCAGAAAGATTCAAAGGTTTGCTTGAGGGCGCTTCAAACGATGTTGAATATAAGATTATCGAATTAAAAAAGCAATATGATTTGAAATCCAATGCACAAAAAGCGGAGTATATAGCCGAAGTTGCAAAAATGCTTGCAAGCGTTGATTCTATTAAAAGAGATATATACGCTTCGTCTGTTTCACAGGATACGGGTGTTTCACGCGATGTTATCATGAACGAGATAGAGCGCAATGTCAGGAAAAAGAGCAGAGCTGCCAAAAAAAACATGGAGCATAAAATTATGCGTATGGCGGACAGAAAAGACAGATTTAATCCCGAAAAAGCCCGTTATCGAAGGGCGGCTCTTGCGGAAGAAAGAATAATTGCAGTTATAATAGCTCATCAGGATTTAATCAAAACAGTCCGTTCAGAGCTTGAAGAAGAAGATTTTGTAACTGCTTTTAATAAAAACATTTATTCTAAAATCATTCAAAAATCCGAGCAGAGCGAAAGAGAGATTACGCTTACCCTTCTTTCGGCGGATTTAACCGAAGATGAACTCGGCTGTCTGTCCGGGCTTGAAGTTGTCGGTAAAGAGCTTAAAAACTGTCGGGAAGAATTGCTTGAAAGCATAACTGCGCTTAAAGAGGAAAAGCTTAAATTGAATAAACCCGATTTTTCGTCATTAAGCGATGATGATTTCAGAAAAATGTTTCATAACGAATGATGCCGGTCGAAAGCACACAGCATCATTGAATCGGCGCATAAATCCGCGTATTGCGGAAACGTCACTATACTATGAAAAGGAAGGTTACTGTTCGTGGAGGAGAAAAAAGCACAGACTGCCGAAAAAAGGCTATCAACCGTAAAAAATACGGAGGAGGCAGTTGCGAAGGATGTAAAAAACAGCGAAGTTCAGGCGCAGGAGAAAATAGATACAAAAGCGTCCGTACAGGAGGAGTATGGTAAAACGGGCGATGATAATTTTGATTTAAGCAATACCCGATTTGCAAAATTGCCGGCCAATGCGAAAGCTTTGATAGAAAAGGGCAGGGCTAAGGGTAAACTTACCAGTCAGGAAATTGACGCAATAATGGATGAGGAACTTGATCTCGAAAACTTCTGGGACTGCATAGAAATTTATAAAATTGAAATCATTGACGATTTGCTCAGCGACAGTATAGAAGACATTTCGGAAGATATAGATACGCCCGCTAAAAAAAGCAACGAGGGAGAAACCGCTCCCGTATCCGATATGGAAAGCAATATGGATGACCCTGTAAAAGTTTATTTAAAAGAAATCGGAAAAGTTCAGCTTCTGACTCCCGAGGAAGAGATTGATCTTGCAATACGTATTGCGAATAATGACGAAACGGCTAAGCAGAGACTTGCGGAAGCGAATCTGCGCCTTGTTGTATCTATTGCCAAGAGATATGTGGGCAGGGGAATGCAGTTCCTTGATTTGATTCAAGAAGGCAATCTCGGTCTGATTAAAGCCGCTGATAAGTTTGATTATACAAAGGGATTTAAGTTTTCCACCTATGCTACATGGTGGATTAGGCAGGCTATCACCCGCGCCATTGCGGATCAGGCACGAACAATCAGAATACCGGTTCATATGGTTGAAACGATAAATAAGGTAAAAAAAGCAACAAGCCAGCTTCTGCACGAAAACGGAAAGGACCCGACTCCGGAAGAAGTTGCGGAACGGCTGAATATGCCGGCGGATAAAGTCAGGGAAATTATGCGTGTGGCGCAGGAACCGGTTTCTCTCGAAACTCCGATAGGAGAAGAGGAGGACAGTCATTTGGGTGATTTTATTCCGGATGAGAGCTCGCTTTCACCGGCTGAATCGGCAACAATGGAAGCTTTGAAAAGCGATTTAGCGGCAGTTCTTAAAACGCTTACACCGAGAGAGGAGAGCGTTCTTAAAATGCGGTTCGGGCTTGATGACGGCCAGCCGAAAACCCTTGAAGAAGTCGGGAAAAAGTTTGACGTTACAAGGGAGAGAATCCGCCAGATTGAAGCAAAAGCGCTCAGGAAACTGCGTCATCCGTCCCGCCTTAAAAAACTAAAGGATTATATGAATGCGGATATATAACCTATTCGTCGATGTCTCCGGCCTCTTAGGCGGCGGGGTCATTTCAGAATTTCAGTGGGAGTGATGATCTTCCGCTGAAACCCTGAGGAGCGAGCGTTCCCTGCGTAGGTTACAATCGTTCGCAATCCCGTTTCAAGCGAGCTTGATAGAGCACTGCTCCGATTTAAAAGTGCAACCGTTTTTGCTTGATGGTTTTAGCAAATTGCAATAAATAAAAAGTTTGTCAAATCAGACATCCTTTAACATGATATGCACCCCAAAAGTCAGACAACTTTTGGGGTGCATATCACAAAGAGGGTGTCCGATTTTATTTTTTCTTATATACTTATCTCCCAAAAATCTATAAAAATCTATACCGTTTTATACAGTAATATATAATTATTAAATAACATTATAGATAGGAGGAATATCCGTAGAATACAAAAGTTCGATTTATCTTCCAATCGGATAGATTTATGCTTTTTTGCAAATTTAAAGAAACACACGGATTCGTGGATAAATAGATTAAATAGAACCCCAAAAAAATCTATTTTTTTGAGAAAAAACCTTAATTTTTAAAAAATATGTCATTTTTTAATAAAATATCATTTAAAATTTCTCTGTTTTGCACAAAAATATTTTCTTAAAATTTAACAAAAAATGAAATTTTTTCAATTTATAAAATTTTATTTTTTTTACTTCTAAATTTTTTATTGACAATAAAATAAAAAGTGATATAATATTTAATTATTGTCTGTTTATATATATTTTATATATAAATAGTTGTTCGCCACTGATTTTCGGCGGAATCAATATCAATAAAGTTTACGAAATAGAAATGGAGTGGTTAAACCAATGGTCGATGTTAAAGACATTAAACTCGGAACCAATGTCAGAAAGAATTTCGGTAAAATCAATGAAGTTATGGAAATGCCGAATCTCATTGAAGTACAGAAGAACTCTTATGAATGGTTCTGCACCGAAGGTCTGCGCGAAGTTTTCAGGGATATGGCTGAAATAACTGATTTCACAGGCAATTTAGTGCTTGATTTTACGGGCTTTCATCTTGATGATAAGTCAAAGTATTCCATTCAAGAATGCAAGTTGCGCAAATCAACATATGCCGCACCCCTGCGCGTTAATTGTCGTCTGCAGAATAAGGAGACGGGAGAAATCAAGGAGTCGGAGATTTATCTCGGTGATTTCCCGCTTATGACACCTGCCGGCACATTTGTTATCAACGGTGCGGAGAGGGTTATCGTTTCTCAGCTTGTACGTTCTCCCGGTGCTTATTACGCAATGACTTATGATAATACCGGTAAAGAACTTTATTCAAACCAGATTATTCCAAACAGGGGAGCATGGCTTGAGTATGAAACCGACCAAAATGATATTTTCTATGTTCGTATTGATAAAACCAGAAAAATTCCAATCACAACTTTTATCCGTGCGCTCGGCATTGGTTCGGATGAAGAAATCCGAGAATTTTTCGGTGAAGATAAAAAACTTGAAGCAACTATTGAAAAGGACGGCACAAAGAATTCGGAGGAAGCACTCCTTGAAGTTTATAAGAAGCTTCGTCCCGGCGAGCCGCCGCAGCTCGAAACGGCGCAGGCGCATCTGGACGGTTTGCTTTTTGATGTGCATAGATATGACCTTTCAAGAGTAGGCAGATATAAATATAACATGAAATTCGCCATATCAGACAGAATTAAGAATCAAAAACTTGCAAGAATGATTGCGAATCCGCTTACGGGCGAGATTATGGCGGATGCAGGTGAAACTGTAGATAAAAAGCTTGCGCTGGAGATTGAAAACGCCGGCGTCAGCGAAGCGTATGTAGATATGGACGGCAGAGAAGTAAAGGTTATTTCCAACGGTATGGTTGACCTTGCAGTATGCCTTGGCAATATTTTTGGGAAAGATTTTACTGCTTTTGTAAACAGCCTGAAAAGAGACGGCGTAAATGAAAAAGTTTCTTTCAGAGTGCTTGCCGAAATTATTGAAGAATGCGGAGAGGATGAAGAAGCCCTCAGGAATGCACTTGTAGCAAGATGCGACGAACTTATCCCGAAGCACATTGTAGTGGATGACATTTTTGCTTCCATTAACTATATCAACTGTCTTGAGAACGGAATCGGTTCAACCGATGATATCGATCATCTCGGCAACAGAAGAATTCGTTGCGTGGGAGAACTTCTCCAAAATCAGATTCGCATCGGCTTTTCAAGAATGGAAAGAGTCGTTCGCGAGAGAATGACAACGCAGACGCAGGATAAGGACGAAATTACACCGAAAGATTTGGTGAATGTTAAGCCGGTTTCTGCGGCAATCAAAGAATTTTTCGGCTCATCTCCGCTTTCGCAGTTTATGGATCAGAACAATCCGCTTGCGGAACTTACACATAAGAGAAGACTGTCAGCTCTCGGACCGGGCGGCCTTTCGAGAGACAGGGCCGGATTTGAAGTGCGCGATGTACATTACAGCCATTACGGCAGAATGTGTCCCATTGAAACTCCGGAAGGTCCGAACATCGGTTTGATATCCTATATTGCAACATTCGCAAGGATAAATGAATACGGATTTATCGAAGCGCCTTTCAGACCGGTCGATAAAGAAACCGGCAAGGTGCTTGATTCGTATGAATATATGACTGCTTATGTTGAAGACGATTATGTGGTTGCACAGGCAAACGAACCGCTTGACGAAAACGGCAAATTCAAGAATTCAAAAGTTGTTGCAAGACACAGGGATGAGTTTATTGAAGTTCCGGCGTCCAAAGTTGATTATATGGACGTTTCTCCGAGAATGGTGGTATCGGTTGCTACAGCGATGATTCCCTTCCTTGAAAATGATGACGCCAACCGTGCGCTTATGGGTTCAAACATGCAGAGGCAGGCGGTTCCGCTGCTTAAAACCGAAGCGCCGATTGTCGGTACCGGTATGGAATATAAAGCTGCGGTCGATTCGGGGGTAACCGTTGTTTCAAAACGCGCCGGAACGGTTGTGCAGTGCTGTGCAGACAAAATCACAATCCGCGCCAAAAACGGTGAGCTTGATGTATATGATCTTATTAAGTACGGCAGATCTAACCAGGGCACCTGCATCAATCAGCGCCCAATTGTATATATAGGCGATGAAGTGGAAGACCATCAGGTTATTGCAGACGGTCCTGCAACTTCAAGCGGCGAAATCTCTCTCGGTAAAAACGCGCTAATCGGATTTATGACATGGGAAGGCTACAACTATGAGGATGCCGTTCTTCTTAATGAAAGAGTTGTAAAAGAAGATATATATACCTCGATTCATATTGAAGAATATGAGGTGGAAACCAGAGAAACGAAACTCGGACCGGAAGAAATCACAAGGGATATACCGAACGTCGGAGAAGATGCTTTGAAAGATCTTGATGAAGATGGCATTATCAGAATCGGCGCCGAAGTTCATTCAGGAGATATTCTTGTCGGGAAAGTCACGCCTAAGGGACAAACGGATCAAACACCGGAAGAAAGGCTTCTGCGTTCGATTTTCGGCGAGAAATCAAAAGAAGTTCGCGATACGTCTCTGCGCGTGCCGCATGGTGAATACGGAATCATTGTAGATGTTCAGGTATTCACCAGAGAAAATTGTGATGAACTGAATCCCGGTGTAAATAAGATTGTAAGATGCTATATCGCGCAAAAAAGGAAAATACAGGTTGGCGATAAAATGGCAGGACGTCATGGGAATAAGGGCGTTGTTTCAAGAATCCTTCCCCAAGAAGATATGCCTTTCCTGCCGGACGGAAGACCGCTTGACATCTGCCTGAATCCTCTTGGCGTACCGTCCCGAATGAATATCGGTCAGGTGCTTGAAGTGCATCTCGGATATGCGGCAAAAGCGCTCGGCTGGAAGATTATGACGCCTGTGTTCGACGGCGCGCATGAAGCTGACATAAGGGAATGCCTTAAATCTGCAAAACAGATTGAACAAGAGAAGAAAGACAGAGGAGAAGAAGGACATCCCGAGCTTTACAATGAAGACGGTAAGGTTACTGTTTATGACGGACGTACAGGTAAAAAATTCGATAATCCCATTACTGTCGGGTATATGTATTTCCTCAAGCTCCATCATCTTGTTGACGATAAAATTCATGCGCGTTCAACCGGACCGTATTCGCTGGTAACCCAGCAACCTCTCGGCGGTAAAGCGCAGTTCGGCGGACAGCGTTTCGGCGAGATGGAAGTTTGGGCGCTTGAAGCTTACGGTGCCGCATACACGCTTCAGGAAATTTTGACGGTTAAATCCGATGACGTTGTAGGTCGTGTAAAAACATATGAAGCCATTGTTAAGGGCGAGAATATTCCGCAACCCGGCATTCCGGAGTCGTTTAAAGTGCTTGTTAAAGAGCTTCAGGCTCTCGGTCTTGACGTAAAAGTGCTGGATAGAGAAAAACACGAAATCGACCTTAAACAGACCTTTGACGATGATTTCGTTCCGAAAGGCGGAGAACAGCCCGCGGAGGAAGAACAGATTTTCCATGAAGAAAACGTTAAAGATTTCAGCGGCGCCGAAGGTTACGGAACAGAAAACGAAGAACAGGATATATTTAATATTTCCGAGGATACGGAAGATTTGTTTGAATAATAAGTTCGCTTTAGTTTAGAAAAGGCTTACTAATTTTAGGAAAGAGGTTCGCAATGGAAAATAACATTTCATTTGATTCAATAAAAATAGGGCTTGCTTCACCGGAACAGATCAGAAACTGGTCTCGCGGCGAGGTTACGAAGCCCGAAACCATAAATTACCGTACCCTTAAGCCTGAGCCGGACGGATTGTTCTGTGAAAGGATTTTCGGGCCGCAGAAAGATTGGGAGTGCCACTGCGGTAAATATCAGAGAATACGATATAAAGGCAAAATATGTGAAAGATGCGGTGTTGAAGTAACGAGGTCAAAAGTCCGCAGAGAAAGAATGGGGCATATAAACCTTGCGGCTCCCGTATCTCATATTTGGTATTTCAAGGGTATTCCGTCAAGAATAGGGCTTATGATTGATATTTCACCCCGACTTCTTGAAAAGGTGCTTTATTTCTCAAGATATATCGTAATCGATCCGGGCGACACGCCGCTTGAAAAAACGCAGGTGCTTGATGAAAAAGAATATCAGGATATGCGTGAGAAGTATGAGGATGCATTTAGAGCCGGCATGGGTGCCGAAGCTGTTAAAGAACTGTTGCAGGCTATTGATGTGCAGCAGCTTAACGATGAACTGCGTGAGGAACTTGAAACAGCGACAGGTCAGAAGAAACTGCGTATTGCAAAGAGACTGGAAGTTGTTGAAGCATTTCTTCAAAGCGGAAATAAGCCGGAATGGATGATTCTGGATGTGATTCCGGTTATCCCTCCCGATATCCGCCCTATGGTGCAGCTTGACGGCGGCAGATTTGCAACATCGGATTTGAACGATTTGTACCGCAGGGTTATCAACAGAAATAACCGTTTGAAGAAGTTGCTTGAACTCGGCGCTCCCGAAATTATTATCAGGAATGAAAAGAGAATGCTTCAGGAAGCTGTTGACGCTCTGATTGACAATGGCAGGCGCGGGAGACCGGTTACAGGTCCGAACAACCGTGCACTGAAATCACTTTCCGATATGCTTAAAGGTAAGCAGGGGAGATTCCGTCAGAATCTTCTCGGAAAGCGTGTGGACTATTCAGGTCGTTCGGTTATCGTAGTAGGTCCGGAACTTAAAATTTATCAGTGCGGACTTCCTAAGGAAATGGCACTTGAACTGTTCAAGCCGTTCGTTATGAAACGCCTTGTTGAAACAGATGTTGCCAGCAACATAAAATCGGCGCGTAAAAAAGTTGAAAGAGCAAATCCCGAAGTTTGGGATGCGCTTGATGTAGTAATAAAAGATCATCCTGTTATGCTGAATCGTGCCCCGACGCTTCACCGCCTCGGTATTCAGGCGTTTGAGCCGGTGCTTGTTGAGGGTAAGGCGATTAAACTTCATCCGCTTGTTTGTACAGCGTTCAATGCTGACTTTGACGGAGACCAGATGGCTGTTCATCTTCCGCTTTCCGCGGAGGCGCAGGCGGAGGCAAGATTCCTGATGCTTGCTGCGAACAACCTCCTTAAGCCGTCGGACGGCAAACCCGTAGCAGTTCCCACGCAGGATATGATTATCGGTTCATACTATCTCACTATGGTGCAGGACGGTGAACCCGGCTCGCCGAAAACCGAGGTTGACGAGGACGGAAATGAGCATACGGTTTACAGAATGTACCGCAGTATGGATGAAGCGATTATGGCTTACGAAGAAGGTGAACAGGGGCTTCATTCCATGTGCCGCGTTCGTATAACCAAAGAAATAAACGGTGTTAAAAAATCTAAAATTATAACCACAACAATCGGAAAGCTGATATTCAATCAGCCGATTCCGCAGGATTTGGGATTTGTGGACAGATCCAATCCCGATAATCTTTTTGATTTGGAGGTTGATTTTCTTGTTACAAAGAAAACGCTCGGAAAGATTATAAACGCATGCATTAAAACGCATGGCGTTCAGATAACTTCCAGTGTGCTGGACAAAATTAAAGAGCAAGGATATAAATATTCCACGATTTCGGGAACAACCGTTGCGGTATGTGATGCTATTATTCCTCCGCAGAAAGCCGAGCTTCTTGCTGAAACCGAAAAGAAAATAGATCACATAAACATCAATTATAACCGCGGATTTATGAGCAATGAAGAAAGATCCAATCAGGTTATCAAGTGCTGGGAAGAATGTACCGAAAAGGTATCAAAAGCGCTTTCAGTTAACTTTGCAGAGGAAAATGCGAAGAATCCAAACCCCATTTATATGATGGTTGATTCAGGTGCCCGCGGATCTGATTCACAGTTAAGACAGCTTGCAGGTATGCGCGGACTTATCGCCAATACTTCTGGTAAAACCATCGAAGTTCCTATCCGATCCAATTATCGAGAGGGACTTAATGTTATAGAATATTTCATTTCATCGCGCGGCGCGCGCAAAGGTCTTGCCGATACAGCGCTTCGTACAGCAAACTCGGGTTACCTTACCCGCCGGCTTGTAGACGTATCGCAGGAGGTTATCGTTCGCGAAGAAGACTGCGGATGCGACCACGGATTTGAAATTACAAGTATTTATGACGGACACCGTGTGATTGAATCGCTTGAAGAACGTCTTACCGGGCGCTACCTTTCGGAACCTATCGTTATTGACGGTGAAGTGATTATGGATACCGACAGAATTATTACGCACGATGACGCAAAGAGAATCTGCGACGCTGGCGTAACAAGTGCGAAAATACGTTCTCTGCTCACTTGTAAGTCAAAATCAGGCGTGTGTATGAAATGTTACGGTTCAAACCTTGCAACCGGTTCGCGCGTAAGCGTTGGTGAAGCGGTAGGAACAATAGCCGCGCAATCAATCGGTGAGCCCGGTACGCAGCTTACAATGAGAACCTTCCATACCGGCGGTGTTGCTTCCGTTGCCGATATTACACAGGGTCTTCCCCGTGTTGAGGAATTGTTTGAGGCCAGAAAACCGAAAACGCTTGCAATTATTTCGGAAATAGACGGTAAGCTTTCATTTCAAGAGATAAAAAAAGCGCAGCACGCCGTTATCACAAATGATGAAACAGGCGAGGTAAAGAGTTATCTTATTCCGTATGGAGCAAGGCTTCATCAGGATATGACTGAAGGCAGGGAAGTCAAGAAGGGAGATGCGCTTACGCTCGGCTCAAAAAATCCGTCAGACGTGCTTGAAATCCTTGGTGAAGACGCTGTTTACAACTACCTGATTGATGAAGTTCAGAAGAACTACCGTCAGCAGGGTGTTGATATCAATGATAAGCATATAGAGGTTATCGTGCGCCAGATGATGCGCAAGGTAAAAATTACCGATGCAGGTTCAACAAACCTTTTGCCGGGAACGCAGATTGATCGCGGTGAATTTTATAGCGCAAACGACGAAATCGAAAAAAGAGTCAAAGCCGGAGAAACCGATTTGGTTCCCGCTTCGGCAGAACCCGTTTTGCTCGGTATTACAAAAGCTTCTCTTGCAACCGATTCTTTCCTCAGCGCTGCTTCATTCCAGGAAACAACCCGTGTTCTTACGGACGCAGCCATCAAAGGCAAGGTTGATCCGCTTATCGGTTTGAAAGAAAATGTTATCATCGGCAATTTGATTCCGGCAGGCACAGGTATGAAGTGCTATTCCAAGGTCGGAATGGAAGAAATTCAGGTCTATAATGACGAGAACGAGGAAATTGAGGATAATCTTCTCAAAAAACTTCAGGGATTGACAAATGCTATCTCGGAATGATATAATATCTGCTGTTTGCGATTTATAAATGTATGGATTTGGTTTAAACCCGATTAAGGGAAAAACGATACTGATGCATTCAGGTGCAAGGCAGTTCTGTAATACAAAAACCTTTTTCCCTATCCGGCTTAAACTTGTCTGAATTATTAAAGTATGTTAAGGGGAGAGATCCCTCTCCCCAAATCATAAATAAATAAGAAGGAGGAAACAATAAAAGATGCCAACCTTTAACCAGCTTGTTCATAACGGAAGACAGACATCGGAAAAGAAAGCGAAGGCTCCCGCACTGCTCAAAGGGCTTAACACAAAGAAGAATGTTATGACTGATACAGCTTCTCCGCAAAAACGCGGTGTTTGCACAGCAGTTAAAACCGCAACACCCAAAAAGCCGAATTCAGCACTGCGTAAAATTGCCAGAGTTCGTCTTACCAACGGTATAGAAGTATCCGCTTATATTCCCGGTGTAGGTCATAATCTTCAGGAACACAGCGTTGTACTCATCAGAGGCGGACGTGTTAAGGATCTTCCCGGTGTGCGTTATCACATCATCAGGGGTACGCTTGATACGCAGGGCGTAACAAATAGAATGCAAGGCCGTTCCAAATACGGCGCAAAGCGTCCTAAAGCCGCTAAAAAATAATCCGAAAAGGATTTAACCGATTAAACGGGTAAATTTTGAATGCCCGTATCGAGACTTAACTGAAAAATCTTCTTGCAAAGATGCAATGGATTTGCAGCTTCGCAGGGGTAACTATATATTACCTTTGCGTTGGTGCCGCGGGGTTTTGACTCGAGTACCGAAGAATTCATCACTATGAAGGAGGGAAGCGAAGTGCCACGTAGAGGCCAAATCGCAAAGCGGGACGTATTGCCGGATCCGCTTTATAACTCAAAATTGGTAACACGCCTTATCAATTTCGTTATGCTTGACGGAAAAAAGGGTGTTGCCCAGAAAATTGTTTATGATGCTTTCAGCATTATTAAAGAAAAAACAGGCAAAGAACCGCTTGAAGCTTTTGAAGAGGCAATGGATAATGTCATGCCTATGCTTGAAGTAAAAGCACGCCGTGTCGGCGGTTCGACTTATCAGGTTCCCATAGAGGTCCGTCCTGCAAGAAGGCAGACACTCGGATTGCGCTGGATAACGACTTATGCACGTTCCCGCTCGGAAAGAACTATGAAAGAACGCCTTGCAGGTGAAATTATGGATGCCTGCAACCAGACCGGTGCAGCTTATAAGAAAAAAGAAGATACACACAAGATGGCAGAAGCAAACAAGGCTTTTGCACATTACAGATATTAATTGGGGGAGTAGGATATGCCAAGAAAAGTATCTCTTGAAAAGACAAGAAATATCGGTATCATGGCGCATATTGACGCTGGTAAAACTACTACCACCGAAAGAATTTTGTATTACACCGGTATAAACCATAAAATCGGTGAAACGCATGACGGTACAGCTACCATGGACTGGATGGAGCAGGAGCAGGAGAGAGGGATAACCATCACTTCTGCCGCAACAACCTGTTTCTGGAAGGAGCACCGCATCAACATTATTGATACTCCGGGACACGTTGACTTCACGGTTGAAGTTCAACGTTCGTTGCGTGTGCTTGACGGTTCTGTTACGGTTCTCTGCGCTAAGGGAGGCGTTGAGCCGCAGTCTGAAACTGTGTGGAGACAGGCAGACGAATACCGTGTACCTCGTATGATATACGTTAACAAAATGGATATTATGGGAGCAGATTTCTATAATGTTCTGAATATGGTGCGCGAACGTTTCAAATGCAATGCTGTTCCGATTCAACTTCCTATCGGCGCCGAAGATACATTCAGGGGAATTATAGATCTTGTTACAATGCGCGCCGAGGTTTATTATGATGATTTAGGCAAGGACGTCAGGGATGAAGATATCCCCGATGATATGAAAGAAATTGCGCAGAAATATCATGATGAACTTATCGAATCCGTTGCTTCCATGGATGACGCTCTTATGGAAAAATATTTTGACGGCGATGAACTTACCGTTGATGAAATAAAGCGCGTGATTCGCAAAGCGACTATTGAAAACGAAATGGTTCCCATTACCTGCGGAACATCTTACCGTAACAAAGGTGTTCAGCCGCTTCTTGATGCAATCGTGGATTATATGCCGGCTCCTACGGACGTTCCGTCAATCAGGGGTATAAATCCGAACACGGATGAAGAGGAAGAAAGACATTCGTCTGATGATGAGCCGTTTGCTGCCCTTGCATTCAAGATTGCAACAGACCCGTTTGTCGGTAAAATCTGCTTCTTCAGAGTCTATTCAGGTGTTATCAATGCCGGAACCGGCGTTTACAATTCATGTAAGGGTTCAAAAGAGAGAATCGGTCGTATTCTTCAGATGCATTCAAATCACAGAGAGGATATAGAAACTTGTTATGCAGGAGATATTGCAGCCGCAGTTGGTCTGAAAAATACCACAACCGGTGAAACGCTCTGCGATGAGAATCATCCGATTATTCTTGAATCCATGAATTTCCCCGAACCTGTTATCCGTGTTGCCATTGAACCGAAAACCAAAGCAGGTCAGGAAAAAATGGGTATCGCTCTTGCAAAACTTGCAGAAGAAGATCCTACGTTTAAAGCTTATACCGATGAGGAAACCGGTCAGACCATTATCGCCGGTATGGGTGAACTTCATCTTGAAATTATCGTTGACAGACTGCTTCGTGAATTTAAGGTCGAAGCAAACGTAGGCGCGCCTCAGGTTGCATATAAGGAAACCATCACATCCGAAAGCCAGTCCGATACCAAGTATTCGCGTCAGTCAGGCGGTAAAGGCCAGTACGGTCACTGTAAAATCCGCATTGAACCAAATAAGGATGAAAACGGAATCGGAAAAGGCTATGAATTTGTAAATCAGATTGTCGGCGGTGCAATTCCAAAAGAATATATTCCCGCTGTTGATGCCGGTATTCAAGGCGCAATGCAGAGCGGTATTCTCGCAGGATATAATGTAGTTGACGTTAAAGTTACGCTTTATGACGGTTCCTATCATGAAGTCGATTCATCTGAAATGGCATTTAAAATAGCAGGTTCCATGGCGTTTAAGGATGCAGCAAGGAAAGCCAATCCAATTATTCTTGAGCCTATGATGAAAGTGGCTGTTATTGTTCCGGAAGAATATATGGGTGATGTTATCGGCGATTTAAATTCCCGCCGCGGTCAAATTTCCGGTATGGATGACAGAAACGGTGCAAAACAGATTAATGCCAGAGTACCGCTTTCCTGTATGTTTGGTTATGCAACCGATCTTCGTTCAAAAACACAGGGCAGAGGTCAATATACGATGGAACCGGACGGCTATGATCCTGCTCCGAAGAGCATTTCCGAGGAAATAATAAGCAAAAAATCCAAAAAAGATTGATTAAATAAAAAAAGGTATTGAAATTTAAAACATTTATTGTTAAAATAAATTTAATATGGTTTCGTACCAAAGCAATTATCAAATATTTTAAAGAATTTATTTATCTTAAGGAGGATAAATCCAATGGCTAAAGAAAAATTTGAAAGAAACAAGCCGCACGTTAACATTGGTACAATTGGTCACGTTGACCATGGTAAAACAACACTTACAGCTGCAATCACAAAAACTCTTGCAATGAAGGGTTATGCACAGTTTGAAGCTTATGCTGATATCGATAAGGCTCCGGAAGAAAGAGAGCGCGGTATCACAATCAATACAGCTCATGTTGAGTACGAAACTGATACTCGTCACTATGCACACGTTGACTGCCCGGGTCATGCTGACTATATCAAAAATATGATTACCGGTGCTGCTC
>CAZURV010000024.1:0-24309 GCA_964623515.1 uncultured Eubacteriales bacterium | reverse complement strand
CGTTCGCGCATACAACAAAAACGGTTACAGTGATTACACGCAATCGGATAATGTGTGTGCCGTCACGCGCAAAAAATAATCAGATTGGATATAACCGCTGGGCCATTCGGCGGTTATTTCTTTAAATTTTTTCATTATAATATGTTTACAGTTCAAGAAATTTTTAGTAAAATATATTATGCATTAATACATCATATTCGGAGGATATAACCATATGGCATATAAAAGAGTGTTGCTTAAAATTTCAGGCGAGGTTTTAGCAGGCGAAAAAGGTATCGGAATGGATAACGATATGATTATTGAAACCTGCAAGTCAATTGCGGAAGTAAAAAAAAGCGGGGTAGAGGTTGCAGTTGTTGTAGGCGGAGGAAATTTCTGGAGAGGCAGAACCGGAGGTAGCATGAGTAGAACAACCGCCGATCATATCGGTATGCTCGCAACTGTAATGAACGCTTTGGCTTTAGCAGACGGTTTCAGGCAAATAGGCGTCTCTGCTGTTGCTGAAACAGCTTCTGAAATGAAATCATTTGCCGAAACGTATTACTATGATAAAACCATTGCAAATCTTAAAGCTGGAAAAATTGTTATTTTTGGCGGAGGAATCGGCAATCCTTATTTTTCAACAGACACCACAGCGGCACTCAGAGGTATAGAAATACAAGCGGATATACTAATGAAGGCAACTAACGTTGACGGTATTTATGATAAAGATCCGAATATCTATCCTGACGCTGTCAAATTTGATTCTTTAACTTTCAGGGAAAGTCTTGAAAAAGATCTTAAAGTTATGGATAGTACGGCTTTTGCATTATGTAAAGACAACAATCTCCCAATTCTTGTTTTTAATCTTGAAGGCAAAGGAAACATTGCAAAAGCTGTAAACGGCGAAAAAATTGGTACAATTGTTAAGAATTGAAAAGGAGAAAAATGATGGAAGAATTATTTGCAAAAACGGAAGAAAGAATGAAAAAATGTATTACCTCACTTGAAAGAGATTACGCTGCCATCAGAGCAGGCAGAGCAAATCCCGCTGTGCTTGATCGAATCACGGTTGATTACTACGGCATTGCAACGCAGATAAATCAGATGGCGCAGATAAGCGTCTCAGAAGCTACCAATCTTGTTATAACTCCATGGGATGTGTCAACGCTCAAACAGATAGAAAAAGCGATTAATGAATCAGATCTTGGTATTCATCCGCAGAATGACGGTAAATGCATTCGTCTTCTTTTCCCAAAACTTACTGAGGAAAGACGTAAAGAAATTTGTAAAAATATTTCTAAACGTGCAGAGGAAGCAAAGGTAGCGGTTCGTTCTGTTAGAAGAGACGCAATGGACACACTGAAAAAAATGAAAAAAGATTCGTCTGTTACGGAGGACGATATGAAAGATGGCGAAAAGAAAATTCAGGATATTACGGATAAATACGTTGAGCAGTGCGCGCAGATTTCAGATTCAAAGGAAAAAGAAATTCTTTCGGTTTAATTTGTTATGAGTATTTTTAAGAAAAATAAGAGCAATGAACTTCTAACAATTCCGGAACATATTGCAATTATAATGGACGGCAATGGAAGATGGGCACAGAAACGCGGGCTTCCGCGGACCGCAGGGCATAAAAAAGGCGCGAATACGTTTAGATCTGTTGCCGATTATTTAAACGAAATCGGCGTAAAATATATGACGTTCTACGCATTTTCAAGTGAAAATTGGAAGCGTTCTCAGGAAGAAGTTGGAACGATAATGAATATTTTTAAGGATTATCTTGCAGAGGCGCTTGACCGTATTACTGAAACTGATATGCGGCTTAAGTTTATAGGGAACAGGAGTGCGCTGGACAGTGAACTGACGACCCTTATGGAGCGCGTTGAATCTGAGTCTGTTGATAAAAAAGGCGCTGTCGTCAATATTGCAATCAATTACGGCGGAAGGCAGGAGATTGTTTATGCCTGCAAAGTGCTTGCCGAAAAAGTGAAATCGGGCAAAATCAATACGGAAGATATTACGGAAGAAATGATAAGCAAAACTATTTATACTGCCGGTCAGCCCGATCCGGATTTAATTATCAGACCGAGTGGAGAATACAGGCTTTCCAATTTTATGATTTGGCAGGCTGCTTATTCTGAATTCTGGTACGATGAAATACTTTGGCCGGACTTTTCAAAAAAAGATATTGATAAAGCAATTAAAGATTATTCTATGCGCCAAAGGAGATTTGGCGCATAGGAAACAGTAGGTGACATTATGAAGAAAAGATTGATAACTGCGGCAGTAGCTATCGTATATGCTCTGGTAGTTATATATTTCTACGATACACCCTTACTGCCAATTTCATTGTGCGTGTTTGGCATAATCTGTATGCATGAGCTTGCAGGCGTAATGCAGATAAAAAGCAAAGCAATAATAGCATTTTCAATGATTTATGCTGGACTCATTCCGCTTTTTATGGGCGGAGAGGCTGCATACAACCGTGCGGCACTACGTTTTGGCTGGACGGTAGTTGAGTTACCGTTCGATATGGGAATTGTGTGGCGGATAACAACAATTGTTTATATTCTTGCAATGCTTTTCGCTTTACTCGAACACTATAAAACAATTCGTTTTGAAAAAACAGCTACTATGATTTTCGGAGCACTAGCAATACCTTACGCTTTAAATCTTTTGCTAAGATTCAGTTGCCTTGATTATTATTTTGAAAAATTTACTGAGGGAGATGGCGTATTCATTTTCATTTATGCTTTGATCGTTTGCTGGACCTTTGACGGTGGTGCATATTTCATTGGCAGTAAATTCGGTAAGCATAAAATGGCGAAGAATATAAGCCCAAAAAAATCATGGGAGGGATATTTTGGCGGAATATTGTTTTCTGAGATATGCTGTGTTGCATATTATTTCCTTTATAATACCTTTGCGGGCGATAATAAAACAACCGTTATCAACTGCCTGATGATTGCAGTCGCTTCGCCGTTCCTTGCTACTCTTTCAATACTTGGAGACTTGTCTGCTTCCGCAATCAAGCGCAATTTTGGTGCAAAGGATTTTGGAAATTTTTTCCCGGGGCACGGCGGTATACTTGACAGATTTGACAGTGTGCTTTATGTTACACCTATCATTTACATACTCATAAATATTATTGCACTTACATAAGGAGAAGGTATGCAGAAAAAAATATCGCTTCTTGGTTCAACCGGTTCCATTGGAACCCAGGCGCTTGATATTGCACGGTTTAATCATTACCGTATAACTGCAATGTCCACTTACGGAAATATCGATTTGCTTGAAAAACAGGCAAGAGAATTCAGACCGAATATCGTGGCGGTTGTTGATCAAAAAAAATATGCTGATTTAAAAATAAAATTGGCAGATACTAATACAAAAGTCCTTTCGGGATTTGAAGGCCTTTGTGCGTGTGCCCGTGAAGAAACATGTAGCACGGTTTTAAATTCTGTAGTCGGTATGGTAGGTCTCATACCCACATTGACTGCCATTGATGCGGGAAAGACAATAGCCCTCGCTAATAAAGAAACTTTGGTTGCGGGTGGCGAAATCGTTATGAGAACGGCTGAAGAAAAGGGTGTGCGTATTCTTCCGGTTGATAGCGAACATTCTGCAATTTTTCAGTGTCTTCAGGCCTCGCCTCGGAAAGAGGCACTTAAACGTATTATTCTCACGGCTTCAGGTGGACCGTTTTTCGGTAAAACTTATGAGGAGCTTAAATTAGTCACAAAATCCCAGGCACTAACACATCCTAACTGGAGCATGGGGCAGAAAATAACCATTGATTCAGCCACGATGATGAATAAAGGTCTTGAATTTATAGAAGCCAAATGGCTTTTTGATGTAGAACCTGAACAGATTGATATACTTGTTCACCGACAAAGTATTATCCACTCTCTGATTGAATTTCAGGATAATTCCGTCTTGGCTCAATTGGGGGTACCTGATATGCGGATACCGATTCAATATGCACTTACATATCCGGAAAGATATGTCTCTCCGGTTAAACAACTTGATTTGTCGGAGTTCTCACAGCTTACTTTCGACAAACCAGATTATCAAGCTTTTGAATGTATCAATATTTGTAAAGATGCAATAGCAAAAGGCGGTCTGCATCCTGCTGCCGCAAATTCTGCCAATGAAGAAGCTGTTAAGCTCTTTTTGGATGGAAAAATTTCATTTCTCGATATTCCAAGGCTTGTAAGAGCCGCGATGGAAAATATTTCGGATACGGACGGGATTACAGTTCAAGATATTTTTGAAGCTGAAAAACTGTCGCGAGAATTTGTGAGAAATAATATTTAATAAGGAGTCTAATTTTTTTGCTGAGTATGAACATTGCTTCTCTCTGGGGCAAAGTATGGCCGTTTCTCATAGCTGTTTTGTTTTTCGCCTTTATTATTTTGATTCATGAATTCGGTCATTTCCTTTTTGCTAAAATTTTTAAAGTTAAAGTCAATGAGTTTTCAATTGGAATGGGACCGAAACTTATTTCTAAAATAAAGGGTGATACGGCATACTCATTTCGCTTGTTGCCTGTAGGTGGTTATGTGGCTATGGAGGGCGAGAGCGAAGACAGTGAAGATGCAAACGCTTTCGGGAAAAAAGCAGTATGGAAGCGTTTGATTATTATTGCTGCAGGCGCTGTTATGAATCTGATTCTTGGCTTTTTGATACTCAGTTGTATGCTTTCTTCGGAAAATTTAATAGGAACAACCGTTATTCACGGTTTTTATGATAATGCCGCCAGCAGTAAATATCTGCAGGCAGGCGATCAAATTGAAAGCATTAACGGAATGCACTGTTTTTCTTCGTACGACTTGCAAGTCGGTTTGATGCGTGACAGCGATGGCATTGTGGATTTTACAGTAAAACGAAACGGGGAGAAAATTCAGCTGGATAATGTGGTGTTTCAAACACAAAAAAGCGATGAAGCATATGGAAAAAATGATTTAATAATTGTTTATGATTTTCAGGTTGCTGGCGTAAAACCAACTTTTTTTAATTCTTTAAAATATGGTTTTCTGGAAAGTGTTTCGTTAGGTCGTCTTGTATTCATCAGCTTTTATGATTTATTTACAGGGCAGTTCGGCTTTTCTGCACTTTCCGGTCCGATTGGAACGGTAAAAGCGGTTGCTGATACAGCTTCCTCTTATGGGCTAAGCAACGTTTTGTTTATTATGGCCTTTATTTCAATAAATATAGGTATATTCAATTTGATACCTTTTCCAGTGCTCGACGGAGGGAAATTCCTGATGATTGTGATTGAGGGAATCACAAAGAAAAAACTTAAACATAAAACCGAAGCGGTTATCAATACAGTTTGTTTCCTTATACTGTTCACATTGATTGCCGTAGTATCGGTAAATGATATTATAAATTTATTTTAATGCGTTATGAGAAAATCAAAAGAAGTTAAAATAGGAAATATTGCAATCGGCGGCGGTAATCCCGTGGCTGTTCAGTCCATGCTGAACATACCCGCCTCTGACATTGAGGGAAATGTTAGACAGGCGCTTGAACTTGAAAAAATAGGCTGTCAAATAATCAGAACTGCTGTACCGAACTCTAAATCGACGGAACTGATAACTGCTTTGAAGACTAATCTGCATATCCCCGTGGTTGCAGACATACATTTTGACTATCGGCTTGCTTTAATGTGCGCGGAACGCGGTGCTGATAAGATACGCATAAACCCGGGAAACATCGGAAGTAATGATAGGATAAAAGCTGTTGTTGAAAAGTGCAAGGAAAAATCTATTCCGATAAGAATAGGTGTGAATTCCGGTTCAGTTGAAAAAAACATCCTTCAGAAATACGGTGCTCCCACTCCTGCCGCTATGGTGGAGAGTGCGATGTATCACGTAAAACTTCTTGAAAAATTTGATTTTGATGATATTGTTATTTCCATAAAATCAAGCAATGTTAAAGATATGATTGCCGCTTACAGACTGCTTGCCGAGCAGTGTACTTATCCGCTTCATTTAGGTGTTACTGAGGCAGGCACAAGAGAAATGGGTATCATTAAATCAGCCGTGGGAATCGGTTCGCTTTTATGTGACGGAATCGGTGATACGATTCGCGTTTCGCTCACTGATAATCCTGTGAACGAAATCTATGCGGGGATCAATATCCTGAAAGCCGTTGGATTAAATCAGAGTGAACCTTATCTTGTAAGCTGCCCCACCTGCGGAAGAACACAGATTGATTTAATCAGCATAGCTTCAGAGGTTGAAAAGCGGCTGCAAAATGTTCACAAACCAATTAAAGTTGCTGTTATGGGCTGTGTGGTCAACGGACCGGGAGAAGCGAGAGAGGCTGATATTGGAATCGCCGGCGGCAAGGGCGAAGGTCTTATTTTTAAAAAGGGGACGATTATCAAGAAAGTTCCCGAATCACAGCTTATTGACGAACTGTTTGAAGAAATTAAAAAATTATAGGAGAAAATATGTCAGACAATTTATTTAAAAATTTTTTCTTTTCATATATCAGCGATTCAGCAGTTATGGATAGGCTTGCATCAGGTGAAATTATTTCTATAACCGTTGATGAAGCAAACAACATTATGGAGTTTAAAGTTTCTTTTCCTAAACTTCAACAAAAGAAAATTCTGTATGCGGCAGAAAAGGAAATTCAAGCGAAGCTTTTCAATACTTCTGTCATAATTCATCCGGTTTATTCTCCGGATTTATTCATACCGCAGTATATATCTCAGCTTTTAATGGAATGCAAGAGACGTAACCGCATTTTTGAAGATTGCTTTAAAAAAACGATGCAACGTATTAATGGGAAACATATTGAGCTTGTTTCGGTTTACGATGATATTGATTTTTTAATTAAGAATGACTGCGCAGATATCCTTGCAGATATTATAAAATCCGAATTTTCGGATATATATGAAGTTGTGTTTTTGAAATATGATAAGATTGATGAAAGCATGCCCAGTGATCATTCTGGAATAGAAGCCGATGAGGAGAACATTCCGTTGTTTCCGAATGAAACGTCGACGGATGTGCAGAATGAGGTGTTTGCTATTGCCGATTCTTCCGCAAAAATAATGACTGAAACTGAATTGCAAAATGATCTTGTTACAAAAAAAACAGTTTATGATATTCAAGATGTTAAAGCCGAAGGGGAACTCTGTCCTACCGCACCAATTTATATTGACGGCGGTATTCCGATACTGGGAAGAAAAATAATAAATGCACCGACTTCGATGGAAAAAATAGCTGATAAAGAGGGAACCTACACGCTTTGGGGCGATATTTTCAGCATCGACTTGCACGATATAACTACAAAAAATAAAATGCAAAAAACTATTATTACGCTTATGTTTACCGATTATACGTCCTCGGTAACCATGAAACTTATCAGAGATTCCGCACAAGCGGCTAAGCTTGCGGAAAGTTTATTTGTCGGACAAACAATTCTTGTTTATGGTACATATAAAAATGATGATTATGCCAAAGAGTATGTACTGACTCCGATTGCGGTAACGGCTGTCAAGAAACAGGAACGGATGGATAATGCAGAGGAAAAAAGAGTTGAGCTTCATCTGCATACAAACATGTCTGAACTTGATGCAATGACTGATGTAAAAGATATTGTAGAACGTGCGTATAAATGGGGACATAAAGCTGTTGCTATAACGGATCATGGGGTTGTTCAGTCATTCCCGGGTGCAATGAATACGGCTGAATCTTTAAACGGTAAAATTAAAATTATTTACGGCGTTGAAGGATATCTTGTGAAAGAGGGGGAATACGAAATTGACGATAAAAACAATTTCAAACTTACCAAAGATGGCAAAAGATATCATATAATCATCCTTGTGAAAAATAAAAAAGGTTTGAAAAATCTTTATAAGCTCATTTCTTATTCACATATAAATTATTTTTATAAGCGACCCTGTCTGCCGAGGCATATTATTGAAGAATACCGAGAAGGGCTTATAATAGGGAGCGCCTGTGAGGCAGGAGAACTGATTCGTGCAATTATTTCTGGCGATTACAGTGAAGAACAGCTTTTGGAAATTGCTTCATTTTATGATTATCTTGAAATTCAGCCTGACGGAAATAACCAGTTTATGCTTCGCACGGGTAATGAGAGATATACACTTAACGAAAAGGGCAGGCGAAAAGAAAATCCGCATTTTGCCATAAATACAGAAGAAGATTTAAGAAATATCAACAGGAAGATATTGGAACTCGGTGATAAGCTGGGTAAGCTTACCGTTGCTACCGGTGACGTTCATTTTCTTGATCCTGAAGACGCGAAAAGCAGAATGATTATTATGGCGGGGCAGGGCTACGGTGATGCCGAAAAACAGCCGCCGCTTTATTTTAAAACAACTTCACAAATGCTTAATGAACTTTCTTATCTTGGAGAACGTGCCTATGAAGTTGTTGTTACGAATACAAATAAAATCGCAGATATGATAGGCGAAGATATAAGACCGATTCCAAAAGGCAATTTCCCGCCTTCTATTCCAGGTTCGGACGAGGAACTGAGAAGTATCTGCTGGAAAAGAGCAAAAGAAATTTACGGGGATCCTGTACCTGAAATTGTTGAAAAACGCCTAAACCGTGAACTTGACAGCATCATAACGCACGGCTTTGCCGTTCTATATATAATTGCACAGAAACTCGTTAAAGAATCCAATGACAACGGTTATCTCGTTGGTTCGCGCGGAAGCGTTGGATCTTCTTTTGTTGCTACCATGGCGGGAATCTCTGAAGTTAATCCTCTCGTGCCACACTATGTCTGCCCCCAATGTAAACACAGCGAATTTTTCACCCATGGAGAAGTAGGTTCAGGTTTTGATCTTCCACCCAAAAATTGTCCGGAATGCGGAACACCTTATAAAAGAGACGGTCATGAGATTCCGTTTGAAACCTTTCTTGGATTTGACGGTGACAAAGAACCTGATATTGACTTAAATTTCTCTGATGAATATCAGTCTAATATACATAAATATACCGAAACGCTTTTCCCGGATCATGTGTTTAAAGCCGGTACAGTAGGCACGGTGGCTGAAAATACGGCGTTTGGCTTTGTAAAATCCTATTGTGAAGATTACAATGTGTCGATGAATAAAGCCGAGAAAGAACGCCTAAAGTTTGCCTGTACGGGCGTTAAGCGGACTACGAGTCAACATCCAGGCGGCATGGTTGTTGTGCCGGATGAATATGATGTGTTTGACTTTACACCGATTCAGTATCCTGCTAATAATAAAGACAGCGGCATGGTTACAACCCATTTCGATTTTAATTCACTTCATGACACGATTCTTAAACTTGATGAACTCGGTCATAAAATACCGACAATATGCAAGCACTTAGAAACTCTGACCGGTATTTCGGTAATGGATGTTGATATATGTGATAAGAAAATCATTGAACTTTGCACGAGTTGCGAGCCGCTCGGTGTTAAGTCCGAAGATATTGATGGCTGTGAAATCGGTACGCTTGGCATACCGGAAATGGGAACGTCATTTACCATATCTATGCTGATTGACGCAAAACCAAAAACATTTGCCGATTTGCTCCAGATATCCGGCCTTTCCCACGGTACGGACGTATGGCTAGGAAATGCAAAAGATTTAATTGAAAACGGAACATGTACAATTTCCGATGTCATCGGAACAAGAGACAGCATTATGACCACGCTTATGCATAAAGGGCTTGAACCGAAAATGGCGTTTAAGATTATGGAAATTGTCCGCAAAGGCAAGGCGGCAAAAGGCGAGCTCACCGATGAAATGGTTCGAGCTATGAAAGATAACGGAGTTCCACAGTGGTATATTGATTCTTGCTGTAAAATTAAATATATGTTTCCAAAAGCACATGCGGCAGCCTATGTTATCGGTGCGCTTCGTATCGGCTGGTATAAAATTTATCATCCGCTCGCGTATTATTCGGCATATTTCACAGTTCGCGGAGAGGCGATTGACGCGAATGCCGCTGTGAAGGGTAAATATGCAGTTGAACAGGCTCTTGCTGAAGCTAAGAGAATAAAAAACAGCCCGGATAAAGCTTCCATACCGAAAAATATTGAAAAGAAAATAACCAGCTATCAGGTGCTCAATGAAATGCTTGCCCGCGGGTATGAATTTCTTCCGATTGATTTGTATAAGTCTCATTATAATGAATATAAGATTGAGAATGGAAAATTGCGCTTGCCCTTTTCTGCGCTTGATGGAATTGGACTCAGTGCGGCTGAATCTCTTTACAGAGCTGCCAATGATAATGGTGGTAAACAGTTCGTATCAAAAGAAGATTTAACTTTGCGTGCAAATGTTTCATCAGCAGTTATAGCGGCTCTTGATGCATGCGGTGCGCTAAAAGGTTTGCCTGAAAGTAATCAGATAAGTTTATTTGATTTTTAAGTAGGAGGTGGCTGTGTTGTCATTTAAAAAATGGAATATTATGAAATATAATAGGGACCAGGCAAATATCATCGCTGAAGAATATGGTTATGACGCAGTCATCGCAATTATGCTTTCCGCAAAAGGGATTACCGATAAGCAGGAAATCGACGCTTTTTTCAGCGATGAAAATGAACTCATTGATCCGTTTACGCTTCCCGATATGGATATTGCAGTTGAACGTATCGGAACTGCGCTTGATAACGGAGAAAAAATTGCTGTTTTCGGTGATTTTGACGCTGATGGTATTACTTCAACTGCGCTGTTATATCTTTACTTAACAGATTGTGGAGGCGATGTTCAATATTACATACCGGATCGAAATAAAGAAGGATACGGCCTGAATAAAGCCGCAATTGATGCTTTTCACTCGGACGGCGTTTCGCTTATTATTACTGTTGATAATGGCATAGCGGCTGCTGACGAAGTCAATTACGCAAATGAAATCGGTATAGATGTAGTGATAACCGATCATCATATGCAATCTGATTTCATCCCGAATGCTGTTGCCGTAGTAAACCCGCACAGAAGAGATTCTATATGCAAATACTGTGAGTGGGCAGGCGTAGGTGTCACATTTAAGCTTGTCTGCGCTTTGAATGGCGATGAGGACGAAATTATTGAAAAATATTCGGATCTCACGGCAATCGGAACAATAGCAGACGTTGTGTCTGTTTGTGGTGAAAACAGGATACTGATAAAAAAAGGGCTAAAAAAAATCAATGCCAGCAAACGCCTTGGTATTGTTGCGCTCAAAGGCGTGAGCGGAATGATCAGTAAAACGATTGATTCGGTAAATCTCGCTTTTGGGATTTGTCCGCGTATTAATGCTGCCGGACGTATGGGAAGCGCTGAAAGAGCCGTTAAACTTCTCATAACCGAAGACGGAGACGAGGCAGTCAGATTAGCAGAAGAAATTTCACAGGCAAATTCAGATCGTATTGATGTGGAAACGGAAATGTTTAACGATGCCGATGAATATATTCACACACACCCGGAAATCCTCTATGATCGTATCCTGGTTTTAAGTGGAAAAGGCTGGAATCCAGGAGTAGGCGGAATTGTAGCTTCCAAACTTGTTGAAAAATACGGTAAACCTTGTATTGTTATTTCTGAAACAGACGATGATACGGTGAAAGGTTCGTGCAGAAGTATCAACGGATTTTCTATTTTTGAGGCGCTTTCATCGGCAAGCAGTCTGCTTGAACAGTTTGGCGGACATACGCTTGCCGCAGGGTTTTCTATAAAAAAAGAAAATATAGACGATTTCCGCATTGCCGTTAATGATTATGCAGAAAAGATGTTCCATAATATGCCGGTGCCGCAGATTGATATTGATTTTAAGCTTAATCCTGCGTCTGTAAATTTAAATACGCTTGAGTCACTCAATGCATTTCAGCCATTCGGGACAGACAATACAAAACCTGTTTTGGGATTATATAAAATGGAAATCTTAAATATAACTTCTGTAAGCGGAAATAAACATGTTAAGCTGACTTTGTTTAAAAACGGCGTAACGATTCAAGCATTGTATTTCAATCATTCATCATTTCATCTACCGTTTATGAGAGGCGATATTGTTAACTGTGCCGTAACTCTTGAAAAAAATGAGTATTATGGCAGAGTGAATGTATCTGTTTTCATTAAAGACATCAAACTTTCTGTTTGTGATGATGATGACATAATATCCGGCAGACAGCTTTTCAATAATTTTATGACAGATAATCTTTCCGACGGAGAAATAGACAGGATTGCCGTTGAGCGCGATGATATAGCGATAGTATACCGCTGGATAAAACACTTTAACGGATGGGGATATTCTTATGAAGATCTTTATATACGAATGAATGTGCCATCGCTGAATTTTGCGCAGTTTCTTATTTCTGTTGAAATCATGAAACAGATTGGAGTTATCATAGAAGATACCGAATCCGGAAGACTTGACTTACCAATAGAAGCAGTAAAGATGAAACTCACGGATTCCGAGATATATAATAAAATGTGCAGTCTTGCAACACCGTTTTAATGATATTTTAAAGGGGTATTTCATGGAAAAATACGGATACGGATTTGATGAGTTGTATGCAGCTATATCAGAAAATCCTGCTTATGATAAAGAGAAAATATTAAAAGCGTTTCAACTGGCGCTTGATTCGCACAAGGGGCAGACGCGCTTTTCTGGAGAACCGTATATTATTCATCCTGTTGCTGTTGCGAAAATACTTCTTTCGCTCAATATTGATTCGGATAGTATTGCTGCGGCTTTACTTCACGATGTTGTTGAAGATACAGATATTGAACTTAATGACGTGCGCAGACAATTTGGGGAATCAGTGGCTTTCCTTGTTGATGGCGTAACCAAGCTCGGAAAGGTCAATGTAAAAAGCAAGGAGGAACAGCAGGCTGAAAATATAAGGAAAATGCTCATGGCTATGTCTAATGATGTGCGCGTTATTATTATAAAACTTGCTGATCGTCTTCATAATATGCGTACTCTCAATTATATGAACGAGCAAAAACGTAGAGATAAGGCACTGGAAACGCTTGAAATATATGCTCCGATTGCGCATCGTTTGGGTATACGAGCAATAAAGGAAGAACTGGAAGATTTGGCAATTAGATATCTTGATCCGGTTGCATACAATGAAATTAGCGAAACACTGAAAAAAAATGAAAAAATCAACAAAGATTTAATACCTTCTATTATTGAAAAAATAAGCGCACGTCTGAAAAGTGTTGTTGATAATGCGCAGATAGATGGAAGAATCAAATCAGTCCATGGTATTTATCGCAAAATGTATATTCAGAATCACACTTTTGACGAAATTTATGATATTTATGCTGTGCGAATTATTGTTGATTCAGTAAATGATTGCTATAACTGCCTCGGAGTGATTCACGATATGTACAGACCTATTCCGGGCAGATTTAAAGATTATATATCAACGCCTAAACCGAATATGTATCAGTCTCTGCATTCAACGCTTATCGGAAACGAAGGGATTCCGTTTGAAGTGCAGATTAGAACGTGGGAAATGCATTATACCGCCGAGTTCGGTATAGCAGCTCATTGGAAATACAAATCAGGAATTTCCGGTAAAGACAACAGATTTGAAGAAAAAATCGCCTGGATAAGAGAGATGCTTGAAACCCAGCAGGATAACGAAACAACACCTGAGGATTTTCTGACGAATGTAAAAAGCGACCTTGCATTTGAAGACGTTTATGTTTTTACACCGAAAGGCGATGTGAAGAATCTTCCCATCGGTTCAACTGTTATAGATTTTGCCTATGCTATTCATACTGCAGTCGGAAATAGAATGACCGGAGCAAAGGTCAATGGCAGAATTGTGCCGCTTGATTATAAGCTGAACAGTGGAGAAATATGCGATATAATTGTTTCAAATCAGGAGGGGAAGGGTCCGAGTCGCGATTGGCTGAATATTGTAAGAACCAGCGGTGCGAGGAACAAAATCCGTTCTTGGTTCAAAAAGGAACGCCGTGAAGAAAACATTATTTCCGGTAAGAATGAAATAGAAAAAGAGTTTAAGCGCAATTATATTAGGCTCACTGAAGACAAATATGATGAGTTCCTCCGTATTATTTCAGATAGGCAGAAATGTGGAACTGTTGAAGAGTTTTATGCAAAAATCGGTTACGGCGCAATTTCGGTAACACGTTTGATGCCTGCGATCAAGGAACTTTACAGTTCGTTTATCAAAGATGAAAAAGACGCTGTACCCCAATATATACAGCACCCTGTAAAACGCTCGAATAACAAAGAGGGCATCATTGTTGAGGGATTCGATAATACGCCGATTAAGCTATCACGTTGTTGCAATCCGTTACCTGGAGATGAAATTATAGGATTTATTACTCGTGGGCACGGTATATCTGTGCACAAACGCGACTGTCTGAATGTACCTAAGGATATTAAATCTGCACAGGAACCTGACCGATGGGTAAGGTGTTCCTGGAACAGTGAGATAAAAGCTGATTTAAATTCAACGCTTTCCATATATTCTATCAACAGAGACCGCCTTATGTCTGAAATATTGGAAATATGCTATGAACTTCATATGTTTGTAAATAATATAAACGGAAGGGTGCTTAAAGACGGAAATACTGTTATAACCATAAATGTCAGCATTGATAGTACCGAACAGCTCAAAAATTTTGTTTCCAGAATAAATAGGGTTGACGGTGTTATTTCCGTAGAAAGGACAATTATTTAAAAATGAAAGTCGTTATTCAGCGTGTCAAATGCGCGGAGGTTAAAGTAGACGGAGTATGCACAGGGGAAATTAAGAACGGATTATTGCTTCTTGTTGGCATTTTAAAGGGAGATAGTGAAAAAGATGCGGAACTTCTGGCTTCAAAAACAGTGAATTTGAGAATATTTGAAGATGAATACGGAAAAATGAACAAATCTCTGTTGGATATCGGCGGCAGTATCCTTTCCGTTTCGCAGTTTACACTTTGCGCTGATTGCAGGCACGGAAGAAGACCGTCTTTTTCGGAAGCCTCTCCGCCTAAAGAAGCTGAAGCGCTTTATATGGTTTTTAACACTATGCTTCGAAACAGCGGTGTAAGCCAGGTCAAAAAAGGCGTTTTTGGTGCGGATATGGAAGTCAGTCTTGTTAACGACGGTCCGGTAACAATTATTCTGGATAGCAGGAGCTAATATGATAAAACGTTTTGTATTCGGTCTGATAGGAACCAACTGCTATGTTTATTCAGATGCCACAGGAAATGCGTTTGCCGTTGATATGGCGGATGGTGTCACCGATGATTACTTTGATTATATTGAAAAGAACAAACTTAATATGATATATCTTCTGTTAACGCATGCTCATTTCGATCATACAAAATCGGTAAAAAAATTTATAAAGAAATATCCGAATTGCATTGTTGTAATAAGCAGAGAAGAGTATAAAAATATTTGCACTTTCTCTTATCCGTTTCTTTCAAAAAACGAATTCGGGTGCGAACCGCATACTATTGACGACGGCGACATCTTAAAATTCGGAGATAACGAAATAAAAGTTATAAGTACGCCCGGGCACAGTTCAGGAAGCGTTTGTTATCTGATTGACAATGAATTATTTTGCGGCGATACTGTTTTCAAGAATACCGTCGGAAGATGCGATTTAAAGACCGGCGATTTTAATCAGATAATGAAAAGTGTACAAAAAATTAAGGAATTGCCGGAATGTAATCTTTATCCAGGTCATATGGAAGTGACGACGCTCAAAAACGAAAAAAAATACAATCCTTATTTTACGAATTCTTATGATGAAACTACTTATTAAAGGACATACTTTTCACTATGCACTCGAATCTTTGCTTCGGGTGTTTTTTCCAAATGAGAAAATAGAAAAAATATATAACAGCGGTGAAATTAGTAATAATTGTATTTACAGCGAATTGAACGGAAAGCATATAACTGTGCGGTTTATTTCGGGTGATTTTGATAAAACGATTTCATCTGACGCGCAGCATAAATCTGATGATTTTAAGAAAGACTGTGAGCTTGCCATGTCGCAGATGCTTTATAAACTGCTTACTGAAAAAACCGGATACTTCCCGAAATGGGGGATACAAACAGGGGTTCGCCCTTCAAAACTTTTCTTTAAACTCGAGAACCAGTATGGTTCTCGAGATGCAGCAAAAAAATTCATGACGGATGAGCTTTATATTAGTCCTGAAAAAGTAGCTCTGACGGAAGAAGTGTGCAAAAATGAAACGATGATTATTGAAAGTTCATCAGATAAAGATATAAGTCTTTATATTTCCGTTCCTTTTTGTCCAACGCGTTGTTTTTACTGTTCATTTATATCACATTCTTATGAAAGCGTTAAGAACCTGATTCCGCAGTATGTGGACTTACTGTGCAAAGAAATTATGGAAATCGGAAAGATTACTGCTGAAAACGGATTGAATCTGAGAACGGTTTATATCGGAGGCGGAACGCCCAGTATTTTGAAATGTGAAGAAATCGAAAAGATAATTAAAACCATTCAGATATCTTTTAATTTATCAAATTTAAGCGAATTTACTTTTGAAGCAGGTCGTCCCGATACACTGGATGAAGATAAACTCCGATTTATACATAATAGCGGCGTAACAAGAATAACTATAAATGCACAATCTTTTAACGATGAAGTGCTGAAAAATATCGGAAGAAATCATAGCAAAAACGATATTTATCGTGCATACAGCGCTGCGCATTCCGTGGATATTTACAATATAAATACCGATTTGATTGCGGGGCTTATCGGTGAAAGCTATCCAAGCTTCTGTAATTCTGTTGATGAAGCGATTCTTCTCGGAGCGGCAAATATAACTGTCCATACGCTGGCTTTGAAACGCAGTTCTTTTCTCGTTACCCGTGAGCACAGGCAATTCCAGCCTGAAGGGCAAACAGTTTCGATGCTGGAATATGCTGAAAAAGCCCTTAATAAGGCAGGATATATTCCTTATTATATGTATAGACAATCAAAATCTGTCGGAAACCTCGAAAATACAGGTTGGTGCAAACCGGGATATGAATGTGAATATAATATTTTTATGATGGAGGAAATTCATACAATCTTTGGCGCCGGCGCCGGCGCTGTAACACGACTGAAATCACCGGTTTCTTCCAAAATTGAGCGCGTTTTCAATTATAAATATCCTTATGAATATATCAGCGGCTTTGATGAAATGATTACACGCAAAGATAAAATACAACAATTTATTCAAAGCAATTATTAAGAAAAACTGTGTGTGATTGTTAAATTTTACTGTTGAATGAATAATATCCATTTTTCCAGAATAGTTAATAATAGGTTTAATCCTTGATTTTATGTATAATTTATTGTAAGATATTAGTAATACAGTTTATGATTAGGAGATGTTAGTATGACAAATTTTGATGATTTGCTTGACCATGCAAAAGACGTTGCTCAGACAGCAGGCGACAAAGCTCAGGACTTTATAAACATTGCAAAGATAAATGTTGAAATATCCGATATAAACAGAAAGCTGACTAAGAATTTTGCGAACCTTGGTATCCTTTATTATAAATCAATAAAAGATAATACGAATGAAAGCGAAAAAATGGATCCGATTATTGAAGAACTTGATTTGTTGAAAAAGGAGCTTGCAGATAAGAAAAACGAAATAACATCCATTAAAAATACAAAAAAGTGCTTGGTTTGCGGCGCACAAATGCCTCTTAACGAAACAGTTTGCCCGAAATGCGGCGCGGAAAATCAGTAAAGTTTAAATTTTTACTGATTGCAACATTTTGATTATTATGGAGAGATAAATTGGCTGAACAAAGGCGAAAAAATCAAAACTTGTTAAGCGGAGCGATGGTACTTGTAATCGCAACGGCGATAGTTAAAGTTATCAGCGCAATATATAAAATACCTATCACGAATCTCATCGGTGCTACCGGGATGGGCTATTATTCGACGGCATATAAAATTTATTTGCCCATATGGTCTATTTCAATGGCGGGGTTGCCGGTAGCTGTTTCAAAGCTTATATCGGAAAATATGGCTTTGGGCCGATATAATAATGTCAAACGGATTTTCAGTGTTTCACTTAAAGCTTTCCTTGTTACTGGAACGGCAGGAACATTGCTTTTGGCTCTTGTTGCTTACCCTTATGTAAAGTATGTGGCAAAAGCTCCCGAAGCTCTTCCTGTAATCCTCTGTATAGCTCCTGCGATTTTGATTTGCTGTATAATGAGCGCTTACAGAGGATATTATGAAGGCTTGCGCAACATGGTGCCTACTGCAGTTTCGCAGGTTATCGAATCACTGGTAAAGCTTTTGTTTGGTTTAATGTTTTCTTATTTGTCTATAAGATATTGCGCTTTAAAAGGATATACACAGGAAGAAGTTATCTATCCAATTCAAGCGTCTGCCGCCATTTTGGGCGTTACATTCGGAACGATTGGCAGTCAGATTTATCTAATGATAAAAATGAAAATCAGCGGTTACGGTTTTTCAAAGGATGAACTGTTTCTTGCTCCGAAACCGCAGAGCGAGAAAACAATTCTTAAAACGCTTATCTCATTAGCTATTCCGATTGTTTTCACTTCTCTGATTTCAAATGTCGCTACGCTGATTGACGCTGCAACAGTTCAGAATAGACTCGCTGTTGCCGTATCAAACGGCGGCGATCAAATTATCAGAACTGTTTATCCGAATATGGCAAATGGCGTAGAACAACTGAACGTTTATCTCTATGGCTGTTTTGACGTTGCTGAAACGCTTCGCAATATGGTCCCGCAGATTACACTCACACTGGGTGTAAGTTCATTGCCGGCTCTCACGCAATATTGGGCTGTTAATGACAGAAAGAATATCAGAATCAGTATTGAATCGGTTATAAGGCTGTGTATGTTAATATCGCTTCCGATTGGTTTTGGAATGGCTGTACTTTCTCAGCCTATACTTTCATTGCTTTACGGAACAAGCCAGCCGGATATACCGTATATCGTATCGGATATATTAAGGTTATTCGGTATTACTCTTATATTCTATGCTCTAAGCTCGCCTGTAACAACTTTACTTCAGGCAATAGGCAAGGCAAAAATACCCGCTATTTCTTTCGGAATTGCCTGTGCGGTAAAAATTATTTTAAATTATACACTTGTTCAAATACCATCTATAAATATTAAAGGAGCAGCTTTAAGCACATTTGTTTGTTATTTCATTTCTGTGCTGGTTAATCTTTTCTTCCTTTTTAAATATACAAAAGTTAAAATTAGTATAACATCAGTCTTTATAAAGCCTCTGGTTTCAGCCGTGGTCTGTGCGGCAACGGCCTGGGGTTCATATAGGTTACTTTCCGGCATATCCATAAATGCTAATCTTTTAACCTGTGTTGCAATCGTTGCAGGCGGTCTAGCATATGTAATTTGTCTTTTATTTACCAGAGCGTTGGCGGAAGATGATATAATGATGTTGCCAAAAGGTGAAAAAATAGCGAAACTACTTGCAAAACTCCATTTTTTAGGTTAGAATAGATATATATAATGAAAAAAGATTTTAAATTCAAAAAAAAATATAATATTGACGATTTGATTTCAATCATTCATCTTCTTCGTCAGCCGGATGGTTGTCCATGGGACAGAGTGCAAACACACGAATCAATCAAAAAAAAATTTATTGAAGAGACATATGAAGTCATAGAAGCCATTAACAAAAGCAGTTCTGATATGTTGCGAGAAGAACTCGGAGATGTCTTATTGCAGATTATGTTGCACTGTGAAATGGAGAACGAAAAAAATACGTTTTCTTTTTCCGATATTGTTGATGAACTTTGCCGGAAGCTTATTATCAGGCATCCGCATGTTTTTTCGGATGTGAAATGTACAGATTCGAATGATGTTCTCGAAGTTTGGAACGAAGTTAAAATGAAAACAAAATCTCAGGAAACTTATCATCAGGCTATGCTGTCCGTTCCTTTGGAACTTCCTGCTCTTATGCGTGCGCAGAAAGTTCAGCAAAAGGCCGCGGAAGCCGGATTCGACTGGGAAGACATAAACGGTGCTTTTGAAAGTGTTGAAAGCGAACTGAATGAACTTAAGCAGACAGTTGACAATAATGATCGAGATAATATGGAGGAAGAATTAGGTGATTTGCTTTTTTCCTGTGTCAACGTTTCCCGATTTATTAAATTTGACAGTGAGGAAACACTCACTAATGCAACAAATAAGTTTACAGCGCGTTTTGGCAAAGCGGAGCAACTGGCGAAGAAACGCGGTATAAATATGAAAACAGCTTCACTCGATGAGTTGAATAGCTTATGGGATGAAGCAAAAAAATGTCCAAATACAGGCAGTTTGCCTTTGGAGAATATAAAAATTGGAGGATAATTATTATGAACAAGACAGAACTCGTAGCTGCTGTTGCAGAAAAAGCAGGTCTTTCCAAAAAGGATGCCGAAGTAGCACTCAATGCTGTAACTGCTTCTATCACCGATGCACTCAAAACCGGAGATAAGGTTCAGCTTGTCGGTTTCGGTACTTTTGAAGTTCGCGAAAGAGCAGCTAAAACAGGGCGTAATCCCAGAACAGGCGCAACAATGCAGATTCCTGCTTCTAAACTTCCCGCTTTTAAGGCCGGTAAAGCGCTTAAAGACGCAGTTAAATAATTTAAACTGTATTTTTTGAGGGAGACGTTTGGGAAACCATAATGTCTCCCGTTTTTTAATAGGAACATGAGATTAGATAAATTTTTAAAAAATGCAAGAATAATAAAAAGACGTACGATTGCAAATGAAGCCTGCGCCAATTCAAGAGTATCAGTAAATGGAAAAACGGCTAAAGCTTCTTACCATGTAAAGTTGGACGATATCATTTCTGTCAATTTTGGCGGTACAGTACACCGCTACCGTGTAGTTTCACTTTGCGAAAATATAACGAAAGAAAAGGCATGTGAGATGTATGAAGTTTTAAATTAAATCATATTTCCATTCCTCCAAACATAAAGTTTTTCGGAGGGTGTTTTTATGTCAGAAAATATTTTTGAAAACTCTATATATATTGAAAACAGAGCACAGATTAAAATCAGCGGAGTTGAAGATGTTGATAATTTTGATGATTTTAATATTTCTATTCAAACGAACGACGGCGAACTGGTTATATCCGGAGAAGGTTTAAAAATAAATAAACTTGATGTTGAAAGTGGAGAGTTGACGATTGAAGGGAGATTTAATTCCATGTTTTTTAATGATAAGTGCAAAAAGGAAAAGACATCTTTCTTCGGCAGAGTATTCAGCTAATGTATTATCATGAGATAGATTTTTTTAATCAAGCAGGTTTCTTCATTTATTCGTTTGTTTCGGGATTTATTTCCGGTTTGATATATTCTTTGTGTGACGTATTAGCATTTAATAAGGCTTTCCGTTACGCTACGGATATTATTTTTTCTGTTTCCTTTTTGCAGGTAGTTATTTTCACAAATATTATTTTTCAGGAAAGCGCATTAAGATTTTATGAAATTACGGGAAGCTTTTTGGGTTTATTTTTTTATTTGATAAGTATAAAGAAATATGTCAATAAATTTTTTATATTCATCAAAAGAGGCATCACTGACGTTTTGATAAAACCGTCAGTGCAAATATTTAAATTAATTAATTCTTTTATTAAAAAAATATTGCAATATACGGCTTCAAAGGTGTATAATCTTTATAAGCTATCAGTTAAAAATTTTGGTTCTTTATTTAAAGAAAGGTTCTCAAAAAATAATGGCGGCGAAAAAAAAGAGAAAACGGCGTAATAAACCCTGGCAGAGTTTTTTGGTATCTTTTGCAGTTACTTGTCTTTTAATATATTTGATTGCAGCAGCACTGTCCGGTTGTGTAAAAATAAGTGCGCTTAATAAAGAAATTGCGGCAGCGAACAATACACTTTCTCAGATTAAGGATGGTAATAAGGATACAAAAGAACTGATTGATTCCGCCGATCAAAATGATATAGTTGAGCGCATAGCGCGCGAAAAACTCGGCTATGTTATGCCGGATGAAAAAATATTTCATGATGCAGGTTAAAAACCGTATATGGCAATTTTTGTTGCCTCATACGGTTTTTCTTATTTGCTTAAGCCTTGCTTTAAGATAAATATCATGATATAATCTAATCGGCTAGAAATCCAATCTTTAACAAAGGAGTTGTCTTTATGAAAACAAATTATAATGCCAGGAAATGTACACTCAAAGAAAGCTTTTATCAAAGAGCGGATAGAAAACTTGAAAAGGTAGGCAGGTTTTTCGGAGATGATTCCGTTGCAGATGTAACTGTAAGTTATGCGGGTGACAACCAGATTGTTGAGATAACGGTTAAACAGTCAGGACTTATTTTTAGGGCTGAAGAAGAAGCGATTGACAGAATTGAAGCCCTTGATAAAGCAGTTGATTCTTTAATCAGACAGATAAGAAAAAATAAGACAAAAGTGGAAAGGAAACTGCGGGATTACAGTTTCAATGATGTTTTCGGTATATCTGATGATGAGGCGGAAGAAACAGAATATGACATTGTCAGGGAAAAAGAGGTTTCTCTCAAACCTGAATTTTTGGAAGAAGCAATTCTCCAGATGAATTTGCTCGCGCATAATTTTTATATGTTCTTTAACGCTGAAACTGATGAAATCAATGTAGTCTATAAGCGTAAAGACGGAAAATACGGATTGCTCATACCTGATATGCAGTAAATAAAATTGAAATCAGCAGGCGGTGGATTTTATAAACTGCCGCCTCCTCAACGGAGATTTATATGAAGTTTGTTGCACCGTGCTTATTTGGAGTAGAATCTTTATCTGCAGAAGAATTTCGCAGTATGGGATTTGACAATGTTAGATCTGAAAACGGCAGGATTTTATTTGAAGGCAACTATTCTCTCATTCCCAGAGCAAATATCTGTTCCAGATTTGCCGAGCGCATACTGATTCTTGCCGGTGAATTTAAAGCGAAAACATTTGAAGCATTGTTTAACGGCGTTTACCATATAGACTGGTGTGCTTACCTCTCTTCAAAAGACGCATTTCCGGTTAAAGGTTGGAGCATAAATTCAACCTTGCACAGTATTCCGGACTGTCAGAAAATTATCAAAAAAGCCATTGCTGAAAAACTTGGTAAAGGGTACGGAGTCCGATGGCTCGAAGAAAGCGGACCGGTACATCAAATTAGATTTTCAATATTAAAAGACTGTGTTTCGATAATGATTGATACTACCGGCATAGGATTACACAAAAGGGGATACAGACCTTTATCTAATGCTGCACCTATTAAAGAAACTCTTGCAGCAGCAATGTGCAGTCTCGCCAGACTTAAAGATTATCACACGCTGTATGATCCATTCTGTGGTTCAGGAACGATTCTTATTGAGGGAACAATGCTCTCAAATCATATTATGCCGGGATTTAAACGCAGTTTTTCATGCGAAAAGTGGGGAAGCATTGATAAAAAGGTTTGGCAAAGTGAGCGTACGAGGGCTCTTGACGGAATAAAACGTAGCACAGATTTTGTTGCTTTTGGTTCGGATATTGACCCAAATTGTATTGAGCTGACAGAGCGAAATGCTCGAAGGTTTGGACTAAGCAAAAAGATAAATCTGAAAGTTGCTGATTTTCAAAGCTTTTCTCCCAAAACCGAAAAGGGAACGCTCATAACAAATCCTCCATACGGCGAACGTCTTCTTGACGTTCAGGTTGCAGAGCAAATTTATAAGGATATGGGAGATATTTTCGCTGATAAGTATGGCTGGAGTTATAACATTATAACTCCAAATGAAGATTTTGAAACAATATTCGGAAGAAAGGCGAGGAAAAGAAGAAAACTATATAACGGAATGATAAAATGCACGTATTTTTCCTATTTTTAAGAAAAGCCCATGGAATACCATGGACTTTTTCCTATTCAATGTTGCTCTTTGCAGTTATTTTTTCAACGGTTAAGCACAATATGTTTGTTTATTTAACTAATGATTTTTTAAATTTAAATTTTTCTTTATGATACTGCGCCATTATTTTTTGAAGTGCTTCTGATTTTTCTTCATCGGGGAGTATTTCAATATATCCGCACCCGATTATGCTTTCGTATTTCATTGTACTGTATCCTTTTGATTTTTCGGTTACGATTTTATGAGAGCAGGCAATTTCAAAGCTTACTTGATTATTTTTCTCGATGAGTTGATACTTCGAAAGCTATTGTCAAGGGGGAATGTAAAATTTAGGATTTGACGCTTAGCTTCTAAATGTCTTGCCGACTGGAATTGGAATTTGAGTCAAATATGAAACACCCCCTTACTTTTTCAAGCAAGGGGCCTGTTGTTTATGGGTTCAACCGGCAAGATGCAGCGCCACAAGGAAAAATCCTGTAAGGCCGTAGTA
>CAZURV010000023.1:0-28102 GCA_964623515.1 uncultured Eubacteriales bacterium | reverse complement strand
GAATTTAAGTAAATTTTAAACAGGTTGATTTCGACACGTTAAGGAGTAAAAAATGGCAAGAAGAGAAAAAGGAACCGGCTCAATATGGCAGGATAACAAATCCAAAAAATGGAAAGGTCAAATCCAAATCGGTATTTTGCCGAACGGCAGACCAAAACTAAAAACCATAACGCGTAAAACACGTAAAGAAGTCAAAGACGAGCTGAATATAATTAAGTCGGAAATCATTGCCGGTACATATACCTCTGCTTCTGACATCACGATTCCGCAGATATCGCATATGCTTAACGATAATAAGTTTAATACCAACGTTATCAAGCCCAGCACTTACGCTAAAAATAAAGCCACAATTAAAGTGATTGAAAAAAGCAATATTGCTGCCATTCCCATATCCAAATTAACAGAATACGACTTGAATACTTTTCTCATAAGCCTTGTAAATTACTCTAATTCGATTATCGAAAAAACATATGCTGCCGCTAATTCAGCGCTGAATAAGGCTGTAAAAATGAACATCATACGCTATAACCTACTTCAGGATATGCGTATACCAAAATCAAAAAAGCCGACTAAAAAGGTACGTGCCTTAACCCTGCAAGAACAGCAGAGTTTGATTAACGCATTAAATAAAGATAATGCAGAACCATACAGAACAATGCTTCTGTTAAGCTTGTTTACCGGAATGCGTATAGGTGAAGTTTCTGCTCTATCCTCAGAAAGCGTTAATTTCGCGTTTAAAACCATTAAAATAGAACGTACCGTATCACGTGATGAATACGGACGTGCTTTCATTGGAACTGACACAAAAACGCTCGCAGGTCAGCGTACATTGCAAATGAATAACATTGTATATCAGTTGTTAAAGTCATATTATGATAATTACTTTACTGAAAATGCCGATAATCTGTTTTTCATAAGAAAAGATAAACTTATCAGTACAGGACAAGTGAATTGTTATTTTAAACGGCTGATTGTTCGATATGGTATATCTGAGAGTGATAAAGGTTTTAATCAACATATGCTGCGCCATACATTTGCAACCCGCAGTATAGAAGCAGGCGTACCCGCGAAAGTGCTTCAGCACCAGTTAGGGCATACGGATATAAGGGTAACATTAAACACCTATTGTGATGTTTTTGACAATTACGAAAATGTTTACATTGAACAGGCTGAAAAATATTTTATTGAAAATAAACTAATGATAAACTAACAGCCCCAAAAACCAAGTGCCTTAAACAACGTAGCTACGAGGTTTAAAAAAATCGTATCTTCCCTTCTCCGCCAAAAAAAAGCAGTTTTTCAACTGCTTTTTTATTATACGCAAAATGTTCTTAAATGACGCTGTTATGCGGTTTTTGTTGTCATCATTATTTTGTCCTTTCTGTTTTGCCATTTGTCAAAAATCAATAATAATCTCCGCCAAAATCATCTGCTTTGCTATCAATTATGCTCCGTTCGTTATTTGTATTACTAAGGTTTTTGTAGAATAAGTGTTATACCCTTCATAGTGATAACTTGCATCAATGCCCATCATATATACATCTCTGTCTGCAATTTTATTCGTTAACGCCTCTTTCAACAATACTTTGATTTCAATATCTTTGAATGGACTGCGTTCCATTGCAGATAAGTAGTCCTGTTTGTCTACCTTACTCCAGTCAACAACTACCTTTAATTCTTTCTTTAATATAGCATCAAGCCATATTCTTGTGCTTCTACCATTGCCCTCTCTGAAAGGATGTGCCACATTCATTTCAACATATTTTTCTATGATTTCATCAAATGTTGACTGTGGCATTTTATCAATATTTTCGAGCGCCGTTTGCAAATACATAACAGGTGCAAATCGGAAATTACCTTTTGCAATATTTTCTTCTCTGATTTTACCTGCAAAATAATAAATATCTTCAAACAAATATTTATGTATCTGTTTCAATCCTTCAAATGTTCCAACACTAAAATTATCTATTAATCCTTTATCATATAATTCAAGAGCCTTTAACTTTGTGATTTTTTCTTCCTCTCTGTCAAGCTCGCTTTGTGTTTCTATACCTAATTTGTTTTCTAACATCCAATTATCCCCCTATCCCTAGTTATCATCTTTGTACATTTCTATTATACCACATATTTACAAATTAGTCTGCATATATATATATATTAAAACTATAATCATTTCCGTTGTTCTTTTGTAACCCCTCCCGACCTGTTGTACGCCGCACCTCGTTCAATTTCCTGTAATCAGTCTTGTTGTCGCCAGTTCCGTTTTTCTATTTCCGGTGTCTGCTTCACTCCTTACTTTAAGTGATTTCCGTTCCCCGGCATATCCCGAGATTAAATGAAATACACACAAGTCGAAAATGAGCGCGGTTTGTTCCGCGCTCATTTTTACAGTTATTCCTTGATATTTTGACTGATAGTTATCCCCTTTTCCATGTAATGCACTCAGTTTCCACCATACATTTTTTCGTAATAATCCCTGTACTCTCCGTTGATGATATTTTGCCACCATTCTTTATTTTCAAGATACCATTTTATTGTTTTTCTGATGCCCTCTTCAAAGGACGTTTCGGGCAGCCAGCCGAGTTCCCTGTGAATTTTATCGGGATTTATGGCGTATCTCAAATCGTGGCCTTTTCTATCCGCAACATAACTGATGAGGCTTTCGGGCTTGCCCAGCTCCTTAAGAATAATCTTTACTACATCCAAATTGCTTTTTTCGTTATGACCGCCGATATTGTATATTTCACCTTCGGTGCCTTTTCTGATGATTAAATCAATCGCCGCGCAGTGATCTTTCACATAAAGCCAATCCCTTACATTTTCTCCCGTGCCGTAAACAGGCAGACTTTCATCGGCGAGAGCGCGTGAAATAATCAGCGGAATCAGCTTTTCGGGAAAATGATACGGTCCATAGTTATTTGAACAACGGGAAATCGTTGCAGGAAGACCGAATGTTCGGTAATAAGCTCCCACAAGCAAATCAGCACTCGCCTTGGAAGCAGAATACGGACTGGAAGCGTGAATCGGAGTGGTTTCAGTAAACATTAAATCCGGTCTGTCCAGCGGCAAATCTCCGTAAACTTCATCGGTTGATATTTGATGATATCGCTTAACACCAAATTTCAGCGATGCCTCCATCAGAACATGCGTACCAAAAATATTTGTTTTTAAAAAAATTTCGGGATTTCTAATTGAACGGTCAACATGACTTTCAGCCGCAAAATTGACAACTATATCAAATTTTTCTTTTTCAAACAGACCGAAAACCATTTCACGGTCCGTTATATCTCCTTTAACAAATTTAAAGTTTTTATTATTCAAAGCATCCTTGAGCGTTTCGAGATTTCCTGCATAGGTCAGCGCGTCTAGACACACAATAATATCTCCGGGATATTTTTCCAGTTCATAATATACAAAATTTGAACCGATAAAACCGGCTCCGCCCGTAATTAAAATTTTCATAATATCTCCTTTACAACCTATTGTTAAACAAATAGTAACATATCATATCTAAAAAATTTTTTCAACATTATTCTTATTATTTACCAGATGTGAAATTTTTGTGATTGTTTGCTGAAAAAAATTAACATTGCTTGAAAATCGGCAATTTGACTGATATAATAAAAGCTGAGGTGAGTTCCATGTTAGCAAAAACACTGAAAGAGTTGCGCATCAGCAACGGTTTAACGCAAAAACAGGTTGCCGACAAATTAAATATAGACAGATCCACATATTCATATTATGAGCTCGGAAAAATAAATCCGAGCATTGAAGCACTTTCGGTTTTATCCAACATTTACGGTATGTCCATTGACGATATTGTTAATTATGATTCGCAGAGCGTTATTGAAAAGATTTCAGCGCCGTCGGTTTCCTATGAGGTTAATTTAAATGCGGTTTTAACGAAGGATGAAAGCAAACTTCTATCCTGTTACCGCCAGTTAAGCAAATCCGAGCAGGAAAAATATTTGATTTCTTTAGTGAATGTAATAAGAAATAAAACCGAGAATAATTAAAACTGAAAACCGATAACAGAATCTGCCGTTATTTACACTGAAAATCTCCTGAAATACCAGTTGTGCATCTCAGGAGATTTTTTATATTATTTTACTGATTTTACTTCAAACTTTCAAATATATTCGCGCTTAACCGCAGCAGAAACCTTCAATGGAGACAAATCAAGCTGTACCGCAGTTCCGACTTCAATATCTGTTCCGGTTATATCAACCGCTGTATGTGACAGACCAATCTGGCCTATTATCGGATATTTTTTACCGCAGATTTCAACACACGTACGTTTTTTTGTAAGCACGCCTTTTATTCCCCTCAAAGCCGAAAAAACAGCGTCTTTAAACGTAAAGAGTTCATAATCATCCGTTCTGCCCCAACCATCCGTATGCCCAACAGGAAGTATGGCGGCTTTCGTATCCCGATTCGTTGTGTATGTTCCGTTATAGCCGACCTTATAGCCTTTGGGCAGAATTTTGACTTCAACAATTTCCGTTTCAAGAATGCCGACCTTTTTCAATTTTTCCGCATTTGGCCCGAAAATTCTGCCTGCGAATGCCGAACCGATTCTTACAGCGTCCAGCCGCGATTCGGGAACATTAAAAAACGCACTCGAATTTGCCGCATGAATCATACCTGTTTTGTAACCGCGTTTTTGAAGTTCTCTTACAACCTCCAAAAAAACACCAAGCTCTTTTCGTGTGATTTCAGAATTTGTAAAAGCAGACGAAAAATGCGTATATATACCGCAGAAATCTACAGACGAAGAACTGTCCATAACACGGCATATATCATCCGTTTCATCTTTGAGAAAGCCATAACGTCCCATACCGCTGTCCACAGCAATATGCGCTCTCCCGATTACGCCTTTTGCATTGCAATATGCATTCAGCGCTTTGGCCGCAGCAGGAGAACCGACTGTTGCCACTGCTCCGCAGTCTATGATTCGGGAAATTTCATCCGGGATGGCGGTTGAACGAAGCATCAATATATCTTTATCTTTCAGAATACCGGAACGAAGCATCTCGGCATCCTCAATCTCCGTAACGGCGAACATATTGATTCCGCACTCCAGCTCGATTTCAGCCATTCTTTCCGTTCCGAAACCATAGCCGTTGCCTTTCAGCACACCGATAATTTGAGCCTCACCCACCTCAGATTTTACAGTATTTATATTCTTTTTAATATCATTTACGTTTACAACATATTTCATATTTTATCCTCTTAATTTGTGAATGATTTTATCGGAAATATTATAAAGGCGGTAAACAAACGGATTCAGGACCAAATCATACTCCCCTATAAACTCGCGTATATATCCGTTGAAGCCGCGTTTAAAACGGTAAAGTCCGTAATGCGGATTGTTTTCATTATTTATATCACCGCTGATACCGCCGAAATCATAGACATCTGCGCCTGTTTCCATTCCCCACTGAATCATACGCCATTGAAGCAGATAGTTTGGATAAGTATTGCGGTGCGAGTTAGAGGACGCACCGTATTGATACTTGCAGGTATGTCCGAAATTTACGGCAATCGTACCGGCAATAGGATTGCCCTCATAATACGCCATATATAGTCTGCAGTACTCTCCGAGTCCGTCAAGCATAGATTCAAAATATGAAATCGGTCTTGTTGCAAAGCCGTCCCTTTCACCTGTTTCTTCCATAATTCTGACAAAATCCGGAAGTGCATCCTTGCCACAGATTTTAACCTCCACTCCTTTTCTTGAAGCTTTTCTGATTCTGTTTCTGTAATCGGGCTTAAACGTGAGCATAAGCTCTTCTTCACTCATACCTTTATAATCCAAGCAATATACGAAACGCGCCTGAACATTCTCAAAATCAAGCCCGGACGGAAGTTTCTTAAATCCTATGCTTTTGAGATGATTTTCCAGCCCTGTTTTTCCGATTTCAACTTCCGGGTCAATCTTAATAACATAGCCTTTATTCTCTTTGGCTATCAATTTGATTCCCTCAAGAAGTTCGTCAAACGTATCAAAATCATTCTCATCACAGGCAAATCCTCTCGTTACATAACACAGGGAATATCCGATAACCGGAACAAAACGTATCAGCACGCTTCCCGCTCCCTTGATATTGTTGTTTTCGTCTCTGCACATTACAGCTTCCCATTTCCAGGCGGATTTTACCTTTCCCCAGCCTTTTGTATGGCAGAATAGACCTTTAGGATGGTTCTTCAAAAATTCTTCATATTCACTGTAATTGTTATCGTTTACTCTTTCTATCATATCAATACTCCGTTAATTAAGTCCTTCGTCAGCATCGCTTATTTCATCTTTCGATCTTCTGCATCTCATAATTCCGAGCCAGATTTTATTCACACTGTATTTCAAAGATGTGAGCCAGGTTGACGGCGAAAAAATAATCAGAATCGGGAAAATTTCAAGCCTTCCCACAAGCATATCGAAAGCGAGAATAATTTTGGAAAACGCCGAATAATCTGCGAAATTGCCAGTCGGACCGATTATCTTTCCCATACCGGGACCTATATTGTTCAGACACGCGGCAACTGCACTGAAATTTGTTTCAATGTCAAAAACGTTTCCGTTTACGGTTTTCCCATTTTCAAAACCACTTATCAAAATCCAGGAAAATACAAAAATTATAATATAGATTATCAAATAAGACGTTGTTCCTCTGATTACTTTATGATCAACCTTTTTACCTTCAATTTTAACCGGAATAACAGCATTGGGATTCAGTACATATCGTATTTCACGCAAACCGTTTTTGATTAACATCATAATACGGCTTACTTTAATTCCGCCGCCCGTAGAACCAGCGCATCCGCCGATAAACATCAGAATAAGTAGAATCGTTTTGCACAAAACAGGCCAATTATTGAAATCCACCGTTGAAAATCCCGTTGTGGACATAAGCGACGCAACCTGGAAAAGCGCTTCCCTGAACGCTTTTTCTCCGCCTGAAAATCCGCCGATTCCGTTATAGCAGAAAACAGATATTGTTATGGTTGTTACAGAACATATGATAATAATCCAGAACCACCTGAGTTCCTCACTTTTCAGCGCCGCGATTATATTTCCCGTAATCACCAGAAAATATATGTTGAAATTCGTTGCGAAAAGAATCATAAAGATGGAAATAACATATTGACAATACGGGCTGAAACTGCCTATACTGTCTCCATAAAGCCCGAATCCTCCTGTTCCTGCAGTGCTGAAAGTATGCAGAAGCGCAGAGTAAACAGAAACCTTGCCTAAAATCAAAAGCAAAAATTCCGCAGCGCTCAGCGCGATATAAATTAGATAAAGTATTCTTGCCGTATCTCTGAGTTTCGGCACAATCTTTCCTACCTGCGGTCCGGGCGATTCCGCTTTTAAAGCATACATATATTTTGAACTAATGGTGTCCGTTTTAGGCAGAACCGCAAGCATAAACACGAGGATTCCCATTCCGCCTATCCAATTTGTAAAACTGCGCCAAAAATATAATCCGTGATGTTCATCAAAGGAAAGCGTTCGTATTACACTGGAACCCGTCGTTGTAAATCCCGATACGATTTCAAAAAACGCATCAACATAATTCGGTATCATTCCTCCTATTACCAGAGGAACAGCACCGACAAGTGAAACCAGTATCCATGCAAGCCCGACGGAAATAAAACCCTCTTTAGCGCCCATACGCATATTTTTCGGTTTCTTCACGGAAAGCAAAAGACCGGCGGCAAGCAAGCAAAGCGCCGGTATAATAAAAGCAATAATATCCCTGTATTCTTTATAGAAAACAGCGCACATCATCGGAAGCATCATAAAAAGTCCTTCAACCATAAGGATTTTTCCGATTATATAAGCCGTAATCCTGTAATTCATAATAAATCCTTCTCTTAATAGCTCAGTATATCTTTTAATTCAATGATGGCATGACTTGTGGTTACGACAATAACGCTGTCGCCGTATTCAATGGTTGTTTCACCATCCGGTATAATCACCTTTCCTTTTCTGATAATGCTGGCAATGAGCATACCGGATTTAAGTTCAATTTCTTTAAGCGGAATTCCGAGACACGGGAATCCTTCCGTAGCAACGAATTCTATCGCTTCAACCATATCACCGGCAATTTTATAAAGTGCTTTGATATTGTTGCCCGAAGCATTTTCGATTCCGCGCAGATACCGCAGAATAACATTGGCCGTTTCGTTTTTGGGGCTTATAACGCTTTCCAGCCCCATTTCCGAAAGCATTTGACGAAAACTGAAACGGTTGACTTTGGTTATCACTTTGTCTACGCCCAAGCTGTTTGCAAAACAGGAAACGACAATATTCAGTTCATCCATACCAGTAAGAGAAACGCAGGCATCTGCGTCTTCAAGACCTTCGTCAAGAAGATTATTGTTGTCGACACCGTCTGCATTAATTATTGTAGCTTTCGGTAGCAAATCCGCAAGATGTTCGCAACGCTCGGAATCACGCTCGAATATTTTTACAATTACGCCATTATTTGCAAGGCTTTTGGCAAGATAATACGCCAGTCTGCTTCCGCCTATAATAAACACGGTTTTAATTTTCTTCTTAATAATTCCTATCTGTCTGAAAAATGAAATTAAATCACTGTGCGAAGCGGTTATGCTGATAATATCGCCCTGCTCAATAACATAGTCTCCGCCGGGAATGATTACATCTCCTCCACGCCTTACCGCACATACAAGAATATTGGTTTTTGTGCTGTGAAAATCCATCAACTGCATTCCGATAAGCGGATGATTTTGTGTTATTTTTATCTCGGCAATATCCACGCGCCCTTTACCAAAAGTATCTATATCAAGAGCGTCCGGAAACTGTATCAGACGTCCTATCGAGCGCGCCGCCTCATAATCAGAATTGATAATAACATCTACGCCGAGCTGATTTCTCATAAAACCAAACTGACTTGAATATTCCGGGTTCCGCACACGTGCAACAGTATGTTTTGCACCGATTTTTTTGGCGAACATACAACAAAGCATATTTGTTTCGTCATTTCCCGTTACGGCGATAAACAAATCGGCTTTTCCCGTATCGGATTCAAGAAGGACCTTATAGCTCGCACCGTTGCCGATATAGCCCTGCACATCGTATTTGCTGACGATTGCTTCCATCCGAGTTGAATTTTTATCAATAACGGTAACGTCATGACCTTCGCTTGATATATAATTCGCGAGAATATCTCCAACCTTGCCGTCTCCGACAATTATTACTTTCATACAATCCTCCGATTAAGAAATAAAATTTAGCCAATCCTGAAGCTGGACAAAGCTATTGTACTACATTTATTTTTCATTTTCAATATAAGGGTTTAAAGCGATAGAAAAATCTGTTTACAGATATATTTTTTATCCACTTATCCGCAGTATCAGATGCGGATTAGGTACGAAACTCTAAACGCAATACGCTATACTCATGAAGAGAACCCCGAAATCCATCTGCAGAGTTCAGGGTTCTTTTTTATATTCAGTTCTAATTTATATCTGCACAAGATATAATAAACGCCTGAGAATAACGACGGAATGCATGCAACTTATACTGCGGCCGAATATGTGCCATACCCGGAAGGTCTCCGCCGACTCCGCACTGTGAATAATCTATATTTATGGTTATATCATCTGCGTAAGTAAGTTCATGAAGATGTTCTGCTTTCTGGAGATCTTCCTGCGTATAATACCATGCATTAAACCCTAAATCTTTTTCATTGGCAGAATAAAACGCAAGTTTTTCACCACGCTCTGAAGAAAATTTAACATAGCTCGCGTCCTCGCGGTGTCCGTTTTCCTGCGGACGCATATATCTGTGTTCCAGCATGCTTACCGGAAACGTATAACGCGAAATTCTCGAACCTGTTTTACGATCAAGATAACATTCCGACGGTCCTCTGCCAAGCCATTCTGCTTGGTTTAATGAGCCGTCTATAACCGCTGTCATACCGATTTTTAAGGCATTCATAAACGGAATGAAATTGTGTTTCACCAATATTTCGCCTTTTGCATTGACTTTGTAGCTCAGCTTTCCTATCCCCATAAAAGTACCAACTCTTGAAGTAAGCAGAAGACCGTCGGGCTGTTCGGTTACTTTAAACGCAAAAGCTTTCATATGTTTCTGCGATATACGCCACAAATTGAACGGAAGAATCCATTTCATACTGCGGACAAAATTAAGACCCGTATAGTCATTATCGGTAAACGCACGAAAATAATTGGGTTTCAGAGTTTCCTTCATAACGGTTTTTCCGCCGTATTCAATGCTGTCAATAAGACCTTTGCTGAATATAATTCTGTAATTATCGCCGCTAACGCATATTTTATTCTTGCCACCGATAAACTTATAGTCGATATTGCCGCCGGCAGAATCAAACTCGTACGGAGGTTTGTCAAACACTTCTGTTTGCGCAAAACACTGCACATAGCCTGCGTTTGCCCACGGCGCATCCTTTTTAAGGCACTGATAAAGATTAAAAGTCAACCTGCAGTTTTCACTGATTTGCGGAACAGGAACTTTGATTTTGGAATACGTTTTCGGCTCGGCATCAATCTCAATATCACCCTCAAGAATAACCCCTCCGTTTTTCTCCCAAGTGAAATGAAAATCAAATTTGTTCAGATTGATAAAACTGTATTTATTATAAACTTCAAAAGAGCCCTCAAGCGCATTGATTTCGTAAAGCGCAAACTCCCCGTAAACCTTTTTCACTTCATACCACGAAGGATGCGGTTTTCTGTCTGCGCCGATAATTCCGTTGGCACAGAAATAAGCGTCTGTTCTGCCCTCACCAAAATCTCCTCCGTAAAGCCACTTTTCATTTCCATTTTCATCGGTACGCCTGATTGCCTGATCCACAAAATCCCATATGAATCCGCCGCACATATTCTCATATTTCTCAAAATCATCCATATAATCTATGAAATTGCCGAGGCTATTTTCCATGGCATGCGCATATTCACACAATATTACCGGATGATCTTTATATTTTGCTGCCGGAATCGGTTTGTTATCGGCGGCAAGAGCATTTGCAACATTATCGTAAAGGCTTTCTTTTATCTCTTTCATTTCGCCCATTTTTTTCATAACTTTATAATCGGGGTACATTCGGCTGATAACATCGCTGGCTTCAAAATCAAAATCACCTTCATAGTGAAACTTGCGGGTATCGTCCAGTTTCAGAGCCGCTTCCTTCATCCGCAGAAAATTGCTTCCGCCACCTGCCTCATTGCCTAGACTCCACATAAAAATACAGGGAATATTCCTGTCCCTCAATACCATACGCTCCATACGGTCCACAACTGCGGCAGTCCACATTGGATTGTCCCCCGGACAGTTTTTCCTGCGTACTCCGTGCGTTTCAAGGTCGCATTCGTCCATAACATACAGCCCATACTGATTGCAAAGCTCATAAAAAAGCGGACTGTTCGGATAATGACTTGTACGAACAGCATTTATATTCGCTTTTTTCATCAGCATCATATCCTCGTGAAAACGCGACTCGGGAACCGCCCATGCATTATCTGGATCAAATTCATGGCGGTTTACGCCCTTTATCATGATTTCTTTTCCGTTCAAGAAAAGCTTATTTCCGCGGATTTCGTTTTTTCTGAAACCGACTTTATACGTCTTAACATAAAAAATATCCGTACCTGTGTCAATCGTCATAACAAGCGTATATAAATCAGGAGTTTCCGCACTCCACAGGTGCGGTCCGATTACTTTTGCGGTAAACTTTTGCACACTGTCTCCGCACGGAATCTTTTGTAATCCGATGCCAATTTTGTTTTCACCGTATAATAAATATGCTTCGAGATTATAGGATTTTATATCCGTCAGATTTTTACAGAAAACGTCAAGCTTAACCTTGCTTTCCGTAAAATCTTCGTTAAAATCCGTACGGAAATAAAAATCTTTTATCATGGTTTTCTCTTCCGCATATATATAAACCTCACGGTAAATTCCCGATAAGGACCACATATCCTGGTCTTCAAGATACGAGCCGTCAGAATAACGGTAAACCTCCGCGGTAACTGAATTTTTGCCCGGAGATACATATTCGGTTATATCGAACTCAGCGCCGAGCATAGAACCCTGCGAATAACCAATTTCCGTTCCGTTGATATAAAGCTTAAACGCACTTTTCACAGCTCCGAAAACAATATAAATCTGCTTGTTTTCCCAGTCCTCAGGCACAAAAAACGTACGGCGATATATACCAACTTCATTTTTACTGTGGTCAATCTTCGGAATTTCACTCTTTTTAGTGCTCAGCGCATCCGGATAGCTGTTGCAAAGATAAATCGGTTTACCGTATCCCTTCAGTTGCCATACTGACGGCACGTCAATCGTGTCCCATGATTCATCGGAAAAATCGGGGCGTGAAAAGCCTGACGGAAGATTTTCAACTCCCATCTGCCAATAAAATTTCCACTTTCCGTTCAATGATAATTTATAAGGACTGTTATCACCGCTCAAAGCACTTTTTACGCTTTTATACGGCATCATAACAGCATGACCTTTTTCTTTATTTACTTCAATAATTTCAGGATTTTCCCAAATATACATATCGACACCTCATATACACCTTTTATTTATTTTGCCGCCAACACATAAATGAGTACATAGCAAGCACTCAGTGCCATCAAAACGGCAAGAATAAGGGCAATAACCTTAGCGGCTTTTCTGCTCATCATAATGTTTACCCTCCAATCAGCTTTTTAAAATCTGCAGTAATATTTTCACTTATTATTTCCGCTTCCTCCTGCGTTGAAGCGCGGGCGGTTACATAAGCTTTTATTTTCGGCTCTGTTCCCGAAGGACGGACAATCAGTCCGTTTCCGTTTTCAAGCTCATAAACCAATGCATTCGTTTTGGGTAGCAATATTTTTTCTCTGGAACCGTCCGCTGTAACAACAGTTTCACGCGTCTGATAATCTGAATAGCGCACGACTTTAAATCCGCCCACTGATTCGGGGGTTTCGGTTCTCAGGCGTTCCATAATTGCACGCATCTTTTCCATTCCAGATTCGCCTTCAAATACCATATTAACGATTTTGTGCCTGTAAATTCCGAATTCGTTGTATATCTCATTCATAACATCAATGAGAGTTTTTCCGCTATTTTTATAATACGCCGCCATTTCGGCAATCATCATAGAAGCGACAACTGCGTCCTTATCTCTTGCATGCGTACCGCAAAGATAGCCGTAGCTCTCTTCAAATCCGAGAATAAATCTGTCTGCTTCTCCTTTATCTTCAAGTTCTGTTATAAATTCACCGATATATTTAAATCCCGTGAGAACGGTTTTCATTTTGCAACCGTATTTTTCCGCAACGCTTTTAGCCAAATTCGTAGAGACAAAACTTTTAACCGCCACAGGATTTTTCGGCAATTCCCCTCTGCTCTGCTTCTGTGAAAGAATATAATCAAGAAGCATAACGCCGACTTCGTTGCCGCTCATAAGCTTATACGAACCATCGTCCGCCTTAACGGCTATACCGACTCTGTCGCAATCCGGGTCGGTGGCAAGAAGCAAATCCGCATCGATTTTATCGGTAAGCTTCATTGCATATTCAAACGCCTGTTCAATTTCGGGATTCGGAAACGGACAGGTTGGAAAATTGCCGTCCGGGTTTTCCTGCTCCGGAACAACCGTTACATTTTCAACACCGATTTTTTTCAAAATTTTTCTTACGGGCTTATTTCCGGTTCCGTTCAGCGGCGTATAGATAATACACAGATTGCTTTTTTCGCATATTCCCGGATTCACACACTGTGTTTTAACCATATCAAGGAATTTGTCAACAAGTTCATCTCCGATAAATTCCACCGTGCCGTTCTCGATACCTTGGAGCGGATCAATACTTTTAACATCCTTAAAAATATCGGTTCTGCGGATTTCTTCCAGAGTCTTTGCCGCACTTTCATCCGTCATCTGATAGCCGTTTGCATCATAGCACTTAAAACCGTTATATTTTGATGGATTGTGCGAAGCCGTGATAATAATACCGCTTTGGCATTTCAGTTCTCGCACGGCAAAAGAAAGAACGGGCGTGGGAACCAGTTCTTTAAAAATATAAGCCTTAACCCCATTCGCCGCAAGAACGCCAGCGGCTTTCATCGCAAACTCCTTGGATTTTATTCTGCTATCATAAGCAATGGCAACCGATGGCTTTTCAAACTGTTTATTCAGCATATTTGCAAGGCCCTGTGTTGCCTGGGCAACCGTGTAAATATTCATGCGGTTTGTTCCTGCACCGATAACGCCTCTAAGCCCTGCCGTACCGAACGAAAGAGAGGTATAAAACCTATCTGATATCTCCTCGCGATGGCCTTCAATGGAACGAAGCTCATAGATTAAATCAGGATCTTCATTCGCATTTGAAAGCCATAATCTGTATGAATCCATTATATCATCCATCAATAAAACATCTCCTGTTCTGATAATTAGGTTCAACCATAATCTGCTGTACATATATTTTTCGTATATAATAAGCTTTACCTTTAAATAATACTAGAAAAATATATATAAGTCAAGATTTTCCATTGACCTGTTGGATGACAGTATGACAAAACAAATTATATTGAAAAATATTGTTGAATGAAGCATAATTTTGTTATATAATTTCCCCGAGGTGATTTGATGTTTGCAAAAACAGACAGTTTCGGACTGCTTGGTATTGACGCTTTCAAAGTTTCGGTTGAAGCCGATATTTCAACCGGACTGCCTAAATTCGATATTGTCGGACTGCCGGACGCGGCTGTTAAAGAGGCAAAAGAGCGAGTCCGCTCTGCAATCAAAAACAGCAAATTCACCTACCCGGTTTCAAGAATAACGGTGAATCTTGCTCCCGCCGATGTAAAGAAAGAAGGCGCGGTTTATGATTTGCCGATTCTTATCGCTATGCTTGCCGCAAGCGGTCAGCTAAAATGTACGCTCAGCGAATCCGCATTTATCGGCGCGCTCTCGCTTAATGGAGATGTTACGGCAATAAACGGCGTTCTTCCGATGGTTATAAAAGCACGTGAACTCGGTTATAAAAATATCTTTGTGCCGGCAGACAACGCCGCCGAATGTTCTGTAGTGGACGGAATCAATTCCTACGCTGTCAAAAGCGTCCGTGAACTGCTTATGCATTTAAAAAGCGAGCACATTATAAAACCTGTTAAAACCACCTTATACAAAATTGACGAAAGTATGCATTTTGAAGAAGATTTTTCGGATGTGAAAGGTCAGTTTGAAGCCAGGCGCGCACTGGAAATCGCCGCCGCAGGCGGACACAATGTGCTTATGATCGGCGCGCCGGGCGCAGGAAAAAGCATGCTTGCCAAAAGACTTCCCTCCATACTTCCGGATATGACATTTGATGAAGCAATTGAAGCCACAAAAATCCACTCTATAGCGGGAACAATTCCAGACGGAGAAGCTATACTTACAAAACGCCCTTTCCGATCCCCTCACCACACCATATCATCGGTAGGCCTTGCGGGAGGCGGTATAAAACAGAGACCGGGAGAAATTTCACTTGCGCATAACGGCGTGCTTTTTCTTGACGAACTTCCTGAATTTACACGCCAGGCTATGGAGGTGCTCCGCCAGCCTATTGAAGACGGGAAAATTGCAATTACAAGAGCATCCGGAACAGTCGTATATCCCTGCAAAGTCATGGCGGTAGCGGCTATGAATCCATGCAAATGCGGATATTTTGGGCATCCCACAAGAGCCTGCACCTGTCCGCCGCACGCGGCAGAAAAATATGTTGCAAAAATCAGTTATCCCCTACTTGACAGATTTGATATACATGTTGACGTTCAGCCGGTGGAATATGATAATCTTGCCGGCATTGAAAGAGGTGAAAGTTCGGCTGAAATTAAAAAGCGCGTGAACAGAGCCAGAGCGGTTCAGCTTGAAAGATTCAAAGATTCGGGCATAACCTGCAACGCCCATATGAGCCCCGGTCAAACAAGACAATTCTGCATACTTACAAACGGAGCACAGAATACTCTTAAAGCCGCATTTGAAAAACTCGGACTGTCCGCACGGGCATATGATAAAATACTGCGCGTAGCTCGTACCATTGCGGATTTGGATGAAAGCGAAACAATTGAAGATTACCATATTACCGAAGCCGTGCAGTACCGCAGTCTGGACAGAAAATACTGGAGAAAATAAGTATCGGAAAACTATTCTGATAATAATTTAAATATAACTGAAAAAAGCGAAATCTACGCCGAATAAGACAGAGATTTTGCTTTTTGTTGGAATCCGTACAGATAAAATCAGCCGGAATTTTATTCTCCTAACCGAAAGACAAGCACGTAAGCACAATGCAGTAAACAGAGGAAACAACGAACATTACGGCAAACTTAATTAAAAACTTTTTTAACGTTTTTTTATAATCGACGTGATAAATGATAACAGTGTGCCTATACTCAAGACAACACAAATCATTTTAGTATGTATCACAGAAAAGACATCTTGTCTACATAAAAAAATTAAAGATAAATCGGGGCGCTGTTCCCCTGATTTTCAGAGAAAATCAATCCATTCTTGAAAATGCTGTACAGCAGGGTTTCGATTCTTAATTGAAATACAAAATAGCGGAATTTTATAAAATATTTATTTTTAGGCGGTTGAAAAACACATAATAATTGGTATATAATGTTAAAGTGTAAAACAACTGCGGCTGTCCGCATAAAAAGTGAGGTAAAAAAATATGAGTGAAAAATTCAATATTCCCGCTGCTTCCTGTCCAGAAGAGGTGGGCGTGGATTCAAAATGCCTTCAGGGATTCATAGATGAGGCTTTAAGCCACAACAAAGAATTTCACAGCATGATCGTTATCCGTCACGGAAAAGTTGCCTGTGAAGTATACAGAGAACCGTTCAATGCAAACAGCAAACATATGGTTTACAGCGTAAGCAAGAGCTTTACGTCGACAGCGATAGGATTTGCTATTGATGAGGGTTATCTTGATTATGACACAAAATTCCTTGATATATTCCCGGAATACCGTAATGAAAAGAAGCCTGATGAAAATCTGGAACTGCTTACGGTTGAAAATTTGCTCACCATGCGAAGCGGAAAAAGCGTAAGTCCGCTTACGGACAAATCACACAAAGACTGGCTAAAAGACTTTGTAAAAGCGCCGTGGTACGCAAAGCCGGGAGAAGAATTCCTTTATATAAATGAAAATATGTACGTTCTGTGTGCTATGATATCAAGGACAACCGGAATGAGCGTTACGGAATTCCTCACTCCGAGACTTTATAAGCCCCTCGGTATAGAAGTACCTTACTGGGAGACCTGCCCGAAAGGCATTGAAGCAGGCGGATGGGGACTTATGCTTACATCGCGCGATCTTGCCAGATTTACTTTCTGCTATCAGCAGGACGGTAAATTTGCAGGAAAACAGGTGCTTCCGAAAGGATGGGTTAAAAAAGCCTCGCAAAAGCATGCCGACAGCTCCAATTCAGTAAAGGCGGACTCCAGCGTTGGTTACGGTTACTGCTTCTGGCGCTGTGAGGGTTGTGAAAACGCATACCGTGCGGACGGTATGTTCAGCCAGTTCGGTATTGTTTTTGAAGATCAAGATGCTTGTCTCATATTAACTTCGGGTGAACTTGACGCGCAGGCTTACAGAAATATTATGTGGAAATATTTTCCAAAAGCATTTAATGACAACTGTGATCCTGCCGATACGGTTGAAGTTAAGGCGGCACCTTATCCGAAGCCCGAGGTAAAACCGAGAAGCTATGATTTTGAAAAGAAAATCGAATGCAAAAGAATCAGCCTTGCTAAACCCGTTATCGTCAATGTAATCGGTTATCCCGTAAGCTCGGTTACACTGCCTGCTCTGTATATGGAAAAAGACAAAGCGGGCAATATTGACAATGTCGGCTTTAAATTCAGCGAAAACGAAGGCAGAATGAGTTGGACCGAAGGTGATGAAATCAACTCTATAACTTTCGGACTTGACGGGGAATACAGATGGGATTATATGTGGATAGGCGGTGCAAAATATCAAACCTGCTCTTTTGGTATATGGCGCACACCGCAGATACTTGAAATTCATCTCAGAGCCATGGAAGCCGTTTTTGAGCGCATACTCACATTCGTATTCAATAAAAACGTGACAAAAGTACAACTTAAGCCCTCAAGCTTTCCCCCGCTTCAATCCATAGTTGAAAATCTCGGGAAAACCGTTCAAGAAGTTATCCCAAACCCGGCAATCTCAGGAGCATTGATAAAAGTGCTTCCAAAACTCACTTCCATTGCCGATTCAAAACAATATGGTACGCTCAAGCAAAAATAAAAACCGTAAAACGGAAAAATCCTCCCGGTGATCAGGCATCGGGAGGATTTTCCGTTTTTTTCATCCATTTCATTTTCCTTGTTTACAATCTGTATGTCCAATTATTTTACTCACGGTTTTATTAAGCTTATCCGTTATCTTAAATACGAAAGAACACCTTTTGATACCAAAGCTCCGTCCGCAGCGGCAGTAATAATCTGGCGGCATGGTTTATCACGGACATCACCTGCGGCAAAAATTCCATTCAGCGCGGTTTCGCACAATTCCCCCGTCGCTATGTAACCGGACGGTATTTTTATACATTCGGGAACAAAGGATGTATTTGGAATCTGCCCGACTGCCACAAAACATCCGTTCACGGAAATTTCTTTGCCTGATTTCAATTCAATAGATTCTAAGACATTCCCGCCCTTAAATGCTGTGACTTCTTCCGAACCGATAAATTCCACATTTGGAAGCGAAAAGAATTTATGCTGAAGAACAGGCGCCGCCCGGAGTTTGTCTCTTCTGTGAATAAGCGTTACTTTACGCGCCAGAGCCGCAAGATAAATTGCATCTTCCAAAGCAGTATCGCCGCCGCCTATAACCGCAACGTCTTTTCCCCGGAAAAATGCGCCGTCGCACGTTGCACAGTACGAAACGCCCCTGCCGGCAAAATTTTCTTCATTTTCCGCTCCGAGCTTTCTGTGCGATGTGCCTGATGCAATCACCCGTGCACGGCTCAATATCTCCCTGCCGTTTTTTAAAACGGATTTTTCAAAATCTACGGAAACAACTTCCGCAGTTAAAAATTCTGCCCCCAGAGACTCTGCATGTTTTCTGAACTTATCAGCCAGCTCAAATCCCCCGATTTCAGAAAAGCCAAGATAATTTTCCACCTTTTCAGTTGTAAGCATCTGCCCGCCGCTGAACGGTTCCTTTTCTATTACAAGAACGTCAAGCATCGCTCTTTTTAAATACACTGCGGCAGACAGTCCGGCAGGACCGGAACCGATAATTACAACATCTCTCATCCGCTTAAACTCCTAATTCCTCAAGAATTTCTTCTTTTGAAGCAACGCCTGTTTCCCTGCCGATTTCAACACCGTCTTTAATATAAATAAGCGTAGGAGAAGCCATAACGCCAAGTTCCAAAGCCAACTCAAAATCTGCCGATACATTGCATTTCGCTATTTTGATTCCGGGATTTTCATCTTCTATCTCATCGATAATCGACGCAACTGCCTTGCACGGAATACAATTATCTGCATAAAAATCAAGTATAACAGGTTTTTCGCTTTCAAACACTTCTTTTTTAATATTATCTTTATTTACAATAACAGCCATTTTATTCCTCCGTTTTAATCATTTTTACAGGCATTCGCTTATCTAAGTTTACAATAATATTATTAGTTGTGTCAAGTATATTATGCTCTTATTACTTGACCGGAAAACAAATAAATGCTATAATACCTACTAAATTCATATAATTTGTGGATAAATACACAAAAATGAGGGGGTATTTATATGAAAAACTCAAAAACACTTAAAATTTCTCTGGCTGCATTATTTGCTGCAATCATTTTTCTGGGGACGATGTATCTGCGAATCCCGTTTCCGTTTATGGAAAACGGATATGTAAATCTCGGAGACAGTTTTATTCTGCTTGCAGCACTTATGCTCGGACCTATTTACGGAGGATTGGCGGCTGGAATAGGCGCAGCACTTGCCGATTTGCTTTCGGGATTTACAGTTTATGCACCAGCAACATTTGTTATCAAATTTCTGATGGCAGCCGTTGCATTTTTTATCTTTGCGGCAATGAAAAAGGCAATGAAAAAACATATTGTGATTCCGACCGTTATTTCTGCGCTTGCCGCTGAAATTATCATGATAGGCGGATATTTTCTTTATGAACTTATTCTCTATAAACTCGAAGGCGCACTTCCGGGGCTTGCCGGAAACGGACTTCAGGGTGCAGGTTCGATTATAATCGGCACAATTATTTATAATACGCTTTACAGAACAAAAGTAATTGATAAACTTAATAACATGATAACAAAATAAATTGATAGAAAACAAACAGGCTGTTTTAATGTGACAGCCTGTTTTTATGTAAAATTCCCATCCAAAACATTTTCTGCTTTTTATTGCCATAAGCGCTCATATGTGATATGATAAAATAAAAAGGAGTCAATCTATGAACATATGGCATGACATTGATCCCAAAAGGATTCATCCGAAAGACTTTGTTGCTTACATAGAAATCACAAAGAGGCAGAAGCAGAAATATGAACTGGATAAAGAAACCGGCATGCTTATTCTTGACCGTGTACTCTATACCTCAACGCATTATCCTGCAAATTACGGGTTTATCCCGCGGACGCTTTCGGAAGATGGAGATCCGCTTGATGTGCTTGTGCTTTGTTCCGAACCGCTTCTGAACAGTTCCCTTGTTCGATGCAGACCGCTCGGAATTATAACTATGGAAGACAGCGGAAAACTGGACGAAAAAATCATTGCAATCCCTTTCGGTGACCCGACTTATATGCATTATCAGTCCATCACTGAACTGCCGGATCATATTGCAAACGAAATCGCTCATTTCTTCACCGTTTACAAACAACTGGAAGGCAAAGACACTTTTGTTTCAAAAACCGAAGACAGAGACGCTGCAGAAGAAGTTATCAGAAAATGTCTGGATTCCTACGTTGAACAATACTGCAGATAAAATAAAAAACACTGAAAAACGGCCGTGAATATGATGACACGGCTGTTTTTATGCCTAAAGGGTTAAACCCGAATAGGATTGAAAGATGAGCAAGTTAACCCGGAATGCCTGTATGGTATTTTTTTACGCAGTATACCGTTTAAATCGGAGCAGTGCTCCATCAAGCTCAATTGAAACGAGGCTTGCGAACGATTGCAGCCTGCGCAGGGAGCGTTAACTCCTCAGGGTTTCAGTTGGCCTCCCATTGAAATCCTGAAATGGACCCCGCCGCCTAAGAGGCGGGGACATCGGCAAATAGGTTATAAAAACACTCTCAGACTTTTGTTTTATCGCATTTATTTCCTATTTTCCCTATCACATGCCCGTTAAGGCAGACGACGGCAACACTGCATCGGTTTGCACAGCCGGTGCATATTTGATTTCGACTTGTCCATTCTCCGTTTAAATCCAAACTACCCTTAAATTTCGACTCACAGAATGTTTTTTCATACTTTTTCCCGGCAAGAATCGCCGCGCCCCAAGCTCCCATAACATCATAGTGTTGCGGAATTATGATTTCCGTGCCAAGCTCTTTTTCAAAAGCTTTTACTATGCCTTTATTCGCCGCTACACCGCCCTGAAACATAACAGGTTTTTCAATCTTTTTGCCTGCGCACAAATTATTCAAATAATTCCTAACAAGCGCTTCGCAAAGGCCGGCAAGAATATCCTCGGAGCGTATCCCATCCTGCTGTTTATGAATCATATCCGACTCGGCAAAAACGGCGCATCTTCCTGCAATCGGACAGGGATTTTCGCTTTTCAGCACCATATCCCCTATTTTTTCCACTCCAATGCCGAGCCGTTCAGCCTGACGATCAAGGAATGACCCTGTGCCTGCCGCACACACAGTATTCATATTAAAATCCACAACAATATGATTTTCAATAAAAATGATTTTAGAATCCTGTCCTCCGATTTCAAGAACCGTTCTGACTTCTGGACAAGCGCAAATCGCTGCTATTCCGTGCGCTGTAATCTCATTTTTAACCAAATCCGCTCCGATAATACTCGCCGCAATATTCCGTCCGCTTCCCGTTGCGCCGACTCCGCATATTTTAATATCTTTTTCCCCGGAAAATATTTCGTTAATACCGCATGCAACCGCCGACACCGGATTCCCTTTGGTTCGCAGATACAGTTTTTTATATATGCTTTTGTCTTCATTCATCAGCACAAAATCCGTGCTTACCGAGCCCACGTCAACTCCGAGATACAAACGCTTCAAATTCAGCTTCCTTCTTTCTTTCAATCATTTGTACAAAGGCTTCGAGTCTTGTTATATATCCGGCTTCTCCGCTCATTTCATTCAAAACGAACGTCATCACAGGTTTTGAATACTTCTGCGCAACTTCCGGCAAGATACTCCTTGCAACGCTCTCCGGCATACAGTTAAGAGGATAGATTTCAATAATACCGTCATAATCGCCTTTGGCCCAATGCACGGCGTTGCCTATCGTTTCACGCGCAAAGCCTCCTACTCTGCTCGGCAGAAAAATATCAGCTTCTTTTCTCCAGATTTGAGACTGCTTTTTCACTTTATCATCAATCCAGCCGCTGATGCTCATACTTCTGGACGTATATGCTCCCATATCTGCAAGCAAACCCTGAATATTTTTATTGGTGAATGCATCAATCACGGAATAGATATCACCGACAATACCGATTTTAATCTCAGGCTTTTTATCGCTGCGAAAATTCGAAAGTTTCTCCTTTGCGGAAACCACAGTTCTATACAAGGATTTGAGCGAAGAGGCGGAACACATAGAACGATAAACTTTTTCGGTAAATTTTTTTAATCTGCGTTTTTCATTGATATTTGTAATTTCAGCCTGTTTATCATAAACTGCCTGTTCATATTCATCCAGTGCAGATGCGCATTTCAACCCTATAGATATAAGCGAAGCCGAATACCATAACGACTTGTTTCCCATTTTTGAAAGAAGCTGCAGTGCATTTTTTATGCCCTGCTTGTTTTTTTCCAGGCAAACCATATTCATCTTAACTGCATTCTGCCGGAAAATCAGTCTGAAAGTTTCGGCAAAATATCCGAAACAGCAAGGACCGCACCCTCCGAAAAAAACAGCAGTATCCGCTCCGTTTTCATAAGCTTCCATAAAACTTCCGAGTACGATTTTCATAGGCATACATGCATCGTTCGGAGCGAACTTCGTTCCGAGACTTACCGTTTTTTCACCCGTCGGTAAAGGTCCGGCGCATTCACCGCCGATATTACGAATAAAAGCGCACAGAAGCAACGTCAGATTTCCCATATTTGGAAATGCAAGCTTCATTGAATCACCCTTTCTGAAACTGAAATCTATTGTCTGTTATTTGACTGAACAGAGGCGGAAATTCAGACAATCAATAAATGCTTCAAGCCTTGTTAAAATGCCGGCGTCCGCTCTGTGTTCATCAATGCTGACAGTAATTACAGGAAGCGATGAATGGTTTTTGATATAGTCACGGCAAAACGGCAGTGAAAGCGAATCCGTACCGCATCCGAAAGAATTGAGATAAATGATGCCGTCCGCTAAATGATGATCTATCACAAACTTTGTAAAACCAAGATTCTGATTGGCAGAATGCCAGAATGGATTTTTATACGGTGTTTCTTTTGCGCATTCGGACATACTTTGAAATTTATAATCCGGCGGAGTTATACAGCCGACTCCCATCTCCCGCAGCGTTTGCTTTATATTCAGATTCAGATATTCATCTTCTAAAATATAACTATGCCCTATCAAAGCTACTTTCAGCGGCATTTCTTCCGGTGGTTTACCGGGATGCACTTTGCTTTTAACTTTCTGATACGCCAAGCAGGCGCGCAAACGACTTTCCCCCATCATATCTGCGGCACGTAAAAGAAAGGGTTTCATTTCTCCGTAAAATTCGGGATCAATGATCCTTGGCAGATTATGACAATAAGATTTCACCATATCCGTTATACCGATTGTTTTCGGACAAGTAAAACCGTGTTTTTTCGTTTTATATATTTTAGGCAAAAAAATAAAATCCGCTTTCTCCGTTCTGTTTTGCAGAGTAATGATATGGCCAAACATTGTTTTAATCGGCAAACATAAATCGGAAGAAGCATTTTTAATGCCGAGAGAAAGTATGCTTTCATCCGTATCGCCTGAAAGAATGACTTTGTATCCGAGCGTTTCAAAAAAATTGCACCAAACATCTCCGTAATCAAAAAAATACATAGCTTTCGGAATGCCTATTGTTTTTGCCATCATTATGCACCTCACATGTTATTATCAGACGGAAAATATTTTTTTATTCACTTATTTCTTCTAAACGAAAGAGCAGGTTCGGCAGTGAACCGAACGCATTATTCTATGCGTGCTTCAAACCGGGATTCCGTTACATGGTTCTGAACATTTAAATCGAAACAGTGCTCCTCAAGCCCGCTTGAAACGGGGCTTGCGAACGATTGCAACCTGCGCAGGGAGCGTTCGCTCCTCAGGATTTCGCGGGGAATTATCACTCCCGCTGAAATTCTGAAACGGACTCCGCAGCCTGAGAGACGGAAGACACCGGCGAACAGGTTATAATTCGTTTGAACCAGAAACAGCCAAATAAGACATAAATATTATTTTTCGCAAAATAATGCTATTTTATTGCTTTTTTTGCATGATTGATTTATAATTTAGTTTATTATCAACTTTCATAAGGAGGTAATATGGAAACAAAAAAATACGAAGCGTTCATAGCGGCTGTGGAAATGGGAAGTTTTTCAAAAGCGGCGGATAAAGTCGGCGTTACACAGTCCGGACTTACACATATGATGAACGCGCTTGAAAACGAAGTCGGTTTTCCGATACTGATTAGAAGCTACAACGGAGTAAGAGCAACGCCGAACGGTGAAAAACTCATTCCGGCGGTGAAAAATATGCTGAAGCATTCCCAGGCGCTTCAAAACCAGATATCCATTATAAACGAAGATTCCAAAAAAACGATTTTTATCGGCGCATACACTTCTGTTTCCACTGCATGGGTACTGCCGATTATTAAGGAATTCAGAAAAGATTATTCGGATATAAATGTTGAAATCAGAGGCGGGACGACAGACGAAACGTATGAATGGGTGCGCGAAGGTTTGGTTGACCTGAGTTTTGTGAGCAACCAGCATGTTGAAGACCTGGACTGGGTGCATCTGGAGTATGATCCTCTGATTGCCGTTACACCGGAAAATTATCCGATTATAACCGAAAAATATCCGATTGAAAAGTTTGACAATCAGGAAGTGATTATGCCGTATTTCGGTTTTGAAAAAGACGTAATACGCGAGCTGGACAAGTACGACGTTCACCCGATTTTCAGACCCACGCAGGTGGATGATGAAGTAATTATAAAAATGGTTGAAATCGGTCTGGGTATCAGCATCATGAGTGATTTAATGCTCAAAGACAAAGTTTTCAATATGAACGTTATGCATATAAATCCCCCCACATACAGGGATTTGGGAATCGTTGTGCGTGATTTGAAATCTACCAAAAGCTTTGTTAGGGAATTTATCAAGTATGCCCAGGAATTTGTGAAAAAAAACAAGAATTAAAGGGAAGAAAAATGTATAAAGACATGATAGATACAATAGGTTATGTAAAAAGTAAAGACGAAGAAGTGGGCGCAGCTATGGAGCAGGAGCTTAGGAGGGAGCAAAACTGCTTGGAACTGATAGCCAGCGAAAACATTGTTTCCCCTGCCGTTATGGCGGCAATGGGAAGCGTACTGACAAATAAATATGCCGAGGGTTATCCCGGCAAAAGATATTACGGCGGATGCGCGTTTGTGGATAAAATTGAAAACATAGCTATAGAAAGAGCAAAACAGCTTTTCGGCGCAGAGCACGCAAACGTTCAGCCCCATTCGGGAACACAGGCGAATCTGGCGGCATATTTTGCGGTTTTAAAGCCCGGCGATAAAGTTTTTGGAATGAACCTTGCACACGGCGGTCATTTATCACACGGCATGTATCTAAACCAAAGCGGAAAACTTTACAATTTCATATCGTACGGTGTGGATGACAAAACGCAGAAAATAGATTACGAAAAACTGCGTGAAAGCGCTTTAAAAGAACAGCCCAAAATGATTGTGGCCGGCGCGTCGGCATATGCACGGGAAATTGATTTTAAAAAAATCGGAGAAATCGCAAAAGAATGCGGCGCTTATTTTATGGTGGATATGGCACATATAGCAGGACTGGTCGCCGCCGGATATCATCAAAACCCGGTTCCGTACGCCGATATTGTTACAACCACAACCCACAAAACACTGCGCGGACCGAGAGGCGGACTGATTCTGTGCAAAAAAGAGTTTGCCAAGGATATTGACCGTGCGGTATTCCCCGGCAGTCAGGGCGGTCCGCTCTGCCATGTCACGGCAGGAAAAGCCGTATGTTTCGGAGAAGCGCTCAAGCCTGCATTTAAGGAATATATAAAACATGTTGTTGAAAACTGCTCTGCGCTTGCCGAGTCGCTGAAAGGCTTTGGTTTTAATCTGGTTTCCGGCGGAACCGACAATCATCTGATACTTGTTGATTTGCGCAGTTTTAACATTACGGGCAGGGATCTTGAAAAGAAGCTTGACGAGGTGAACATAACCGTTAACAAAAATGCGATACCGAACGATCCGCAGAAGCCGTTTGTTACAAGCGGAATAAGGATTGGCACGGCGGCAGTTACAACAAGAGGGTTAAACTGTGAAGATATGCAGATTATAGGAAAATGCATCTATCTTGCCGCTACCGACTTTGAAAACAAAGCGAATGAAATCAGAGCGGATGTTTCAAAACTTATCAAAAAATATCCGCTGTATGAATAAATGGTTTCGCACATAAATGTGCGATTTACTTTTTGCGCATATGGCTTAAGCCGAATAAGGATAAAAAGGCATCATTTCAGGCTTTTTCTCCCTATTTGGCTTAAACCTAAAAGTAAACAAAAATATGGAAAGGTTGATTCTATGTTTCGCATATAAATATGCGATTTACTTTTTGCCCATACAAAAAGTAAACAAAAATATGGAAAGGAACCCCTGGGCGGTTCTGCGCCGGGAGACAGTATTCCGAAATCTGCGGATTTTTCGCCGGAACAAAGCACAAATTCGAGGCAATGCTTTCCGCATTAACGAGAAATTTAATGCGGTTACTGCGGAAAAGACGCGGTATCGGGGTGCGGTTGCCCGGCACAGAAACGCCCACACGATGGGTTTCTTTCAAACTTCCTGAACGACAAGGGGAATCCCCTTGACCCGTTAAAACGTTAGCCAAAAGCATAAATTTAAGTATGCACAAATTGCAAGCTTAAAAACAGAAACGCCCACACGATGGGTTTCTTTCAAACTTCCTGAACGACAAGGGGCATTCCCCTTGACCCATTAAAACGTCAGCAACAAGTTTAAAATTGTTTTTCTTCACAAAACGCAAATAAAATACGGCGGTTAACCGCAGATTAAAAATTAAATTTTCACAAATTTCAAACAAGAAGTAATGTTTCGCACATAAATGTGCGATTTACTTTTTGCCCATACAAAAAGTAAACAAAAATATGGAAAGAAACCCTTTCGATGGGTTTCTTTCAAACTTCCTGAACGACAAGGGGAATCCCCTTGACCCATTAAAACGTTAGCCAAAAGCATAAATTTAAGTATGCACAAATTGCAAGCTTAAAAACAGAAACGCCCACACGATGGGTTTCTTTCAAACTTCCTGAACGACAAGGGGCATTCCCCTTGACCCATTAAAACGTTAGCAACAGGTTTAAAATTTTTTCACAAAACGCAAATAAAATACGGCGAATATATTCCATCACAGAATTATAGAACCACGGTATCGGGGTGCTGTTGCCCTGCACAGAAACGCCCGCACGATGGGTTTCTTTCAAACTTCCTGAACGACAAGGGGAATCCCCTTGACCCGTTAAAACGTTAGCCAAAAGCATAAATTTAAGTATGCACAAATTGCAAGCTTAAAAACAGAAACGCCCACACGATGGGTTCCTTTGAAACCTCCTAAACGACAAGGGGCAT
>CAZURV010000022.1:0-30080 GCA_964623515.1 uncultured Eubacteriales bacterium | reverse complement strand
CGCAAAAAAAGCAGGTAAAACGCCCGAAGAAGCAACCGAAACAAAAGAATAATATATAAAGTTTTGCCACCCGTTTTTACGGGTGGCAAAATGCTGTGCATAATTTGGCTATTTCAAAATGGAACATATCTTAAACATCTGTAGAAACATCCTGCACTTTGAGTCGTTGAGACAAGGCATACTGGCTCAGATTCGCATCTCGTTCCAAATCACGTTTTCATATCTTCATCAATCTAAATTCCGAAATCCGTTTGTAACTGACTGCCCTTCAGAAATCTTGCCGTAAATCATTCAGCACATGCAATGTAACACAAAGCGTTCCATTTTTAATCCTTTTTGATGAACTCCATACAATCCTTTTGATATTCAAACATCATGGGCAAACCTGCACCAAAAGGTTTGCCTGTTCTTGCGCCGACACTGCATACAAAAAAATTACGCAGGAAATTCCTGCGTAATTTAGCAATTACCGTTCATTGTTTCTGATTGCTTTCATCCAGCATTTATGGCACATTGCCGCATAACGTTCCTCTCCGCCTATGCAGACCTGCTCGCCTGTTGTGATAACATTTCCGTTATCATCAAGCCTAGCGTTAACAATGGCTTTTCTGCCGCACTCGCATATGTTTTTTACCTCAGTTATAGAATCGGAAATTTCAAGCAACCTCGCACTGCCGGGAAACAGCTTGGTTTGAAAATCGGTACGCAGTCCGAAGCATATTACAGGCACATCGAGTTCGTCAACGATTTGTCGCATATCGTCAATCTGAGCCGGCGTAAAAAATTGCGCTTCATCGGCGATAATAATATCAACCTTTTCCGCCATTTTATTTTCAAATTCTTCCCATATATCCGAATCTTCGTCGATAACATCAGCCCGGCATTCCAGTCCTATTCTTGAAACGACGCGGTTTCCGCCACGCGTATCAACGCTCGGTTTTATGAGCCAAACCTTCATTCCTCTTTCTTCATAACTTACTTTTGTAATAAGAGCCTGCGCAGACTTTGAACTGCCCATTGAGCCGTATTTAAAATATAATTTAGCCATTTCAGCCTCCGCTTTGTTTCAGTTCAATAATATTATCACAGCGGATTTGCTCTGTCAACGTTACAATCGACAAAGTTTACGGACAAAATTTATGCAATATGTTCACAGATTAAAAGCTATACAGCGTTATTCCTCTCTTCCCTTTGAAGCGGCAACGGCAATATCCTCACCGATATATTTTTCGATAAAGCCGAAAACTTCGGGCCAATACAACTCCGGGTGCTTTCTGTTGCTGCGCGCGTGAATGGCATCGGGCACAAGCAAAAGCTTTTTTTCCGCATTACAGGCTTCGTAAAGCGGATACACCATCCAAGTAGGCACGAAATCATCTTTTTCCCCATGAATAAACATCATTGGCAATGTGCATTTTTTAACCGCATCAATGGGGCTTGCCTGCTTAAAACTGTAACCCGCACATAGTTTTGCAACAGCATTTGCTCCTGCAAGCACAAAGCCTGCCGGGATACCGGAGGATTTTATAACAGAAGCAAACTGTTCATATGCATTTGTATATCCGCAGTCTTCAACGATACATTTAACATTCGCAGGAAGCTTTTCTCCTGAAGTCAGCATAACAGTTGCAGCGCCCATCGAAACTCCCATTAAAGCAATTGACGCGTCCGGATCTCTTTCGATTATCCATTTTATCCATCCCATAACAGTGAAACGATCAAAATATCCCATGGAAACATATTTTCCCCCCGAACTTCCGTGCGCACGCAAATCAGGCAGAAGAATATTATATCCCCTGTCTCGCATTTCTCTGGCGTCAAACATTCTAACCATCATAGCTGCGCTGTTGCCGTAGCCATGAACAAGAATAATCCATTTACCGGTCGGTTCATTGGCTTCATACACATAAGCGCGCAAATCAAGGTTGTCAAAAGATTTTATCCAATATTCCTTATGGTCATCATCAAGGTCCATTTTCCCCTGCATCAGCCTGATTCTTTCTTCAAGAGGATAATCGTTACATTTTTCTTCCAACGCAGGATGCGTCCCCGTTTTTTTGATAGACTGATTGAGTTGTTTAATGGTTATCAAATTATCCATAAAAAGCTTTGATTTTTTCTTTATGGCAAAACTGACAGTAAGCCTGCATACAATCAGATAAAGAACCGCAAGTGCCGCAATCACGCACAGTGCCGAAATTATAAAAGTTTTCACGATGAAGTCCTCCCGAAAATTGCTTAATATATTTTAATTATATATTTTCTTCCATATATTTTCAAGAATTCTTTTCATTTCCTGAAAACAGGTTTAAATATATTGAAAAATATGTACGGTATATGATAAAATCTAAATAACAGCTTCCGCCGTTTTCAGCGGCAAGCATAATAGGTTTAAATCTACCTCCTAATACATAAACTGAATGGAAAGGACAATTATAATGAAAATCTGCCCGGAAAACAGCATCAGAGACGCTCTGAGAACTCCCGTAGGCAAAGATCTGATAAATCTTGTTGCCTATCATCTCGGAATCAATCCGAAAATTGTAAACAATCCCCTTATGAGCCTGATAAAACTAAAAAAATTACCGAAGCTTGCAGGCAAAATGTTCCCTGCGAAAACGGTAGACGATTTGTGCAATGTTATAAACTACTGCACGGAAGAAATCATAACCAATGATGAAACGGATGAAAAGTGGTGGAAAGAAGCCGTTTTCTATCAAATTTATCCGCGCTCATTCTGCGACAGCAACGGAGACGGGATCGGAGATTTACAGGGTATTATCAGCAAGCTCGATTATCTTAAAACGCTCGGAGTAGACGTGCTGTGGCTCAGCCCGATTTATGATTCGCCGAATGATGATAACGGATACGATATACGCGACTACGGAAAAATTATGACGGAATTCGGAACGATGGATGATTTCGACATTATGATTGATGAAATACACAAGCGCGGTATGAAACTTGTTATGGACCTCGTTGTCAACCATACCTCCGATGAACACGAATGGTTTCAAAAAGCGCTTGCCGGAGATGAAAAATACAAAAATTATTACATATTCCGCAAGGGCAGAAACAACAACACGGAACCGCCAAACAACTGGACCTCTTGTTTCAGTGGTTCGGCATGGAACTATTATCCCGAACTTGACGAGTGGGCGCTTCACCTGTTTTCCAAAAAGCAGATGGATTTGAACTGGGAAAATCCCGAACTGCGCAGTGAAATTGCCGAAATGGTATGCGGCTGGCTTGAAAAAGGCGTTGACGGATTCCGCATGGACGTTATCAATCTTATTTCAAAAAAAGAAGGTCTGCCGGACGGAAACGAATTTATCGGTTCATTTATGTTCACGGGAATGGAGCACTGTTTCTGGGGTCCGCATCTTCATGAATATCTTTCGGAGCTTCAGAAAAACAGTTTTTCAAAATATAACGCTTTCAGCGTAGGAGAAACACCGGGCGTCGGGGTTGAAATGAGCAAATATCTCACCGACTCAAGCCGCGGAGAAATTGATATGATATTCATATTCGATCATCTTGAAATACCCGGCAAGGAACGATGGGATGATTATAACTATAAACTCAGCGCGCTCAAGAATCAATTCACAAAATATCAGCAACTGACCGGTAGCGTATGGCCGAGTCTTTTTATTGAAAACCATGATAACCCCAGATTCCCTTCAAAAGTTACAAAAAATATGACCAATCGTACGCCCCTCACCAAACTGCTGGCCGCATTTATTCTTACTATGCGCGGAACGCCGTTTATTTTCCAGGGACAGGAAATCGGTCAGATAAACTGCAATTTTAAAAACATAGGTGAAATGCGCGATGTTGAAAGCATAAACAGATATAAAGAGCATATAGAAAAAGGAAAAAGCGAAGACGAAGCATGGGATGAGATTATGGCGGGAAGCCGCGATCATGCCAGAACGCCCGTTCAGTGGAGCAGTGCGGAAAACGCAGGATTCACAGACGGAACCCCGTGGATAAGAGTAAACGATGATTACCGGGAATGCAACGTTGCGGCGCAGATGCCGGATGAAAGCTCAACGCTTAACTATTACCGCAGTCTCATTGCTTTAAGAAAGACGAGCAAAGCTTTTGTTTACGGCGATTTTAAGCCATATAAGACAAACGATGACACGTTCTGTTTTTCAAGATTTTATGATGACGCGCAATACTATATAGAAATGAACCTTGAGGACAAGAGAGTGAACCGTCCGCGCGAAGCAGCCGGGCAATTGTTGCTTCCTTCTTACGGAGATACAACTGATTATCTGCGTCCATATGAGGTGAATATCTACAAAGTAAACTGATAAAACAGTATTGACACAGTGCATTTTTTAATATATAATCATTTTAAATCATACTTCGGGGGCAGGGTGAAATTCCCTACTGGCGGTACAGTCCGCGAGCGAAAGCTGAATCGGTGAAATTCCGATACCAACGGTACAGTCCGGATGGAAGAAGTGAATCCTATGTTCCTTTTGCCCCGGTCTTTTACCGGGGTTTTTATTTTGGAAAGCTTTCATTTTTCTCTTCTGATTGCCCCGCCAAAGGAGAGAGAATACTATGAAAAACCAAAAAATCAGAAACCTTACTGTAACCGCGGTTATGGGTGCAATCGGAGCGGCGCTGATGTTTTTTGAGATACCGCTTCCGTTTATGCCGAGTTTTATAAAATTCGACTTTTCGGAATTGCCGGCAATATTAACATCATTTGCACTCGGTCCGATTCACGGAATCATCGTGTGTTTTTTAAAAAATCTGCTTCATCTTCCCTTCGGCTCCAGCGCAGGAATCGGTGAAATTTCAAATTTTATCCTCGGTGCGGTTTTTACCGGTATTGCCGGAATCATCTACAAACATTCAAAAACGCGTAAAGGCGCGCTGATTGGCAGCATATCAGGCAGTTTTTCCATGGCAATTATCAGCGTTGCAACAAATTATTTTATCGTTTATCCGTTATATCAGAAAGTCCTCGGTATGCCGGAAGAAGCCATACTCGGCATGTACAGGGCAATCATGCCAAACTGTAAAAATCTGATGGAAGCCCTCGCCGTATTCAATCTGCCGTTCACGCTTGTGAAAGGATTGCTTGTATCCGGCATATGTTTTTTGGTATATAAAAAACTTTCTGTTATTCTTAAAGGCAAAAAAGGAACGGTTCGTGAATAAAACTATTGACTTTTATCATCAATCGTACTATCATATTTAACAACAAGCAGTTAAAAATATTTTCTAACTCAAAAAACTTATTGCGAGCGGCGGAGGGACTGGCCCTGTGAAGCCCGGCAACCTGCATTTGTAAGGTGCTAAATCCTGCGGTTTTAACCGAAAGATGAGCTTTGCTGTAAATTTTTTTGCGCGCGGCTCTCTTGTTGCGCGCTTTATTTTTGTATGAATGAGTAAAAATCAATGTGAATGATAGAAAGGAAGAAAAGCATGAGTAAGTATCTATTTACATCCGAAAGCGTAACACAGGGACACCCTGACAAAGTCTGTGACCGGATTTCAGACAGTATACTTGACGCGATTATCGAAGAAGATCCGAATGCAAGAGTTGCATGCGAAACAGCATGTACTACGGGGCAAGTTCTCATAATGGGAGAAATTTCAACAACTGCCAACATTGATATTGCCGCGACCGCAAGAAAAGCGATATGCGATATCGGATACAACGGCGCCGAATCCGGATTTGACGGCAATACCTGCGGTCTTCTAATCAGCTTGGACAGGCAGTCTCCGGATATTGCAATGGGTGTTGACAAGAGCCTGGAACTCAAAAAAGGTGACGAAGACAATTATAACCTTCACGGCGCAGGAGACCAGGGAATGATGTTTGGCTATGCGTGTAACGAAACGCCCGAACTGATGCCCCTCCCTATATCTTTGGCACACAAGCTTGCGAAAAGACTTGCACAGGTTAGGGAAAACGGAACACTTGCATATCTCCGCCCGGACGGCAAAACCCAGGTTACGGTTGAATACGAGGACGGAAAACCGTCTAGGATAGACACAATCGTTGTCTCTGCTCAGCACCAGGAAAGCGTAAGTCTTGAACAAATCAGAAAAGATCTTGTTGAATACGTTATAAAACCGATTGTACCGCATGACCTTGTGGATGAGAACATAAAAATATATATCAATCCTACAGGACGGTTTGTAACAGGCGGACCTGCCGGAGACAGCGGACTTACAGGCAGAAAAATTATCGTGGATACCTACGGCGGATATTCGCGCCATGGAGGAGGCTCTTTCAGCGGTAAAGATCCCACAAAGGTTGACCGAAGCGCAGCATACGCTGCAAGGTATGCTGCAAAAAATATTGTTGCGGCAGGACTTGCTTCAAAATGTGAAATAGAACTTGCCTATGCGATCGGCGTTGCGAAACCTGTTTCCGTTATGGTTGACACATTCGGAACAGGCGTAATCAGCGACGATACACTCTCAGACATTGTTTCGGAAACCTTTGATCTGCGTCCTGCGGCTATTATAGACGCACTCGATTTAAGAAAGCCCATATATGCACAGACTTCAAGCTATGGACATATGGGACGGGAAGATTTAAATGTATCCTGGGAAAAAACCGATAAAACCGAACTGCTGAAAAAAGCTGCCGGAATCCTGTAATTCATGACTCAAACCGGATAAAAATAAAAACAAAGACAGACAGATTGATTCTGCCTGTCTTTTTAATTGCCTTCCCTTTTGCACAAATTTAAAATATATGCTTTAAACCGGAGCAGTGCTCCATCAAGCTCGCTTGAAACGGGGCTTGCGAACGATTGCAACCTGCGCAGGGAACGTTCGCTCCCCAGGGTTCAGTCAAAGATTATCACTCCCACTGAAATTCTGAAATGGACCCTGCCGCTTAAGGGGCGGGGTACATCGGCGAATAGGTTATATTTTTGTAAGTCTGGCAAAGCGCATCATCAGTTTTTTTGTTCCTACGCTCTCAAACGCAATTTCCAGCAGAACATCGTTACCCATTGGACTGGCGGAAATAATCATACCTTCACCGAAAGTTTTATGCTTTACCCTGTCTCCGGGGCTGAATGAATCGGTAACCTTTGTGCTCCCTGCCTGTCCGAAACTGCGGTTCACCTTAACAGGGCTTGATTTTCCGGCTTCCGATAGATTTATCGCTGTTGGCTTAACGCTTGTAAAACGATCTATATTGCCTGATTTTTCAATATATTCTTCCGGTATTTCATCTATAAAGCGCGATTGTCTGTTACGGTTGGTGCAACCGTAAAGCATACGGCTTTCACTCTTGGTTAAATAAAGCCTGTCTTTCGCCCGCGTGATACCGACATAAGCGAGTCGACGTTCCTCTTCAACCTCGTTCATATCAAACATAGCCTGTCTGCCCGGGAAAATGCCTTCTTCCATACCGACGATAAACACGACCGGAAATTCAAGACCTTTTGCGGCGTGAAGCGTCATCAACGGAACACTGTCCGCGGTTTCATCCAGATTATCAACGTCTGACATCAAAGCAACTTCCTCCAGGAATCCCGTAAGCGTTGGATCAACGGTTTCTTCAGAATATGTAATCAGAGACGATTTCAGCTCGTCCAAATTCTGGAGACGTTCTTCACTGTCATCTTCAGCCATAAGCGAATCACGATATCCCGTTTCTCGCATAAGAATTTCAAATAGTTCGTCAAGAGACACCGTATCGATAAAAGAAGAAATCCGCTTTATCATATCTGCAAACGCTTTCAACTTTGCGGAAGCGCGATAAAGCTTTTCAAAGCTTTCCGATTCTTCAATTACTTCAAAAATGCTCATTCCCATTCCACGGGCGATTTCATAAGCGTTCCGCATTGTTGTTTCGCCTATTCCCCTTTTCGGAACGTTTATAATGCGCATCAGGCGAATATCGTCATCCGGATTATTCACAACGCTCAGATAAGCAACCGCATCTTTAATTTCACGTCGGTCAAAGAATCTGTGCCCGCTCAACACCCTGTATGGTATTCCCATACGAGTAAAAGCACGCTCCACGGTACTTGAAAGAGCAGAAGCACGATACAGCACAGCATGGTCGTTATAATGCATACCGTCTGCTACGTCATTTAAAATCGTATCGCCGACAAATCCTGCTTCATCATTTTCGTTATAACCGGTATAAACCGTAATCTTTTCTCCATCGCCCCTGTCGCTCCAAAGATTTTTGCCCTTGCGCGCCGAATTATTTTTGATAATGCAATTTGCCGCATTGAGAATATTCTCTTTTGAACGATAATTCTGCTCCAGGCGGATTACATCCGCATCTTTATATTGATTTTCAAAATCTAGTATATTTTTTACCGTTGCGCCGCGAAAACGGTAAATACTCTGGTCATCATCCCCTACAACGCATATATTTTTATAATATCCTGCAAGAAGAGAAGTAAGCACATACTGGGCATGGTTTGTATCCTGATACTCATCTACCAGCACATATTTAAATTGCTTTTGATAATGCGCAAGCACATCTTCGTTTCCTCTGAGCAACCGAACGGTATTATAAATAATATCGTCAAAATCCATAGCGTCGGTGCTCTGCAAAAGCTTTTGATAGGCAGTATATGCCTGAGCGATTTTTTTAAGTCTGTAATCATCCTGTGCCTCAGACGCATATTCCGCAGGAGAAACCAGCCTGTCTTTCGCGTGGGAAATCTCATGAAGAATCAACTTATAAGAAAGCAATTTATCGTCGATATTGAGATTACGTTGAACCTGCTTGACCGCCCTCTCGGAATCAGCAGTATCATAAATAGTGAAATGCTTGGAAAAACCTATTCTGTCCCCATAACGCCGAAGAATTTTTGTGCAGGCGGAATGAAAGGTTGACGCCCATATATCCCGCGCCTGTTCGCCGAGAATCAATTCAAGCCGTGTTTTAAGCTCGTTTGCGGCTTTATTGGTAAAGGTTATCGCGATAACCTCCCACGGTTTCGCAGCGCCTACAGACAGGAGATCTGCTGCCTTTGCATGATCTTGATTTTTACCGTTATAATAATCCTTTAAAAACGCGATATGCTCCTCTGTGATAAAAGACGGAATAAAATCGGATTTATATGCGTCTCCGTATTTTATAATATTGGCTATTCTGTTTACAAGCACCGTAGTTTTTCCCGAACCTGCTCCTGCAAGAATAAGCAACGCGCCCTTCGTTTTCAGCACGGCCTGCATCTGCATCGGATTCAGCCGGGAAAAATCCTTTTCTATTATTTTTTTCCGTAAAGATAAGTATTCGCTTTTCAACTCAAACTCCTTTATTGTCAAAAGCTGCCCCGATGAAAACCGCGGCAGCTTTTACATAATACCGATTTAAACCCCTTATTTACTTACCGAGCATCGCTATAAGAACACCTGCCGCAACAGCAGAACCGATAACCCCGGATACATTCGGCCCCATAGCATGCATAAGCAAGAAGTTTGACGGATTCTCCTTCTGCCCTACTTTCTGGGACACTCTTGCAGCCATAGGCACGGCCGATACGCCCGCCGAACCGATAAGCGGATTCACCTTGCCTTTGGTAACAACATACATAATTTTGCCAAACAGAACGCCGCCCGCCGTGCCTACGCTGAACGCAACAAGACCCAACACAACAATTTTTATGGTTGAAGCAGTTAAGAACGTTTGACCGTTTGTTGTTGCACCGACAGAAAGACCGAGCAGTACGGTAATGATATTGCAGAGTTCATTTTGAACTGTCTTTGATAATCTTTCTGTAACACCGCTCTCTTTAAGCAGATTTCCGAACATCAGGCATCCTACAAGAACTCCTGCCGATGGAAGAATAAGAGTTACAACGATTGTAACCATAATCGGAAACAAAATTTTCTCTTTTTTGCTTACGGGGCGAAGCGTTTCCATCACTACGCTTCTCTCTTTTTTCGTTGTAAGCGCTTTCATAATCGGCGGCTGAATAACAGGCACAAGCGCCATGTATGAATAAGCCGCCACTGCTATCGGTCCCAGCAGTTCGGGAGCTAAAATGGACGTTGTCAGAATAGCCGTAGGGCCGTCTGCTCCGCCGATAATTCCGATAGAACCTGCCTGCTGAGGATTAAATCCGAGAACCGTTGCGATAAGAAACGCACCGAAGATACCAAGCTGTGCTGCAGCACCGAGAATAAAACTCGAGGGCCTTGCAATAAGCGGACTGAAATCCGTCATCGCGCCGATACCGACAAAAATCAAAGGCGGATAAATACCGGCTTTTACTCCGAGATACAACCAATCCAGCAAATTGCTTTCGCCTGCTTTAACGATTTCTATAAATCCGTTCAAATCATGATACTGAACGTTAAGATCCGCTCCCGGAAGATTGGCAAGGAGCATACCAAATGCAATCGGAATCATAAGCAAAGGTTCAAACTGCTTTTTAATGCCGAGCCAAAGAAGGAAGCATGCTACGCCTATCATAACCAGATTGCGCCAGCCTCCGTCGCCGAAAAAGCTTGCTATTCCCGAATCGGAAGCAAGAGACTGAATGGCTTCAAGAAAACCGTTCATGATTTCTTCGCCTCCTTAATCTCTTTAACAATAAAGTTCTTCCCTCCGCTTGCTTCTGCAACCGCCGCAGTTACAACCGCTGCAGTTTCTTCGCTTACTGCCTGAGAACCCATAGATTTTTTAACCGATGTTTGCGGAGCTTTGTCTTCGGTTCCTGCATTTATCTTAACCATAACTTTACCGAAAACGGAAAAAATAACAATCAAAAGAACCAAAACCAAAAAAACGATAAAAAATCCGGCAAACGTAACAATCCAGGTATCACCCGTAATGTTAGCAAAACTGATTTTCATCAATTCAAGCATTTATTTTTCCTCCTGTTTTATGCTTTTAACCCCTTATATAAGTCTGCCCTAAAAACAGAAATATAACTGAATTTTGATATTCTCCGCCTCCGTTGCGATGCAGAGATACCGCTTATTTTTTCGGTAAATCCCGTTGAAAACGCCGAACGGCGGAGCAAAATGCCTTTATAAAATGTATGCGCTGTTATTCCGGAATTACTTTCAGCGGTCCGCAAGGTCTTACTGACAGAATATAACAACTGTTTTCTCCGAATACGCTTTCAACTGCATCTTTAAATTCTTCAATCTTTTTTTCGGGAACAAACGCCTGAATCGTTCCGGCAAAACCGCCTCCGTGAACTCTGTAAGCCCCGTCCTCTCCAAGTACTCTCTGTGCAATATTCAAAGCAACGGATATTCCCTGAGTTTCGGAACATTTCGGGCTGAATACATTTTGATTATACATAAAAGACGACTGTCCCGATTCATTGATACATTTCAAAAATGTTTTAAAATCATTGTTTTCAAGAGCCTTGCTTGCGATATCAACTCTTTCGTTTTCACTGTAATAATGCATAGCTCTCAAAACTGCTCTGTCGCCTACCGAAGAACGGATTTCCGCAATTTTTGCTATCACATCGTTTTTATCTACTTCGCGAAGAACTTTTTTTCCGAATATACCGGCAACATTTTCCATCTCTCTGCGGACATCAGCGTAATCATCCGTCAAATCTGCATGTGAACCGCCGGTATTGACAATGCAAAGCGCGTATCCGCTTTTTGTAAAATCATAACTGAGCTTTTCAATCTCAGGTTCTTCCATGTTTTTAAAATCAAACTTTACGGCACTTCCGGTTGCCGATGTCAGCTGATCCATCAGTCCACACGGTTTTCCGAAAAATACGTTTTCCGCATATTGCGAAATCTTTGCAAGCTCCACATTTGAAAGTACGCCACCGTTATATAAATCGGAAATGATACATCCCAGCAGACATTCAAACGCTGCTGATGAAGATAAACCCGAACCACCGGGAACCGTTGAAACCGTATACGCATCGAACCCGCCGATTTTATAACCGAGCTCCTTGATTCTTGAAACCATTCCGCGGAGAATTGCATTGGACGAACCTTCTTCGCCCTCAATCGCTTCCAGCTCACCGAGTTTTATTTCATTTGCAGTATGCCCCTTTGATTTCACTCTGACTCTGTCGCCGGCTGTTTTGCACACAATGCCGATTACATCGATATTCACTGCAGCAGCAAGAACTTTTCCGCAGTTATGGTCGGTATGATTACCGCAAAGTTCCGTTCTCCCAGGAGATGAAAATATGTAAAACTCACCGTCATGATATCCGAAATATTCCCGGAACCCTTCTATCGCCGCATTATAGCGCGATTTAACTGCATCAATATCGGACCCTGCATAAATATAATTCAGTTTTTCATTGTATTCATCTGTGGCAAGCACAGCTTTAAGCTCATTAAGATTCATAAATAAACCTCCAAAAATATATGTTTCAACAGGGGGGTAGACTCTGCGTTACGACTTTCCGTATTCTTTGTCCGATGGAGTAAAACCTATCTCCGGCTCCGATTCTTCCATCATTTCATTTTCCGAATCATGACGAAGCTTTTCAATAACGGCGCTCTGCTCTTTTTCATCGTTCCTGCGCTTCAGATAAAAGGCGAAATTTACTATAAAAGTTCCTAAACCGCTTAACGCGCAGAACAACATAATTAGCATTACAAACTTCGTTGTGAACGGATTAAAAATTTCACGACCGATACTGGTATAAATATAAATCCTAGGCGCTATGGATGCCATAGAAATCAACATATACCAATGAAATTTGCAGTCTTTATTCGCGCCGTAAAGCCGGCTGACAAAATTGATTGGGAAGCAGGGGAAAAATCGGAAAACGGCAAGCAGACTGTAACTGCTTGCGCCATTCACATCCAGCGCCATACGAACGTTTTTGCTCCTGCGCAACAAATTCTGCATATAATTTTCGCCTTTTACCCTGCCGCTGTTAAATCTGAGATAAAACATCAGCCCTATACCAAGCATATTGACAAGCAGTGCCGCCCACCAATATTTATTAAAAACCGTACCGGTCATCATGCACACGATTGACAGGGGCAGGAAAGGCAAATATGCCTTGATAAAATATATAAGGAACATAATCAGAAAGACGAAAAGTATATTCTTCAAATCCATATACTGAAGGATAAAATTTTCAATCTTTTCAAAAATTTTAATTATCCATTCAAAATATACCGATAAATCGTCCACAAAATAAAGGCAGATGCCGAGGAATGCCTCAATACAGGCAAAAATAAGAAGTATAAGAATGCTCCTCGCCATAAAAGTTTGAGGTTTTCTTATTTTTGGTGGTTTTATTCGATTTACGCGGTTCGCATATTTTTTATTCTTTTTTTGATTCATCCCGCAGTTATCCATATTTTACCGCCGAAATATTATTCTAAATTATTCTACACCAAAATATATCTTAAATCAATAATATATTTATTTTCAATATTAGAAAATATACGTTTCAAAGATGGTTTAATCATTGTATATTGTTTCATCAATTCCCACAGGATCGGCAAGCTCATACGTTTTAAACGCATAGCCGAAAGATTTAAGCTGCTTAATATTTTCTATTACCGCCGCTGTTCCCCTCACCACGCACAAATCAGGCTCCGGCACAAGAAAAGCAGGTATTCGGATATATTCGTATAAAAACTTGTCAAAGCCTTTAAGCTGCCCTGCGCCTCCGGCTATATGAATACCGTCTATCGAAATATCAGCAACAAGCTCAGGCGGCGTCTTCTCCAGTATGCCTGCAAGCGCCTGTGCATGCTTCATCACATAATCTTTGATTACTTCATATATTTCAAAGTTTGAAAGCTCTACAGTATCGGGCAGGCCTGTTGTTGCATTCAAACCTTTTGCAGACATCGTAACTTCGCTTTCAGGCATATAGGCACATCCGATTTCAATTCGTATATCCTCCGATGTGCGCTCTCCGATTTTGATATTATACTTTTCATTGACATAGCGTGATATAGCCTCATCCATTGTGATCCCGCCAATCTTGAGCGCGTCTTTAAAAGCAAGTCCTCCGTAAGTTACAACCGCAGTGTCCAGTGTTCCGCCTCCCGCGTCTATGATTACGCTTCCGCGTTTTGAACCGAGCTCTACGCCTGCGCCGAGAGAAGCAAGCAACGGTTTTTCTACCATGCAAACTTTACGGCATCCCGCCGCCATGACCGCATCAAAAAGCGCAAGCTTATCCACATTGGTTATAATGCTCGGCATAGCAACCACGGCGCGCGGTTTAAACATACTGTTTCCGCACACTTTCTGCACAAAATGGCGCAACATCTGCTCTGCCAAATCATAATCTGCAACCACGCCGTTGACAATCGGATGAACAACGCGGATAGAATCGGGATTCCTGCCGATCATACGCCTTGCGCGCCTTCCCATTGCAATAACTTTTCCGCTCTGCGAATCCACCGCAACAACACTCGGCTCGCAAAGAACAACCCCTTTGCCGTAAACATAAACGGCTGTTTTGGTTGAACCTAAATCTATTCCCAAATCAAGTGAAAGCATGATTCATTTCCTTTCCTTTTCTGTTTTCTGTTTGGCTGTTCTTCTCTTATCCGAAACAGCGCAAACTGCCGCGTATACCCGCCGTGCGCCATAAAGTTTAAGCATAAGCGCACATTCGTTCAGTGTTGCTCCGGATGTTTTAATATCATCAATAAGAAGGATGTTTTTATCCGTCACATCTTTTTCATTTATTATATCATAGATGCCCTTAACATTTCCACTCCTCAATGAAGCCGAGAGACTATGTTGATTTTTCGGTTCATATATCATTTTGAGCGTATTTTTAAAAGGCATTGCGAGTAAATCAGCAATATTTCCGGCAAGCAACGCAGCATGATTAAAACCTCTCTGCTTCATTCTTTTCGGATGCATGGGTACACATGTAACCAAGTCAAAATCAACATCTGCATAAACACGTTTAACGGTATTTGCCGTTTCTTCGGCAAGAGGACGGACATACCTTATCTTACTTTTCATTTTGAGCACGGCTCTCGACACACCGCCAGAATAATAAAACGGTGCTGCAAAAGAATCCGCGTTGCCCTGCTTTTTCGCACAAGTGCATTTGGACTTTTCCTCAGCACAGTACAAGCAGGGTTCTTGAATTCTCGGAAGCGTGGAACGACACGCATCACAACTGTATTCTCCCATCGGTACGACTTCTCCGCAGTAAACGCATCTTGACGGGAAAAATAAATTGTATACAAACTCTCCGAATTTCATCACATCTCCAAAAAATATTTCAGCGCCGAATACCGCTTTGTTTTTTTATCGTTTTCTATCATTTCCTTTAATTCTACCGTACTCCCCACAATAACAAGCAGTTCTCTCGCACGCGTTACGGCGGTGTAAAGTAAATTCCTGTATTTAAGCATTTGCGGAATCCCTGCTGCGGGCATCACAACGCCGCGAAATTCACTGCCCTGGCTTTTATGCACCGTTACGGCATAAGCAAGTTCGATATCTCCGCACTGATCCATTGGATAGGTCGCAATTCGTTCATCAAACAAAACATTTACATTTCCCGCGGCAAAATCAATGCTTTCAATTCTGCCTATATCCCCGTTAAAAACGCCCGATCCGTAAGAATTATCAATGGAATTATACCACAGTATATCATAATTATTATGAATCTGCATCACTTTATCCCCCTCCCGGAGGATATATCCTGCACGCGTAATTTCTTTTTTTCGCTTGCTTTTCGGATTCAAAATATTCTGGAGTGTTTTATTCAGAGACACCGTTCCGCACTCGCCGATTTTTGAGGCGCATAAAACCTGCAAATCATTTATAGGATTATACTGATAGGATTTAGGCAGGCGCTCGCTCACAAGGGAACAAACAATCTGCCTCACTGTAGCCGGGTCATGCTGTTCTATCATAAAATAATCACCGTTTCTGTTTGAATAAACAGGCATTTCTCCCTTTACAATTCTATGCGAATTCGTAACGATTCCGCTTTGCATTGCCTGCCTGAAAATTTCGGTAAGCTTAATGACCTCTATTCCGCCCCATTCGATTATATCCTGCAGTATATTGCCTGCGCCCACAGGCGGAAGCTGATCGAAATCGCCCACCATTATGATTCTGCACCCTAACGGAAGCGCTTCCAACAGCGCCGCAAAAACAGTAACATCAACCATGGATACTTCATCCACAATCACTGCATCCGCTTTCAGCGGATTATGCGCACTGTATTCAAATCTGAGTTTTCTGTCAGCAGAACGCTGTGCGCCGAGAAGTCTGTGAATCGTTTGGGCCTCAATTCCCGTAATTTCTGTCATTCTTTTTGCCGCACGCCCGGTAGGTGCGGTTAATAGGATATTTAAACCCTGCCTGTCCATAAGAGATATAATGCCTCTTATAGCAGTTGTTTTTCCCGTTCCCGGTCCGCCTGTCAGAATCAAAAGGCCCTTTTCCAGTGCCGCTCTTATCGCCCTGCGCTGTTGTTGTTCAAACGTTATATCCAGTTTCTGCTGGGCAAAATCCATAAGCTCTTCAGATACCGATATACTCTGCGGCGGATATGCGCAGAACATTTTAATCTTTTGACTGATTGTTTTTTCCGCGTCATATATTTCAGGCAGAAACAAAAAATATCGTCCGTTTAGCGCGGCTTCAACAATTTCCTCTGAAGAAATCAGATTGTCTATGGCTATCTCTGCATCGTCTGCACTGCATTCAAGCAGATTTTTTGCAGGTTCAATCACTTTTTCGCGCGGAACGCACGAATGCCCATTCCCAAGATTATGACGCAAAATATATTTTATGCCCGCCATAATTCGTATCATCTCATGCGGACGCGAAACAAAATGATTCACCATTTCGTCCACACGTTCAAAACTCATTCCAATCTCATCATTGCAAAGTATATAAGGATCTTCCTTTATGCGGTTTTCTATACATCCTCCGAAGGCATGATAAGCCCGCATACTTTCTCCCGGAGTCATCCCGAGTTCACGAAGATATTCCATAGTCTCCCGCAGGTGTTGCTGGCGAATAAATTCCGCACTTATTTCCTCTGCTTTTTTCAGCGTAATTCCTTTAATCTGAGAAAGACGTTCAGGTTCATTTTCAATAATTTCAAAAGATTTTTCGCCGAACTTTTCAATGATTTTTTCCGCCGTGCTTTCTCTGATTCCCTTAATCGCTCCGGAAGCAAGATAGGCATGCATACCGCCGACCGACTGCGGAATTGTGCTGACACAGCCGCTGACCTTAAACTGACGGCCGAACGAAGAATGAATCTGCCATATACCCTCAAGACGCACGGATTCGCCCGCCGCCACCTTAGGCATTACGCCTACGGCGGTGACAGGCTTACCTTCAATATCCACACACATTACGGTAAAACCGTTTTCCTCATTATAAAACGATATACTTTCAACCGTTCCGCTTATCTGTTCGGATTCTCCCATTTTTCTCCTGCCGTGTTTTATGAAATGAATCGGTTTGAATCGGATAAAATCAAACCAATATAATATTACAATATTACTTTAAATTTTGCAACTCGCACGGCTTAAGAATACGTATATCCCCGAGTTCTGTTCGTTTTAAATTTATGATTTTCCGCGCTTCTTCACTTATACCATTATCAATCACAATAATCTCTTTATTCGTTTTTCCGCTCATTCTGTTTAAATGAAGATGTGCTTCAAGCAAACGTATATCTATATTGTTACTGCTTTCGTCTGCAGCAATCACAATGTATAGATTTTCATCTGCGCATGAAGAAAACCGTACGATTAAGCCCTCTATCAGCCATACAGCCCCTGCGACAGCCAAAGCAGCCACTATAATCATTGCTATGCTTTCCAACATAATCAACACCTCTTCTGCATAATATGAACGGACAAATTAGCGCGTTACCGCAATATAGAATTTTATGCGCTTGACGAATAGAACATAACATAATATAATCTTATTATTAAAATTTTCACAGATGATTTCAGGAGTTATTATGAGAGAGATACCGGCAATAGCCGCCGCAAAAATCACCGCTTTTCTCGCCAGAATCAGGGGCGGAAAAAGTTCATCCGTTCCCGGCGCGGTTGCGCTGAAAATATGCCCGGATTTAATTGAAAGACTGAGCTCGCAGATAAAAAAAGGAATCATATGCACCTGCGGAACAAACGGAAAAACAACAACAAATAATTTGATGTATTCTGCCCTTACAGGCGCGGGATACAAAGTCGTATGCAATAATCTCGGCGCAAATATGAAAAACGGAGTCGCTACCGCATTTGCGCTTAGTGCCGGTCTGACAGGTAAAATTGACGCTGACTATGCGGCAATAGAAGTTGACGAGGCCTCAACCATACGAATTTTTGAATATATGAAGCCCGATGTTATGATTATAACCAATTTATTCCGCGATCAGCTTGACAGATACGGTGAAATTGATATAACCGTTGATATTCTAAAACGTGCAATCGAAATGGTTCCGAATGTCAAACTGGTTTTAAACGGTGATGATCCTCTATGCGCGCAATTCGGGAAAATCACCTCAGCGCCGGCAGTTTATTATGGAATAAGCGAAAAAGTACTGCCGCAGACCGATGATACAAAAGAAGGGCGTTTCTGCCCGATATGCGGTGCGGAACAATGGTTTAATTATTATCATTACAGCCAGCTTGGCGACTATCAATGCACAAAATGTGATTTTAAAAGACCTTTCATAGATGTTGAAGTCAAAAAAGTGAAACTCGGTTCCAATATGGAATTTGAAATTAACGGGAAACCGATGAAACTTAACTATAAAGGGTTTTACAATATCTATAATATGATTGCCGTTTACGGCGGACTCACAGCGCTTGGAGAAAACACCGATCATTTCCAAAAATTGCTTGCAGGCTATAAGCCGCAGATAGGCAGAATGGAGGAAATTAACCTCGGCAAACCTGTTATACTTAATCTTGCCAAAAATCCCGCAGGTTTTAATCAGGCAATTCAAACCGTGCTGACCGACAGCAGAAAAAAAGACGTTATTATCGCAATCAATGACAACGCCAATGACGGACGCGATATAAGCTGGCTTTGGGATGTTGATTTTGAAAAAATAAAAGATGATAATCTGAATACTTTAACCTGCACAGGTACAAGGCTGTATGATATTGCTCTGAGATTCAAATACAGCGATGTAAACGCCGATTCAATCAGCAGCGATATGAAATCTGCTATTGAAAAATGCCTGAAAAGTCCGGCGGAGGTCGTTTATATACTCGTAAATTACAGCGCAATGTATACAACAGAAGATATCATGCTTGAACTCAAAAAAAAATACGGAGGCAAAAACCATGAATAGACAGCTCAATATCCTCCATATGTATCCGGATTTGCTGAATCTTTACGGGGATAAAGGCAATATAGAATGTATGCGCAAACGCCTGGAATGGCGCGGAATCGGCGCGAATATCATCAAATGCACCTTTCAGAAAGAATTTTATGATTTTGATAAAATAGATATTATTTTTCTCGGCGGTGGATCGGACCGCGAACAGAAAATAGTCTGTTCGGCCCTATTATCGCACAAAAAAGCACTGAAAAAATATGTTGAGAACGGTGGAGTACTCGTGGCAGTATGCGGCGGATACCAGCTTCTCGGCAAATACTATGCGATGGATGAGGAGAAAATAGAAGGGCTGGATATTCTGGACATCTACACCGAACACGGATCTCCGCGCCTTATAGGCAACATTGTGATTCAGAATGATAGAATAAAAACTCCGATAGTTGGATTTGAAAATCATGGTGGAAGAACTTATATAAACAACTATCCGCCAATAGGAAAAGTCATTCAAGGATATGGGAACACAGGCAACAGCAAGGCCGAAGGCGTGCATTACAAAAACGTTTTTGCAACGTATCTGCACGGTCCGCTTTTTCCGAAAAATCCCGAACTCTGCGATTATATTTTAACGCAGGCACTGAAAAAGAAATATCCGGACTTCCATTCCCTATCTGCTCTTGATGATAAACTGGAAAACGAAGCTAACGAATATATGAAATCCGTAATTATGTCTTAATTCTAACGACACGTTAAAAAGCTGTTTCAAACACATAATGTTTGAAACAGCTTTTCTTGTTTTGAAATTCAGATTAAAATCGAATGCCCGGCACGGGCAATCACTGCCATTTCGTGCACGATTCTTTCATATATATCAGCCTCTCGCTTTCCATATCAAATCTAAGCTCAATATTTATATACTTATCATTATATATATATGTTTCCGTTTCGTCGGCAGGAGTCGGTTCATCATGGCTGAAACCGGACAAATACATTTGCACGCGCTCTTTTTTCATTCCCTTTTCAATATCGGCCGAAAGTACAAGCGAATCCGTATCATCGGTTGAAACGGACGTAATCAAACACTTCTGCGCTTCTTCCGCCGAATTGAAAGGATTATAAACGGTAAATGCTATATTCACGCCATCCCTCTGCAACATACAGCCGTAAGAAGACGTTCCCCCGGCGGGAAGCAGGTTAGTACCTCCCTGTCCTACAGTCCATCCGTTTTTGATAAACGCGGAAACGGGTGCAGGCAGTCTGTATAGATTGCCTCCCAGCCTGACGATGGGATTTTTTATGTCCTTTCCGATTGAAATCGGTTCAACATAGGAATCCATTAAATCCGGATTGTTTCCTGCCCTGAGTTCTTCATATTCAATATTTTGATTAGATATGGATATGGAAGATAATTTTCCGCTACTACTGTAATCCAACAAAATCTGCACATCATCGGAAGTATAACTTAAAGCATCGGAACCGAATTTAGATGAAACCGCATCCTTTGTACTCTGCGCCGTGATTCCGCACATATCAAAATCAATATCATTTGCAAAATTTATATCTTCAAATTTTATCAGATATACAATGCCTTTGTCTGCCTTGCACGAATCAGCGCCCGCATTTGCAAGCCTTACGCTGCAGCGATAAGTTTTTTCACCGTCGTTTTTCACCATTTCATACGCATCCGTGCTGTTTTGCCTGCCTGTAAGATTCGGAGGAACTTTTGTAAAAGACCAACCTGAATCTATAAATTCCGATACGGCACACGGAAGTTTATAGGTTTTGCCGAAGAGGATAAACCGGCATTCAAAAAGCTGATCTGCCGTTTCTTTCTGCGCGGAATAAGAGGCAGTGGATTCAATATAAACGCCGCCCTTATTTTCTTCCGAATTACAGCCGCTCAAACAAAACAAATAGAATATCAAGATTGAAAGAATTAAAAACTTTTTCATTACATATTTAAATTCACACACGCCAAAAAAGAGAGATTTACGCGGTTTCAAATTTTCTCTGCTCAATTGAAACAAAGAATTAAAATTTCCTATTTATCTTTCACCATCTGCGAATATGGCAGAAATTTATAACCCATTCGTTTATATAATGCAGCCGCACGCTGATTATCCGGTTCTATCTCCAAGCGGTATCTTGACGCCGGAATATCCGTTTCAAGAAAGTTTAAAAATTGACTTCCGAATCCCATAGAGCGGTATTCCGGCAAAACAAACAGTTCTTCCACCCATACCACAAGTCCGCCGGATTCCTGAGAAAATGTTTTGCTGATCAATGCATATCCTACTGCTTCACCATTGTTTTCAAACACGTAACAAACAAGATATTCATCGCTTCTCATCAGTTCATTAAAAGTATTTACGATATTCTGCTCGGAAACCGGATGGAGAACTGCATCCGACTTATAAAACATATCTGTAAATTCAAAATATAATTTTTTATCGTTTGATGTTAATTTTCTGAACATAACTGCCTCTGCATATTTAATTTTAAAAAACTGTTGACAAATAATCACATAAGTGTATAATATTTTTGTTGTGATAAAAACACACATATAAAAGTCGTATGGGTGATTTAATGACACTGATAGGGAGGAAAACAATGAAATATTGTATTAAAAGAACAAAACAAGGAAAAACATACGTCAACATATGTACAAATACAAGAAGCGAACATCAACTGGTTGACGAGAATAAAATCTCCGCCGCTGATTTGCTTAAAATTCTCATTGAAAACAAGGCTGAACCGGCTCATCTGAAAAGCATATATGAAGACCTAACTTTTAAAAAATAGAATTTTTTAACCGGGCAAAAATAAAACTGTCCGGGAAAACAACCTCATTACTTTAACAATTTTTAAAATCAAAAGCTGCTTCTCAAGAAGCAGCTTTCGTTTCCTTGTAATGATTTGCCAAACTATATTTTCTTAGCAATATCTATCACGCCGTCTGCTGTCACTGCTCCTGTTCCACAGGAAGCAGCTGCTATCTGCAAAGCAGTAAATCCATCGGCGGATGTCGCCATTTTTCTGGCAAGCATAATATCGGTAATGGATACCTGCCCGTCCCCGTTAATGTCGCCGTAAACAACTATATCGTAAGAAAGTATAACTTCTCCCCCTTGAATAAGCTGAACTTTGCATCCTGTGCCGATTGTTTGCTTGTCGTTCGCGATTACAGCACCGTTTTCATCAATAAATCTGAGCGTGGAAACCCCGGCGCCGCCATCATTTGCAACCAATTGTGTTGTTGAAGCCGACGTATTGGAATTTGTTACAATTGCACTGCCGGAAAGCTCAAACCCAAGCCCGCCGTCAATAGACAAGGTGGACGCTTCAAGCAAAGCATAAATATCATCCAGTATAGCTTTTTCAGAATCAACCTGTGTCTGCGTTGCTTCGGCAGTATTGAAATCTTTCTTAGCGCCGTAAGCGTCAAAGGCCGTTTTAAAAGCACTGTAAGAATCAGCCGTATAAATATTATTATCATTATTAACAGCTGCACACTTATCATAAGTAGCCGAATAAGCATTCTCATTAACAAGCTTTGCAATAGCGTCGTTAATAGCCTTTGCCATTGCGTTTACTTCCGCCTGCTTATCTATCGTATATCCTTCTTTAACTGCTTGAACAGCATCTGTTACTCTTGCATAGGAAACTGAAGTATAATCGCTTTCGTTAAGAGCATTTGCTGCCTGAACAGCCTTTTCTACTTCCGTATAATCCGCAGCAAGATATGCACTGTCATATTCAGCCATATATTCTGCGTTTCCGCCGCAAGTGCTTTCAACAGCCGGAGTCCATCCTTTGAATGTGTATGAATGCATATCATCATTTGCTCTTACAGGATTTTCCGGAATCGATATTTCGTCACCGTAATGATATTCTGCAGAAGAGATGATTCTGCCGTCATAATCTTTAAATACAATTGTGTAGTTAATATATTCGGAAGTATAAGTTGCCTTATATGTAATGGTTTCCTTAACTGTATCCACTTCAGGAGTCCAGCCTGCAAACTGATAAGTATACGTATTATCAGCCGCTCTCTCCGGATCTGCCGGTACAGTTACGTTGTCACCGTAATGATAATCTTCTTTTACGGAAATAACATCATCATTATAATCTACAAAAGTTACTGTATAGTTAATAAAAGAGGAATAATATTCTGCAGTGTATTCTGCATTGCCATTACAGGACGCGCTGTAATCTTCTCCCCAGCCTGCAAATACGTATGTATATGTATTATCTGCCTCTCTGACCGGAGTTTCGGGAGCATTTACAGTATCTCCGTAATGATAGGTTTCGGATGAAAGCACACTGCCGTCATAATTTTTAAATACAACTGTGTAATCAATATAATTTGCACTGAACTGCGCCGTGTATTCCGCATTACCCTTACAAATCTCGCTGTAATTGTCTCCCCAGCCTGTGAACACATAGGTATAAGTTTCATCTGCGGGTTTAACAGGAGTTTCGGGAGCATTTACGGTATCTCCGTAATGATAGGTTTCGGAAGAAATGATTTCTCCGTTATAATTTTTAAATACAACAGTATAATCAACATATCCTTCTGTGAATACCGCAGTATATTCTGCGTTTCCTTCACAGGTTTCTTTCACCTCAGGACTCCATCCTTCGAAAACATACGTATGTTCAGCAGTGGATTCTCTGACAGGATTCTCGGGGAGAACAACTTTATCCCCGTAATGATATTCTGCGGAAGAAATCTGTGTACCGTCATAATTTCTGAATACAACCGTGTAATCAATATATGTTTTGTCATACTGAGCCGTGTATTCAGCATTTCCCGCACATACATTGGCAACCGCTACGGACCAGCCTGAGAACTGATAGGTATAGGTATTATCAGACGCTCTTTCCGGATCTGCCGGAACAGTTACCGTATCGCCGTAATGATAGGTTTCGGATGAAATTTCTCTTCCGTCATAATCTTTAAATACAACTGTGTAATCAATATATTTTTCGGTAAACTGTGCTGTATATTCAGCGTTTCCGTTACAAACCGCGCTGTAATTATCTCCCCAGCCTGTGAACACATAGGTATAAGTTTCATCAGCTGATTTTACGGGAGTTTCGGGAGCATTTACGGTATCTCCGTAATGATAGGTTTCGGAAGATATTTGTGTTCCGTCGTAATTTTTGAATGTTACAGTATAATCAATATAAACCGGCGTGAACTGTGCCGTATAATCAACAGAGCCCTGAACTGTATCCACTGCAGGACTCCAGCCTGCAAATACATAGGTATATGTTTCATCGGCAGGTTTTGAAGGATTCTCCGGAACGGTTACCGTATCGCCGTAATGATAGGTCTCGGAAGAAATCAGTGTTCCATCGTAATTTTTGAATGTTACTGTATAATCAATAGGAGTTGCCGAATACTGAGCCGTAACCGTAAATGAAGATGTTACGTTTGTCAAAGGCGTGTCGCCCCAGCCTGTAAATACATAGGTATTCTCTTTATCGGCAGGCCTTTCCGGAGACTGCGGTGCAACCGCCGTTCCGCCATAAGGAACTTCAACAGATGCCAGCAAATCGCCGTTATAATCTATAAAGCGAACAATAAATTTGTTCAGTTCAAGGTTTGACACCGCCGCAGTCAATGCTGAAATCTGCTCACTAACCGCAGACTCGGAAGCATCCGCGTCATTATAAACAATCTCAGCGGCATCTATAACAGCCTGAAGAGCGTTTAAAGAATCAACCGTATATTTTTCAGTTTGGCTAATATAGGTTTCGGCATTGTTCAAAGCAGAAAGAAGCGCATCTTTATTCGCTCTGAGCACAAGAGCATCTATAGCATTGTTGATTGCCAGGGTAGCATTGTCTACTTCTGTCTGCGAAGCAGTATCATCTGCCAACACAAGATTTCCGGCAGTAACCGCAGCATCAAGCTGTGACCATGACGAAGGTGTGTACTGATCCTGGACTTTCGTTGCGGCATTATTGAGCGCTGCTTCCAAAGCCGATTTGTCAACTCCGGGAACAACCGTGAACGTACAGCCGTTCACACTGATGTCGGTTCTGTTTACAGTGCCGTTGTCATTAAGGCCTATGTAATTCTGACCTTCTCCCGTTGAAACGGCAAGATCTCCGGAAGCATTTTGAGCAACGTCAAAATAAACAGTAACAACGGTTTCTTCCTCAAGAGCATACGAACTGGTAGTTACCGAACCAAGCTGGTAATAAGTACCCTTATCTGTGCAGGAACCATATGTTTTCCAGAAAGTACCCCATACTGTGTTTTTGTAGGTCAGATTTTCATCCACGGAAAATCCGATTGCCCATGCGGATAAAAGATCCGAACTTCCGCGGTGAATTATGAAATCAATTCCGACTACATCCCCGCCCTTAACAATTGTTTCGTCGGTACAATCGCTACCGTTCACATATGCAAGCTTAGCTTCTGCATACTGCGACGCTGCTGCATTTACCGTAAACGGAACTGCTGCAAAAAGCATGACTGCGGTGAGAACAACTGACAAGATTCTTTTAAACTTTGTCAAAACAAATTCCTCCTTTTGTTTTCACATAAAATAACGCGCGCGATCTAAATATAAATATTATAAAATAAAAATAAAGAAAATTCTCTACGCCCGAAAGGGCGCAACAGAATCCGCGGTTATACAATATAATGATACACTATAACAACGGCAAAATCAACAAAAGCATTAAAAAATTTATTCGTTATTATAACCAAAAATTATCTTTATTTTTCTATCTATACGCTAGCAAAAAAGATTTTAACGGTAAAAAATTGCCCCTGTACCGCATCCCATGCACAGGGGAACTAAAAAATTCTACTTTATTAAAGAACCATATTTTCGGCATACAAAACAGCCCGATTAAAAGACAAATCTACTCTATAGCTATCAGCTTAACTGTAACATCAAACTTTTCGGGTTCGCCATCCTTACCGTCCGGCAAGCGCGCCATATTGAGCGTAATTTCATCTCCCGGCTGAAGGCTGTCAATCAAATCGGTCAATTCATACTGGCTTGTAAGTCTTTGTCCGTTTATTCCGATAATATAATCTCCGACTTCCGCTTTTCCGTTTAAGTCGCTTTTTTCATCAATATCGTTAATAATGAGTTGTTTATAACCATCGTAAACATACGAAGTGGACACAACATAATTTACGCCCAGACGCGCATGCTCCGCTCTGCCGTTTTGGATCAGTTCATCTACGATTTGTATAAAGGATTCACTCGGTATTGCAAACGCCATTCCCTCATATGTAGTTGCGGAAATTTTAGAAGAATTGATGCCGATAACCTGGCCGTACATATTGAAAAGCGCACCTCCGGAATTACCCGGATTAATAGCGGCATCATGCTGAATGCATTTTGAAGTATAGCCGCCGGTAAAACTGAGCGGCCTGTTCACCGCAGAAATAATTCCCTGCGTAACGCTGCCGTAAAACTCCGAACCTCCGGGATTCCCCATAGCAACGACGGTTTCGCCTGCCTGAAGAACCGAAGAATCGCCGATTTCAGCCGCTTTAAAATCAACACCCTTGACACTGAGCACGCCAAGATCGGTTTTTTCATCACAGCCCACTACAGCCGCCTTAAACTCCTTGCCGTTGCTGTCTTCCACAAAATATACGCATTCCTCATTGTTGATAACGTGCGCACAGGTCAGAACATATGTTTTTGTGCCTGATTTGTTCTTACCCAAAACCACGCATGAAGCCTGACCTTCCAGTACCCCATTGGTTTCATAAGCATTGATTCCGAGCACGGAATCCTTTGACTGCTTTACAATCTGGGAAGCTGTAAGTTTTTTACTGCCCGGTTCAACGGAACGGATTGAAAGATCGTTGTTGCCGTCATCTTTTTCAGGCGTGATAATCTGATCTTCCGCACCGTAAACATAACTGCTCTGCATGGTCTCTTCGTCATCAGACGATTCAAACACCACATTGTTCAAATACAGGACTCCGAGGCTTATCATTCCTATTGCCAGCACAGCTATAACAATGCACAAAAACACAATAAGCCCCGTATTTTTTTTCTTTTTCGGCTGTGTATTCACGGCATATCTCATATAATAAGGCTGAACAGGCACCGAATTGTGCTGTGCGCTGTCTGTGGCAAATTCAGACTGCGGAGAAACCTGCCCGGGATTATTCTGCCCGTTATACGGCGGATAAACGCCGCTTTGACTGAAATTCTTGTCCATATCTTCTCCTCTGCAGGCAAAGGAAGCCGCAAACCACGCAATGGGTTCAATGCGGATTTTGCCCTGATTAAAAATAAAAAAACAGCTTGTCTATTCTATAGGAATCCAGAACAGAAATTCACAGTTTTCACCTGTTCTGCTGATTGCAGTAATCTGGCCGCCGTGCATTTCGACTATACTTTTCGCGATATACAGACCGAGTCCAAAGCCCTTTCCGTCCGCGGAACGAGACTTGTCAACTTTATAGAATCTGTCAAAAATATTATTCAAATCCTCGCTCGAAATCCCCTCGCATTTGTTTCTGATTCTGAATACAAATTTATTATCGTTTTCTTCCAGGTTTACTGCCAGATAACCGCCCTTATCGGTGAATTTAACCGCATTGTCAATCAAATTATAAAACACCTGATAAAGCATATCCCTGTCGGCACTCACTATGATGCTTTTTAAATTTTCAAGCCCTAAAACCTCAATGGCATTTTTTTGGATAATCTGCTCAAACGAGAGGAGAATTTCAAACACCATTTTTGAAACATCCACCTGCTTTTTTTCAAGCTTAAGCTCGCCCGCTTCAATTTTAGAAAGGTTCAGCATCGCAATAACCAGCCTGGAAAGACGTTTTACCTCGCTGGAAACAATACCGAGATAATGCTGCTGACGATCGGGAGGAATGGTGCCATCCATAATGCCGTCTATAAACCCGCCTATCGTAGTCATCGGTGTTTTCAATTCATGAGAAATATTGGCGATAAACTGCCTCCTTGAACTTTCAAGCGTGGATAAATCTTTCGCCATATCATTAAACGCTTCGCCGAGCTCCGCAAACTCATCATTTTCGTCTATATCAACTCGATACGAATAATCGCCCGAAGCGATTTTTCTTGTTGCACGGGAAAGCTGTTTTATCGGTTTATACATTCTGTAAACCAGATAATATGCTATGCCAACCGAAAGAATCAGTGCAAACAAAGCCGAAAAGAGAAAAGGACGGAAAATTTTGTTGTAAAAATTAAAAAAATCACTAAGCGGCTTTACCGACAGCATAACAGCAAAAAGCTGTGTGCCCTTAAATACGGGTTTTGCCACAAAAATAACCTTGCCGTTATATCTTCCGTGCCATTTCCCCATTGAAGTATAGTCCTGCGTCGGGCTTGAAAAATTCAGCCCGGCCACCACATCGGAGGGAATATCGGACCGATTTTTGTTTCCGGCGTCTTTACGCATACTCTCAACAATTATATGTCCGTTTAAATCGGCAATATACACATCTGTATCCGAAGTTTCGCGGAAAATATCAATCATGCTGTAAAATGCGCTGTCTTCATCCTTAAATTCTTCGGGATATTCAACGGAAGCGCTTGCATCAATAAAGCCTGTTAAATTTGAAAGCATGGAATTTTGCGTATTGCCTATCCAGTAATTCAGCAAAAAAGCCGTAAACGCAGAACCTAAAACAACAAGGCTGATAATGGCAGTCAGCGCAATCATTATAAAATATTTTGCGAAAAGACTTATTTTTTTGCCTTTCATATCTAATCCTACTTTGTTTCAAATTTATAGCCGACACTCCAGATTGTACGGAGTTCCCAGTGTTCCGAAACGCCTTCAAGCTTTTCACGCAGGCGCTTGATATGGACGTCTACCGTTCTGGAATTGCCGAAATAATCATAGCCCCAAACCTCGTTCAGCAATTGATCGCGTGTGTATACCCTGTTGGGGTTGGAAGCAAGGAAATACAGCAGTTCGAGTTCTTTCGGAGGCGTATCAACGGCTTTTCCGTCAACCAAAAGCTCATAATTGGTTATGTTGACGGTTAACTTATCATACTTTACGATTCCGCTGTCCGCAACAGAAGACGGAGCTGCCGCAGAGCGCCGGAGAACGGCTTTTACCCTCGCCACCACTTCTTTTGTATCAAACGGTTTAACAATATAATCATCGGCTCCGAGTTCAAGCCCGAGAACCTTGTCAAACGTTTCCCCTTTTGCGGAGAGCATAATGATCGGCATTTCCGAAAATTTGCGGATTTCGCGGCAAACCTGCCATCCGTCAAGCTCCGGCATCATTATATCCAGCAAAACAATATCAGGAGACTTGTCAGCCGCCATATCGACCGCCGTTCTTCCATTATTTGCAACAATTGTTTGAAAACCTTCTTTTTCAAAATAGAGCCTTAAAAGTTCACAGATATTTTCATCGTCATCCACAATTAAAATTTTATTTTCAGCCATAATTTACCTCCTTACGGACTATTTCACTATTGTATACAAATATTATGAAAAAAATATGAACAGATCATGAACGATCGGTCAAAAATATACTGCATGCAAACAATGCACAGTCCTTCATCGTTTTCAACAGGGCGCCCTGCCAACGCAGAGCCGGAAGGTTCTAATCTGATTACAGAAATTATAGCACAGTATTTATTTTTTATCAATAAAACTACTGTTTTATTCATTAAAGGCGTTCCCTTGACCCGTTAAAACGTTTAACGCAGATTAAAAATCAATTTTTCACAAATTTCAAACAAGAAGTAATGTTTCGCACATAAATGTGCGATTTACTTTTTGCGCATATGGCTTAAGCAGAATAAGGATAAAAAGGCATCATTTCAGGCTTTTTCTCCCTATTTGGCTTAAACCTAAAAGTAAA
>CAZURV010000021.1:0-30237 GCA_964623515.1 uncultured Eubacteriales bacterium | reverse complement strand
AACATTTCAACCGCTGCGGCAGATTCTCAGCCAGTTTTTATCAGCCTGTCACACATAGTCAGAACTTTCTCTCCCCGTCCTGCAATATTTCGTCGCCTGATCTATCATAGCCATTAGTGTAAACTTTCAGTTTTGACTTTTTTCTGTTGCTCTGTATTCTCTTGCCTTTATAGCTTTTTGCTTAGGTTTAGTATATGGCTTTAAAGTTTCTACCAAACTGCTGACATATCTTGTCAGAGCAATTCCTTAATTCTTCAAATCTTTTTGATTTATTTGAATTCTCAACCCTGTTTTAAAGTTTACACCGTTTACTCCAAAGTGATTATGCAGTGATATCTGTCAATGTGCGTTGCTACTATAACTTCAGAGCCATCACATTATTTTGCTGTTTATGTCTATCTGATGAATCATTTCAGGTGTTGCAGTATTTGGTTTATAGGATTGAAGATACTATTTGAAAAATACTCCGTTTGCTTTGCCATATTGATTCTTGGTTGCCATAAATTCAGAGTAATCACTGCTGGAATTTATTTGTTAAAGGATGGAATTTTGGATTCTCTTGCCTTTATTGAATTGATAATAGCTTTAGAAGAAGAGTTCGATGTAGAGAAAACAATCTGCACAAGTTGCGCCGGATACATGGAGAAAAATTGATGATATCGTTAACTTAATAGAAAATTTAAAAGGAAATAATCATGCAGAGAAACGGCACTCTGTCTGATTTTCCCCAAATCCAGATTCTTTTCTCTATCTCTTTTTGCAGTTGTTTTTTCGGGGCAATCAAAGTATTGGTTTCTCTTTGAAAATCGCGGAGAAGGGATTCACTTTCAGAAATACCTGATTTTGTTATGTTGACGCAGGAGACCTTCGGTGTCACTTAGAGGGCCTTCCGCAAAATGTTGATTTTTTACTGGACTTAATCAGGACCTCCGGTTTAGCCGGAGGTCCTGATTTTCGTATATTCTCTTTTCGTACCTATAGGGAAAATATTTACGAATTAATTGCTTTCCCGTTTACATATAATTTATATCCGTTGAAATCAATATTGCTGTAATCGGAATCGGCATCATTCAAAGCGGTTATATAACTATCTCCCGTTAATTTGATCTTGGAAGATTTATCTAATGTTAAGGATATTTTTTCAGCGCTGTTTTCTCCGTTAATAGTTCCTTTATAGTAAGAGCCTTCTTTCATCGTCATATCAAGAGTAGAAATAGAATCAATTACAATATTTCCGGACGCTTCTTGATTTGACATATAAAGCGTTACATTTCCGCCGTTTGATCCGTTGTTTCCCCAAGAATCTTTTTGTACTCTTAAAAAATTCCCTGTTTTATCATTATTGATTATTTTATTATTGGTTAAAGTGATTTTAGAGTCAGTATTCGTTACATATAAAGTATCCCCTTTATTCGTCGTAACAGTCGAATTTTTCGCGCTGAACTCCGAAACACCTTCCGACGCGTCTCCGCTCATTGATTGATATAAGAAAATATTTTTATACGTTGTAGATTGACCGTTTAATTTATCATTTGTATCTGTTAAATTGACATTTTCTAAAGTAACTTTATTTTTCCCTTCAATAACGATGCCTTCGGAAGCAGTTGATATTAAATCGGCATTTTTTACGGTGATATCCGCTGTTGAATATACGGATGGCGAACCGGCTCCTGTTGTTTTATATGTTCCGCCGTTAACGGTTACAGTACCGCCGCCCCGATCTGTTCTGATAGCGGCAGAAGAAATTCCCGATGTTGTAATTTCCAGATTCGTGGCATTCATGATTCCGCCGCCTGTTGTCATAATTCCACCGGAATTATCTTTTGTTGTTGTTATTTTAGAGTCGCTTATATTTATGGTGGTACCGTCACTGTTTGCATTGTTTGTGGTAGCAGAACCGCCGTAACTGAATATTCCGTTTGCTCCGGTAGCATTTGTTTCAACCGTAATATTTTTTAGCGTTAAATTTACTCCGTCTTTTGCTATAATTCCTGAATTGGTACCATAGAAACTCGTATTGTCTCCGCCATCGGAATCGCCTGTTTTCGTTATGTTGATGTTTTCCATAGTCACATCAATGTCTCCACTGACTAAAACCGCATTTTCCGAAGCGTTTTCTGAGCTGTAATCACCGCTTGTGATATAGGTGGTTTCCGTAATTTCATTCGGAGATGCGTAACTTATAGTTGGAGAGCCGTTCATTTCGGAACTCATATTATCAGAAGTATCATTATGGATATTGATATTTTCTGCAATTGTTTTCTCTGCATAAGTTAAACCGGCAGTTAAAATAATAGATGATAGAATAAGGATTAACACTTTATCTCTTGAGATAAAAGTTTCTTTAAAACTCTTCTTGTTAAATCCGGATAAAATGAAATACATGATCAATAAAGATATGCAAAGGCTTTCAACACCGAACAAAACATAATAAATTATTGATACGGATTCGCTTGCCGCGGTATCCGTATTTCCGCTTTCCGTCGGCATAGTCGGAGCATTGCCGTTTTCTGAATTTTCCTCACCGTCCGGTTTTTCCGGAACATTGCCGGTTTCTGAATTTTCCTCACCGTCCGGTTTTTCCGGAACATTGCCGGTTTCTGAATTTTCCTCGCCGTCCGGTTTTTCCGGAACATTTCCGGTTTCCGAATTTTCCTCGCCGTCCGGTTTTTCCGGCGGCTCTTCCATATCGGAAGTGCCGTTTCCGTCGGGTATATCCGGTGGTGCGGCATTGCCGGTTTCCGTTTCGCTCATGCTTGGCGTATTGTTATTTGAAACAACAATACTTTTATTTGCAAAATAAACGGTAAAACCCGTTGTTGCGATTAGTAAGGTCAAAATAATTCCCATAAATAAATTCTTCATTTTTCTTTTCATATTTTACCTCCACAATACAACTTTGGTAACGATACTTTGCCTCTATGCGGCAGATTTTGTTTTAAAAAGCAGAGAAGGGATATACACAAAAATCCCTTCTGCTTTAAAAACAGTTAATACGGTTTTGCCGCATGAAAAGGGGCAAGTCTCCTATGGAACCTAACGCAGATGTCTCCGCGTTGCGTCGAGTTTCCATTCCGATTTTATTATTGGTTTGTTTTCTGTAATTCATAAACGATATCAGCCTGATTACATACGTTTTCCGAATGAGTTACTATAATAATACATTTATTTTGTTCTTTCGCTAAGTCTATCAATATTTTCAGAATATCATTTTCTGTTTCTTTATCTAAATTTCCTGTTGGTTCATCTGCTAAAATGATTTTCGGATTATAGGATAAACTTCTGGCGATTGCGACTCTTTGCTGTTCTCCGCCGGATAATTTTAAAATTCTTCTGTCTTTTTGATTTTCGTTTAAGCCAACACTTTTCATCAGTTCTATTGCTTTTTCTTTTTTATTGGAAAGTTTCAGATTACTTACATTCATAGATAAAATAATATTTTCTATGGCTGTTAAATGAGGCAGCAAGTTATAACTCTGAAATACGATTCCGATATCTCTGCTTCTATAAACATCCAAATCAAGTTCCCTTAATTCTTTACCGTTAAAGGTAATGGAACCTTCATAATCTTTTTCCAGCCCGCTGATGAGCGATAGCAGAGTTGTTTTTCCGCTTCCGCTTTTACCCTTAATGGCATAGACTTTTCCTGCTTGAAAATCAAAACTGATATTTTTTAAAACGTAATCTCCTTTTTCTGCGTCCTTATACCGGTAAGACACATTTTCTGTTTTTAAAATTGTGGTATCTGCGTTCATTATGTTCTCTCCTTTAATATGGTAAGCGGTGAAAATTTTTGGATACTGGTAATTGCACTGACGGAACTGATCAATGTAACCAAAAGACCGATTCCCAATAATTCGATGATTACTTGAAAATCTACTACGGCATCAATACTGTCAAAGGCTTGAACAGATGCAACGCCATTAAACCCGTCTTTCCCGAAATCATTATTTGGTTGCTGCGCTTCATTATCTGCCGTACTGTCGTTTTCGCCTTTACCAAAATTCTCTCTGATGTTATTCGTTTCATTTTGGCTGGCTGTAATTTCATTTTCCAGCAGATAATTGGATATCGGAACAGACGTTGCAGCGCCAATTCCCGCTCCCAAGATAAGCGCTATGAAAGCAACAATCAATAATTCACTTATAAATTGTAAGCATACTTTGGATTTTTTCATTCCAATCGTTCGTAATACGCCTATTTCATATTTTCTTTCCCTGATATTTATCATATTGATAACGAGTAATACGATTGTTCCTATAACCAGAGTAATAATTAAAAAAGTAATTGCAAATGTTTTAACGTTTGAAATCGTATCGGTAGCGTTTTCAACCTGATCCAAATTGGTTTGAACGGCTAAATTTTCGTTTAACCCTTTTTCCGTTAATTCCGCGCTGAAATTTTCCACAACATCACTGCTTGTTAATACGAATGTCGGTGTCAGAGATATACTTAAATCTTCATTATTCTCTTCCATTGTGTGAATAAAATTCGTATTTGTAATAATCGTGTTTACAGAATCTGCAAACATATTCATACCGTCGCTATCCGTTTGCTCTTCATAAATTCCGGTAACTGTCAGTTTATAAGTTTGATTTTCATCATCAGCGTCCGTTATGGTTATGCTGTCTCCTACCGATATTTCATTTAAAGTAGCAAGTTCGCTGTTGATTATACAATCATTGCTGTCAAAATCATCGCTTACTTCTCCGTCGGATATCGTATAATTGCCCTCAATAAATTCATTCATAGCTTGGACGGAAGAATAACCTTTTAATGTAAAATCGCCGCTTGAAGCGTTTTGTGTAAAATCTTCTTTTCCATTCGGACCCTGACCCTGACCGCCGCTCGGCATATTCTCTTCGTTTGATGAAGTCATAGAAGCTTTCTCTAAGCTATCCGAATTAACGCCTGTTTGCATCGTATAATAATAACTTTTCACATAATCGCTGTCTGCATAGTTTTTTATATCCTCTTCAGTAAGGGAACTTGCTGAATTAAACGTTTCTAGCATATCGTCTTTTGAATTTTCCTTATCTTCCGGATTGAAATTCTTCATTATATTTTCACGATTCATTCCGATAGTTGCTTCTACTTCATATTTTGATTCGTAAGATTCAATCAAACGATTGGATGAATTGTTGATGGCCAGCGTTACCGAAACAGCGCATGATATAACCAGTATAATTAAACCTATTAACAAGTTTCTCCCTTTATTCCTTACGATAGATGTAAGAGCATTTTTTAAAATATACATTTTTCCCTTGTATGATTCAGCTTGAAATCGAATCATAGCCTTTCAAATTATTTACGCTTGTTTCTTAAATTGAAAACATATCAAAGAAAAGCAAGCGCAGCGAAAAAGCTTTGATATATTTTTTTTGTGCCGAATTGTTTTGAACACGGCGGACTTTGGCCGGGTGCCTGCCGTTTAATTTTATACTTTCCGTTTCTTGTGCTTTTATCAGTCTGATTCGACGCATGAATCCGTGGACAAATCATATAGATTCGCAACAGAAATTTCATGCTTTTGTTTATGATGAAATATTACATATGCCGACTCCTGTTCTTATATTTGTTATCCGTAATATAAGAGACAAACCTTAGAGAAAGCTTAGAAATCATAAAAGAATGCAGAAAAATTTCAAAAACGAACGGCACGTATATAACCTATTCGCCGATGTCCCCGCCTCTTAGGCGGCAGAGTCCGTTTCAGAATTTCAGTAGGAGTGACAATCTCCCGCTGAAACCCTGAGGAGCGAACGCTCCCTGCACAGGTTGCAATCGTTCGCAGGCCCCGTTTCAAGCGGGCTTGATGGAGCACTGCTCCGATTTAAATTCATATATATAAATATATTAAATTTTTACTTTAAAAACAATTGTGTTATTATTTTTATATTTGGCGCTTATAGTGCCTTTGTGCAGATGGACAATTGATTTTGCTGCTGATAAGCCTATTCCGTAACCGCCGCTTTTTTGGGTTCTTGCCGAGTCTGCACGGTAAAATCTGTCAAATAACCTGTCCGCAGGGCATTGCGGCAGATAATCACATGTGTTGCTGATTTCAAGATGAATATGTTTTTCTTTTTGATTCAGAAACACCGAAATTTTGCCGTTTTGATTTGAATACTTAACGGCATTATCCATAAGAATGGAAATGAGCATGGAAAATAATTCTTTGTTTACGCTGCAAGTAATATTCTGCGCAATATTTTTTTCGATGCATATGTTTGTCAGCTTTGCGTTTTCATAAAACATATCGGTTACATTTTCTGTAAGCTCACTTAAAGAAACGGTTTCTTTTGCAATATCCATGCTACTTTCATCCGATTTGGCCAGTGTTAACAAATTTTGCATCAGTCCGTTTAATCTATGAACCTGTTCTTTAATATTTTTGCTCCATTTACTTTCTCCGTTGTAAAGTTCCATAGCTTCCGTATTTGAAAGGATAATTGCCAGCGGCGTTTTTATTTCATGTCCTGCATCAGTTACAAATTGCTTTTGACGTTCAATATTTTCCGCAACCGGGCGGATTGCTTTTTTTGACAACAGAAGGATTAACAGGAGCATAGCAATCCAACAGAAAAATCCGATAAGTAACGATAGCAACAAAACACGTAATACAGCATTACCGGTCTGAGTTGTATCAAGGAATAAATATATTTTGCTGTTATCCTTTTCGTCTATAGAGGATTTATATCGAAAAGACTGAATCTTTCCTTCGGAAGCGCCCGAACTGACGATTTTATGGAATATTTCTTCTGCGTCTTTTTCAGAAATATTTGCGATACGGTTGACATCAACCGACATTATATTGTTTGAACTGTCCGTGCGAACGGTGAAATATACGGATGCCATTTCCGAGTTTTCGTCCATAACAGGAGTCGAAAAAATTTTTATCGGACGTTGTTCGTCGCGCGGAGACTGCTTCATAGTTTCATTGTTTAACAAAGAATTAATCAACTGTTCGTTCTGATTCTTTGATGTATAAGCATTTCCGATATTTATTGCGCCTAACAACAATACCAAGAGAATCGTGATTGCCAGCATGGAGGAAAAAATAAACTTTTTTTGAAGCTTTTTGATCATTCAGATACCTCCAGAGTATATCCGATATTTCGTTTAACTCTGATTTCAACATTTGCATTCAGTGCAGCAAGCCGTTTGCGAAGATACGAAATATATACCCATACAATGCCGATTTCTGCGTCTGTTTCATATCCCCATATTTTAGTAAGCAAATCTTCTGTGGAAAGATAAATGCCTTGATTTAACATCAACAATTCCATCATCCGGTATTCAAGTTTCGGTAAAATAAAATGACGACCGTTTCCGGATAATTCATAGCTTTGCATATTGAGTGATATATTGCCGACCGTTAAAATATCGGGTGTAAAATCCTCTCTGCGCCTGAGCATCGCCCTTACACGGGCAAGCAGTTCTCCCATATTAAACGGTTTCGGCAAATAATCATCGGCTCCTGCGTCAAGACCGTCTATTCGATCTTCGATTTCCGATTTTGCAGTCAGGAGGAGGATCGGCGTTTTGTCGCCCAATTTTCTTAATTGCTGGAGTACTTCGATACCGTTAAGCCCCGGCATCATAATATCAAGGATTATACCGTCATAATGCTCATTTTTTGCATAGTCCAGTGCATCTGTTCCGTTATAAACAGTATCTACTGTGTAATTATGGTATTCCAGAATATCCGTAACGGCTTCAGACATACTCTTTTCATCTTCAGCATATAAAAGCTTCATATTATCACCTCGATTTTATGATATAACTGCAAACTTAGAATAAACTTAGAGCATTATTACAGCATATATATAACTTGTTCGCCGATGTCCCCGCCTCTTGGGCGGCAGAGTCCGTGTCAGAATTTCAGCGGGAGTGATAATCTCCCGCTGAAACCCTGAGGAGCGAACGCTCCCTGCGCAGGTTGCATCGTTCGCAAGCCCCATTTCAAGCGGGCTTGATGGAGCACTGCTCTAATTTCAATTATAACATATAAATATACCTTTTTCTATAAAGTTCAAATAATAGAGTGCGTTATCATAACATCGGTAAAAATATTTCGGACTCTAAGGCGGCGGATTCCGTTTTGAAATCAGCGGAGGGCTTCAATATCCTTCTGTTTCCTCAGGTGGACTACCTTTCCCTTTGCTGCGTTGCATATTCAATCTTATTGCATATTCAATCTTATCGCTTTTTAAATATTTTTTCAATTTTTTCTATTGACAAAGCTATCATTTTATGATAATGTAACAGTGTTATATAACACCGTTACATTATGAGGCACGCTATGAGCAATGAAGATGCAGTTACTTTGCAGAATATTATGGATGCAGGGAAAAAGGAATTTTTGGAAAAAGGCTTTAAATCCGCATCACTGAGAAATATTGTTAAAGAAGCAGGGGTTACCACAGGTGCTTTTTATGGCTATTATTCAAGTAAAGAGGCTCTGTTTTCATCTATTGTTGAACCGCACGCTGCGGCAATAATGGGCAGGTTTATGAAAGCTCAGCTCGATTTTGCCGAATTGCCGTATGAACAGCAGCCTGAACATATGAACGTTGAGTCGTCGGCATGTCTTGATTGGCTGATTGATTATATGTATGAGCATTTTGATGATGTGAAAATTCTTATTTGCTGTAATGACGGAACATCATATGAAAATTTTGTTGACCGTATGATTGATGTTGAGGTTGAATACACATTCAAATACATGGAAGTTCTAAAAAAGCTTGGCAAAGAGGTCAAGCAGATTGACACCGATCTTGCTCATATGATAGTAAGCGGAATGTTTAACGGGATATTTGAGGTTCTGCATCACAATATGCCGAAAGAGCGGGCGAAGGTATTTATATCTCAGCTGTGTGAATTTCACACAGCCGGCTGGTACAAGATTATGGGGCAATAACCCCTTAATTTTTGATATTTAAGTTAGTGAAAACTAACCTACTATATAACCTGTTCGACGATGCCCCGCCTCTTAGGCGGCAGGGTCCGTTTCAGAATTTCAGCGGGAGTGATAATCTCTCGCTGAAACCCTGAGGAGCGAACGCTCCCTGCGCAGGTTGCAATCGTTCGCAAGCCCCGTTTCAAGCGGGCTTGATGGAGCACTGCTCCGATTTAAAAATAAGGAGGAAAAGATGTGAAAAAACAATCTGATTTTTCAAGGCTTATGCATTATGCCGGAGGGTATCGGTATTTTACATATGCGTCTTGGATTTTATCAGCAGCGAGTGCGTTGCTTGCGCTCTTACCTTTCCGGTATATATGGGAAATCATCAAAGAGGTACTTGAAGTTGCACCGAATTTCAGTAAAGCAGAAAATTTGACACACAATGGCTGGATGGCAGTTTTGTTCTCCGTTTTATCTGTATTGATTTATATTGCAGGGTTGATGTGTTCCCATCTTTCAGCATTCAGAGTTGCTTCAAATATCCGCATTGAAACAATGGAGCATATTGTCAAATTGCCGCTCGGCTTTGCTGAAAGCTTTGGCAGCGGCAAACTGCGGAAAATTGTAAACGAGTCAAGTGCGGCAACCGAAGCCTATCTTGCTCATCAGCTGCCCGATAAGGCAGGAGCAATTGCAACACCTATAGGGATGTTGGTTTTGCTTATTGCTTTTGACTGGAGATTAGGCTTGCTCAGCTTGATCCCCGTCGTTTTGGCATTTGTAATTATGATGACGATGACAGGCGCAGGGATGAAACAAAAAATGCTTGAATACCAAAATGCCCTGGATGATATGTCAAATGAAGCCGTTGAATATGTCCGTGGTATTCCTGTGGTAAAGACTTTCGGTCAGACAGTATTCTCTTTTAAAAAATTCAAAAGTTCTATCGACAGATATCAGAAATGGGTAATCGCATATACAAAACAGCTTCGCATGCCGATGGTATTTTACACGGCTGCGGTTAACGGAGTATTTGCATTTTTAATTGCCGCAGGCATTCTGTTTACAAAAAACGGTGTAAGCCATGAGTTTCTGCTCAATCTTTTATTTTACATCATCATAACTCCGATTATTTCTGTCACGCTTACAAAAATTATGTATCAGAGTGAAAACGAAATGATTGTTGATGATGCAATAAAACGCATTGACAGTATTCTTACTGTGCAACTTTTGTCGGAAACCGTCAATCCAAAGCATCCGAAGGATTCATCTGTAAAAATAGAAAATGTAAGCTACAGCTATGACGGTAAAAAGATGGCGCTTGCTAATATCAATGTCGATATAATATCGGGGGAGACCGTTGCTTTTGTCGGACCTTCAGGCGGAGGCAAAAGCACACTGGCCAATATTGTTTCAAGATTTTTTGACCCGCAAAACGGCAGAGTGTTAATAGGCGGTGTTGATGTTAAGGATATTCCTAAAAGTGAACTGATGAATACCGTTTCCTTTGTATTCCAGAACAGCAGATTGATAAAGGCTTCTATCCTTGAGAACGTGCGGCTCGGCAGACCTGATGCAACCAATACAGAGGTTATGCAGGCACTGAAATCGGCACAATGTATGGATATTATTGAAAAAATGCCAAACGGAATGAACACGGTTATCGGAACAAAGGGCATTTATCTTTCAGGCGGCGAACAGCAGAGAATTGCCATAGCAAGAGCTATACTGAAAAATGCCCCTATAATAATTCTTGACGAGGCAACTGCATTTGCCGACCCCGATAACGAAATTCGTGTTCAGCAGGCATTCAATGAACTTTCAAAGGGTAAAACAGTAATTATGATTGCACACAGACTGTCAACCGTTGTTAACGCAGATAAAATATTTGTCCTTGAAAACGGACATATTTTTGAAAGCGGAAGCTGTAATGAGCTTATAGCCGAAAACAAACTGTTTGCAAAAATGTGGAATGAATATAATACTTCTGTTCAGTGGAAGGTTGCGAAGGAGAGTGAATAGTATGGTTAAAAAATTACAGAGAAAATATGCGTTATCCGAGCAAGGTGCTGAGGATATGATCAAGGGTATTATTGCCTGTGTTTTTCAAAATCTTTCATTTATGTTCCCGGTAGGCTTACTGTACTATCTCACGGGAGATTTAATGCAGGGCGAAATTCATGGCGGAAGAGCTGCTTTTTATATAATCGGATGTATTGTTTGCATTGTATTAATAATACTTACTACATATTTTCAATATAATGCAACATATCTTTCAACATACGTCGAATCGGGAGTACGCAGAATTACACTTGCAGAAAAAATGCGTAAAATTCCGCTTTCCTTTTTCGGCAAAAAAGATTTGGCTGACTTAACAAGCACCATAATGGATGACTGTGCAACTCTTGAAACTGCCGGCTCTCACTATATTCCTGAGCTTATTGGCTCTATAATTTCCACAACACTTATAGCAATCAGTTTGTTTTTCTTTGACTGGAGAATGGCATTAGCTGCGCTGTGGGTTCTTCCCGTTGCTTTTTCTATTGTTTTCTTTTCAGCTAAAATACAGGAAAAGCTCAGTGAAAAATCAATGACGGCCAAAATGACTTGTGCCGATGGGATTCAGGAATGTATTGAAGCCTCAAAAGATCTAAAGGCAAACAATGCAGAAAACACATACCTTGAGGGACTTAACAAAAAAATCAAGTCAGTTGAAACAAGAGCAGTTAAAAATGAATTTGGTCTTGCGGTATTTGTTGTTTCGGCATCATTGATTCTTAAATTGGGTATTGCAACAGTTGCGCTTGCAGGCTCTGCACTTTTAATAAAGGGCAGTATCAATATTTTAACCTTCTTTATGTTTTTGCTCGTTGTGTCAAGAATCTATGATCCGCTCAATACCGCTTTGCAAAATCTTGCAGCAGTTATAAGTGCAAAAACAAATACACAAAGAATGAATGAAATTCTTTTTCACTCTGTCCAAGAGGGCGAAAGTGAGCTTTCAAATATCGGTTACGACATTACTTTCGAGGGCGTTGGTTTTTCATATAACAGCGGAGAAACTGTTTTAAAGGATGTATCATTTACGGCAAGGCAAGGCGAGGTTACTGCTTTGGTAGGACCGAGCGGCGGCGGCAAGACTACTGTTTCAAGACTTGCTTCACGATTTTGGGATATCAATCAGGGCAAAATCACGGTCGGCGGTATGGATATCTCAAAAATTGATCCCGAAACTCTGCTGTCACTTTACTCCATCGTCTTTCAGGATGTAACGCTGTTTAACAATACGATTATGGAAAATATCCGTCTCGGCAGAAAGGGCGCAACGGATGAAGAAGTATTGGCTGCGGCAAAGCTTGCAAATGTTGATGAGTTTGCTTTGAAATTACCAAACGGATATAATACCGATATCGGTGAAAACGGTTGCGAGCTTTCAGGTGGCGAAAGGCAGAGAATATCAATCGCAAGAGCGTTCCTGAAAAATGCACCTATCATACTGCTTGATGAGGCTACAGCTTCACTTGATGTTGAAAATGAAACGCTTATTCAGACTGCACTTTCAAGACTTATTCAGGATAAGACTGTTTTAATTATTGCGCACAGGATGAGGACGGTCGCGGGTGCTGATAAAATCGTTGTGCTTAAAGACGGTTATGTTGCAGAGGAAGGCACACCGCAGAGTTTGCTCAATAAAAATGGTATTTTTAAGCATATGGTCGATTTGCAGACACAGTCGCAGAACTGGACAATTGCATAAGCCGTTATTAAGAGGCAGGAATATTCCTGCTTTTTTAAATTTTGACTTGACAAAACAGTTAGTCTATGCTAACTTATATACGGATGATTATTTAAAACATTCACATTACGGCACTACGCCGATATTTTTTACACATCAGGTTAGCTGTTGCTAACCTGGCAGAAAGCGTGATTTTATGGCACTCATTGAATTTAAAAATGTAACAAAGCAATATTTTACGGGAGAGCATGTGATTCATGCGCTTGATGATGCAAGCTTTTCTGTCGACAAGGGTGAATTTGTCGTAATCCTCGGACCGAGCGGTGCGGGCAAATCCACACTTCTGAATCTTCTCGGCGGAATGGAAAAAGCTACAAGCGGTGAAATCCTTGTTGACGGGAAAAATATTGTTTCTTTGAATGACAGCAAAATGACAAAATACAGAGCATCGGATGTCGGCTTTGTATTTCAGTTTTATAACTTAATTCCAACACTGACAGCCATTGAAAACATAGAACTTATCAGTGAGATATGCGATAATGTCATGCCGGCCGCAAAAGTGCTTGAAGAGGTTGGTCTGCTGGATCACAAATATCAGTTCCCGTCCCAGCTTTCGGGCGGTGAACAGCAGAGAGTGTCCATAGCAAGAGCCGTAAGCAAAAATCCAAAAATGCTTCTTTGCGACGAGCCGACAGGTGCGCTCGACAGTGAAACAGGTGTTCAGATACTTACTCTGTTACAGAATTTAAGCAGGGAAAAACATACTACAGTTATTATCGTTACGCACAATGCAGCGCTTGCAGAGGCCGCTGACAAAATTATCAAGGTAAAAAACGGTAAAATCAAAGATGTTATGATTAATGAATATCCTAAGGCAGTCAGTGAGGTGAACTGGTAATGCTCAAGCAAAAAATGTTTCAGGATATAAAGCAGAACAAATGGCAGTTCATTTCCGTTATGATAATGTCTTTTTTAGGTGTATTCATTTTTACGGGAATCGGCGGCGAATGGGCAGGCGTCGAAAATTACCGGAAAGATTACTATGAACAAACGCGTCTTGCCGACGGTTGGATATGGGGCGAAGGCTTTACCGACGTCGACTTAAATAAGGTTAGAAATATTGACGGCATAACCGATGCAGAAAAAAGATGTTATATTGAGGTTACGGGACAGGATGCATATAATCCTACCGTGTATCTCTATGGTTTGGAAAATAATTCAATATGCAAACCGTATGTAACGGAAGGAGAGGCATTTAATCTCAACACGGATAATAAAGTATGGCTTGACAAACAATTTGCAGACGCAAAAGGACTCAAGGTCGGCGATGCATATACTTTTGTTTTTGAAAATGTGCCGTTTTCACTTGAAATTGCAGGCTTGGTATACAGCAGTGAATATCAGTATTATGCAAATGACAATGATTTGTGGCCCGATTATAACAATATCGGGTTTGCTTACTGTTCTTATAAATCCCTTCCGGTTAAGGATTATATAATAAATTATATAGAAAGCAGCAATAAATCGGTTGAGGAGCTCGTTGATGAATTTGCAGAAGAAAATGAAGAAATAAAAAAGAATGCGGATTTGATCAAGCGCTTTTCAAAAGAAAGCATAGTTCATATGCTTAAAATAGCAGATGCAGGCAAATTTGCAGAAATGACTCCGTTTACACAAATCATTTTTACATCCTCTGTTGACGCATCTGCTTTATCCGATAAGATTGATGAAGCATTAAAGGATAATTATGCCGTGTATACCACAAGGGCTGAAACCGAAGGTGTCATGATGCTTGATAATGAAATGCAGCAACATAAAATGATGGGCGTTATTTTCCCTGTTGTATTCCTGCTGATTGCCATTCTTGCCATTATTACAAGTATGAACAGGCTTGTGAATAATCAGCGGACACAGATAGGCACGCTTAAGGCACTTGGGTTCAGCAAGGCGAAAATTGTTCTGCATTATATAAACTACGGATTTTGGATAAGTCTTATCGGTTCTGTTCTCGGTTGTATTGCAGGTCCGTTAACACTTCCGTATCTGTTTTATGATTCTATGTCAAGCTACTATACTTTGCCAGAATGGAAAACCGGCTTTGATCTTTCATTCGTCATAGTAGCTGCGGCTACTGTTCTTGCATGCACACTTACTACATTCTTAACTGTTTTCGGCATGCTCGGAGGTACTCCGGCTGCCACATTAAGGCCGAAAGTGCCTAAGAAATATAAGCTCACAAAGATTGAAAAATCCGAATTATGGAAAAAACTGAATTTTACTTTCAGATGGAACTGGCGCAACTTTGTAAGAGGAAAAGCACGTACAATAATGGGTATTGCCGGTACGGTAAGTTGTATGGCGCTACTCGTTTGCGCATTTTCCATGTATGACTGTATGGGGGATATGGAGCAGTGGATGTATAATGAAATTCAGGTTCAGCAAACAAGAATGACTTTGGATTCATCTGCTTCGGTAAAAGACGCCGAAGAAATAGCAAAAGCTGTTGACGGTGAATTGATTATGACATCGGCTGTTGAAATAAGGGCAAACGGTATCAAAAAAACGCAGACCGTAACAGTTGCTGACGGAAGCGGTTGCTTTTATATTACAGATGTAAACAGACATCAGATTACACCTGATGATAACACGGTTGCGCTTTCATTAAAAACCGCCAATGCCTTCGGACTGAAAGAGGGTGATGCATTTGAATGGCATATCTATACCTCAGATAAATGGGTGACATCAAAGGTTTCAATCATTTCAAGAACGCCTATGACACAAGGTTTGGTTATTACAAGAAATACGCTTGAAAAGCTCGGATATGATTTTGCTCCTGTATATGTTGATACTTTGCAGAGCTTGCCCGATTATCAGAATGAAAAGGTCAGCAATGTTTTAACGGCCGATGATATGCATAATTTCTGGGACAACTATATGGGAACTATGAATATGTTAGTTGCAATTATTATTTTGTTTGCGATAATTCTTGCCGTTGTTGTTCTTCACAATCTCGGACAGCTTTTCTTTACCGAAAAGGAACGAGAAAATGCAACACTTAAGGTTGTCGGATTTTCAACAGGGAGAATATTAAATCTGAATGTGCTTCAAAATCTGATTTTTTCGATAATCGGTGTAATTTTAGGTGTTCCGTGCGGCCTTGGATTGACTTATTTTATGATTGCCACAGCAGGTGATGAATTTGATATGATGGTTAATATCAGTGTCCCATCATTTTTCATTTGCGCGGCAATCACAATCGGTGTATCCCTTCTTGTCAGTCTGTTATTCAGAAAGAATATTCAAAAGCTCAATATGGTAGAATCGCTGAAAGGTGTCGAATAGAAAAATGAAAGATTACATTGCATTATCTAAAAGCATTTTAACAATCAGGCATAAATTTATGATGAAACAAACGTGGGAGTGATAATCTCCCACCGAGACCCTGAGGAGCGAACGCTTCCTGTGCAGGTTGCAATCGTTCGCAAGCCCTATTTCAAGCGAGCTTGATGAAGCATTTCGATTTAAATAAAATTATTGTAAAAAAGTTGAACATGGGTGATTATGCAGCTTACAGCAAATAGGATATACAGAATTTAATGACCGTAGCAGGATTTAAATGCAAAAAGCACAGGATATAACTAAATGTATATATACTGTTTCCGGAGTCTCCGCCTTAATGCCAAAGTAATATCCATTCTGTTTTCGTTCGTCATCATTGCGGTTTACAATCAACAAGTGGGAATTCCGTTCTTGACTTTTGATTCCTTAAGTGCTATAATGCAACCGAATTGAATAGGATTGCTTAATCTACGATACAAAAGTTAGCTTTGATACGATACAGGAGCATCACAACTTTTGTATCGCTTTTTTTTTGCGCATACCGAAAGGTGTGCGCTTTTTTTTAATTTAAAAGCGGAATGTAAAAAGATGTTCAATTCCGATAGAGAGCGGAGTTGTTCTCTCTGTCAAAACATAAATGGAGGTTAGATTATGGTCAAAAAAATCATTGGCTGTTTGAGAGAATATCGAACAGCCGTCATTGCAACGATTGTGCTGACTGCATTGGAAACCTTATTAGAGATTCTGGTTCCGTTTTTGCAGTCAGATATTATCGACAGAGGAATTTACGCAGGAGATCGTCAGGCGCTGATTTCTACCGCATGGTTTATGATTGGGTGCATTGCAGTTGCGCTGATCTGCGGTCTGATTGCCAGCAAAACAGCTTCTGTTGCGGCTTCCGGTCTGAGCAGAAATATGCGGACGGACATGTATAATAATATTCAGGATTTTTCCTTTGCTAATATTGACAAGTTTTCTACTGCAGGTCTTGTCACACGATTAACTACGGATGTAATGAATATCCAGAACGCATTTATGATGATCATTCGCGTTGCAGTACGCGCACCGTTTATGATTATCTTTGCGCTGGTGATGGCATTTACAATCAGTGCGCGTATTGCGTCTATGTACCTGTTGCTGATTCCTGTTTTGGGGATTGCATTGGCATTCCTGATTATATGGGCAAAAAGATACTTCGAAAAGGTGTTTGAGCAGTATGACAAGCTCAATCAGGTTGTACAGGAAAATCTCAGCGGCATTCGTGTGGTAAAGGGATTTTCCCGTGAGGCATATGAAAAGGAAAAGTTCCAAAAAACGTCCACAGCGCTGTACCGTATTTTTAAAAAGGCGGAAGGCATTATGGCTTATTCCTCCCCGATTATGCAGATGGTTATTTATGTTTGCCTGCTTCTGATTTATTGGGTAAGCGCATCGATCATTGTCGGCAGTCATAGTACGATTTTGACGACTGGCGAAATGTCCAGCTTGATTGCCTATGCCATGCAGATTCTAACGGCGCTGATGATGCTTTCCGTTGTCCTGATTCTGATTACAATAGCCCGTAGCTCCGGACGTCGAATCACAGAGGTACTGAATGAAAAGAGTACCTTAACGGAAAAATCCCAGGCAATCGGTACCGTTAACAACGGTGAAATTGTATTTGACGGTGTTTCGTTTAATTACTTCAGAGATAAAACCGGCGAGTGTATTCATGATGTCAGTTTAAAGATTCCATCCGGTTCTATGGTTGGAATTATCGGAGCAACCGGCTCCGGCAAAAGCAGTTTAGTACAGTTAATCCCTCGGCTTTACGATGTGACTTCCGGCAAAGTGCTGGTAGGCGGTGTGAACGTCAGAGACTATAAGCTGGAAACGATTCGAAACGCAGTATCCATGGTGCTTCAGAAGAATTTGCTGTTTTCCGGTACAATCAAGGATAATCTGCGTTGGGGTGATGAAACCGCAACAGACGAGGCCATGATTCACGCGTGTAAATTGGCGCAGGCAGATGAATTTATCAGTCAGTTCCCGGATGGATATGATACCTATATTGAACAGGGCGGTACCAATGTATCCGGCGGACAAAAGCAGCGGCTCTGTATTGCCCGTGCGCTGCTGAAAAAGCCAAAAATCTTAATTCTGGATGATTCAACCAGCGCCGTAGATACGAAAACAGACGCATTGATCCGAAAAGCATTCCGTGAGGAAATTCCCGATACGACAAAACTCATTATCGCACAGCGCATTTCCTCCGTGCAGGACGCCGACTTTATAATTGTGCTTAAAGAAGGTCGTGTTGATGGCGTGGGGAATCATGAGGACCTGCTGAAGCACAATGAAATTTATCGGGATATTTATATCTCTCAGCAACAAGGAGGGAATGCTGATGAATAACACAAACAAACAGCACGGAACGCTTTTCCGTCTGCTTTCCTATATTGTACGAAACTCCAGATGGATGTTTGCAGTTGCCTGCATCGCGGTGATTATATCAACCGTAGCCGGGATTTTGGGTTCTATGTTTACACAGACTGTTATTGACGATTATATTACGCCTATGCTTGCCAACAATGCTTCCGATTATTCCGGTTTGCTGCGCGCGATTGTCCAAATGGGATGTATTTATCTGGCCGGCGTTATTTGCACAATCCTTTATAATCGCTTGATGGTGAGCGTTTCTCAGGGTTGCCTGAAGCACATTCGTGATGATATGTTTTATCATATGCAGAGCCTGCCGATTTCTTATTTTGACACGCATACACACGGGGATGTCATGAGCCATTACACGAACGATACAGATACGCTTCGTCAGTTTATCAGTAACGCGATGGCACAACTGATTGCCTGCGTAATCACGGCGGTTGCGTCCCTTGTTGTTATGGTTTATTACAGCCGTCCGCTTGCATTGATTGTTGTCATTGTCACCGTTATTGACATTGTGATAACAGTGGTTGTTTCCAAAAAGAGCATCACTTGTTTTTCGAGCCAACAGGCGTCCATGGCCGATATGAACGGCTATATTGAAGAAATGCTGAACGGGCAAAAGGTCATTAAAATCTTCTGCCATGAAAAACAGGCAAAAGCCGGGTTTCGAGAAAAAAACACAGCTTTGTATGAAAGCTCCGCAAAAGCAAATACGCTGGCGAATCTTATTATGCCGGTCCTGGGGCAGATTGGTAACCTCCTGACTGTTCTGATTGCCTTTATCGGGGGTATTTTGATTTTGAATGGCAACACAACTTTGACCGCAGGCATTGTGGTCGCGTTTCTTTCGCTGTCAAAGTCGTTCTCCAATCCAATTCAGCAGGTCGGTCAGCAGATCAGTCTGATTACGATGGCAATGGCAGGCGCAAAACGCATTTTTACGCTTCTGGATGAAGCACCGGAAACGGATGATGGATATGTAACATTGGTAAATGCAGAGAAGAGTCCGAACGGCGAGTTAACAGAATGTGAAAACCGGACCGGAATTTTTGCATGGAAGCATCCGCACAGTGACGGCAGTCTGACTTATACAGAGCTGAAAGGTGACATTCGGATGACGGATGTGGATTTCGGATATGTGCCGGAAAAAATCGTGCTTCAAAATATTACATTGTATGCAGAGCCGGGACAAAAGTTGGCATTTGTAGGCGCAACCGGAGCCGGCAAAACAACGATTACAAATTTGTTGAATCGTTTCTATGATATTGCGGACGGAAAGATTCGCTATGATGGAATCAATATCAACAAAATCTGTAAGTATGATTTGAGACGCTCTATCGGACTTGTATTGCAGGATACCAATCTGTTTACAGATACTGTTATGGAGAATATTCGATATGGAAGGCTGGATGCGACGGACGATGAATGCATTGCGGCCGCAAGGCTGGCGGGTGCTGACTCTTTTATCTCCAATTTGCCGTATGGTTACAACACGGTTCTGTTAAATGCGGGTGCAGCGTTGAGCCAGGGACAGCGGCAGCTTTTGAATATTGCTCGTGCCGTAGCGGCAAATCCTCCCTGCATGGTTTTGGATGAGGCAACCAGTTCCATTGATACCCGCACGGAGCGCATTGTTCAGGAAGGCATGGATGCGTTGATGAAGGGCCGCACATCTTTCGTAATTGCACATCGCCTGTCCACAATTCACAACTCGGACGTAATCATGGTATTGGATCACGGCAAGATTATTGAGCGCGGTTCTCATAAAAAACTGATTGAGGACAGAGGCATCTATTATCAGCTTTATACCGGCGCATTTGAACTGGAGTAAGCGGACTCTGTACGGCATAATGAAAACTTCAGCCTCAATTGATTGATTAAAATTGCCATGACAAACAAATACCGTAAGATGTAACAACGGCGGTCGCTTGCATGATGAACATTTTGCCTTGCTGAGGCGGCTCTGCAAGGCGGAGTTGAAGCAGTTGACTATATCGTTATATTGCAATTCCATATTTCGGGCATTTTTTCTTTTGGTGAAAAGCCTATGGGGAAATTACGCTGTTATACTATTTGCGCATCTTTTCCGTTAAGTTGAAAACAAGACAGGATAAGGGCATATGCCCTTATCCTGTCTTGTTCTTGTTTACAGCAGAAAAAAGGTACGGTTTATTTTTAAATCTGTTCGCCGATGTCTCCCGCTTCTTAGGCGGTGGGGACATTTCAGAATTTCAGAGGGAGTGATAATCTCCCACTGAAACCCTGAGGAGCGAATGCTCTCTGCGCAGGGTGCAATCGTTCGCAAGTCCCATTCAAGCGAGCTTGATGGAGCACTGTTCCGATAAAAAACAGCTAAAAAAGCATCTGCACAGGTGTTTCAAGAGATTTTATAATGGTTCATCTGCGTTTTAAATCATCAACGTTAGAGCGCCGCCCCTCCGAACAGCAAACCGCCTAAAAATCCGTTTGAATGCTTCCGGCGGTCAATTTTGTTCGGAAGCATTCCGACTATTGCGTAAATCCCGATTTAAATAGTTAATTCAGTTAAATTATATCATATTGAATGTTTTTTACAGTGCAACAAGGTGATAGCCGTTCGCAGGATAAAAAATTTTAACTTTATTGTTGACATCCGAATAGAATTGCACTAATATAGATATATGAACAGATGTTCACATATTCAAAAAAGAAAAACCGCTGGTCCCCATGCATTAGCAATTCTGTTATCAGCGGCGGAACGGAGAGATATAATGAAAAAAGAAGATAAGATTTGTTCGGGCAATCACGGGCATCCGAAGCATATGCATGGAATATCGCCCGATATTGAAACGATTTTTGATTTATCTGAGTTTTTTAAAATTTTCGGTGATTCAACGAGGCTCAGTATTATATCGGTGCTATATAGTAACAAAGAGCTCTGTGTGTGCGATATTGCCAAAGAAATCAATATGAGTCAGTCGGCAATTTCCCATCAGCTTCGTATTTTGAGATCGGGCGGACTGATACGTCCGCGCAGAGACGGCAAAACCGTTTATTATTCTCTTGACGATGAACATGTAAACTATATTTATGAAATGGGGCTTACCCATATTCTTCATAAACGCGGAGAGCTTTCTCTTGATTAAAGTTTTTAAAGGAGTCATGTATCATGAAAAAGGCATTTAATCTGATTGACCTTGACTGCGCCAATTGCGCGGCAAAAATGGAAAATGCGGTTAAAAACATTGAGGGCGTAAACAACGTTTCGGTCAGTTTTATGACGCAGAAAATGACAGTGGACGCAGAAGACGCTTCTTTTGATAAAATTATGAAAAAAATTGTTAAGGCGTGCAGAAAAATAGAACCGGATTGTGAGATCGTGTTAAAATGAGCAGAAAACAAAAGAAAAAACTGATTCAGATTCTGGTATCCGCAGTTCTTTTTGCAGCGGTGTCGGTTTGCGAAAAACTGATTCCGGCGCTGTGTGATAAATGGTATTATATGCTTATTCTTTATCTTGTGCCATATTTCATTATAGGATATAGAGTGTTGTATACCGCAGGAAGGAATATCATTCACGGGCAGATTTTTGATGAAAATTTTCTGATGGCGTTAGCTACTGTCGGGGCGTTCGGAACGGGCGAATATCCCGAGGCTGTTGCAGTTATGCTCTTTTATCAGATAGGGGAGCTGTTTGAAAGCATCGCGGTCGGCAGAAGCAGGAAATCTATTTCCGCGCTGATGGACATCAGACCGGACAGTGCGAATGTGGAACGTGCCGGAGAAGTCATGTCTGTTTCTCCGGAAGAGGTTGAAATCGGTGAAATTATCGTTATAAAACCCGGAGAGAAAGTACCGCTGGACGGTATTGTGGAACAGGGCAGTTCCAGCCTGAATACGGTTGCGCTCACAGGCGAAAGCACGCCACGCGAAGTATCGGAAAATGACGGAGTCATCAGCGGTTGCGTAAATATAAACGGTCTGCTCAGAGTAAGAGTAACCAGCCGTTATGCGGAAAGCACAGTTTCAAAAATCCTGGAACTTGTTGAAAATTCATCTGTCAATAAAGCGAAAACTGAAAATTTTATCACGCGCTTTGCTAAATATTACACGCCCGTTGTTGTGATATGCGCTGTGATTCTTGCCGTTGTTCCTTCTCTTATAATCGGTGCAGGCGAGTGGAGTGTCTGGAAAGAATGGATTTCCAGAGCGATGACGTTCCTTGTAATATCCTGTCCGTGCGCGCTTGTGATTTCCGTGCCTCTCACGTTTTTCGGAGGGATCGGAGGAGCAGGCAAAAGCGGAATACTTGTGAAAGGCTCAAACTATCTGGAACTTCTCGCGAAAGTCAAAACGGTTGTTTTTGATAAAACGGGAACGCTTACCAAAGGCAATTTTTCTGTTAGCGCACTGCACCCGGACGGTATGGAACCCGATGAACTTCTGGAACTTGCATGCTTTGCCGAGCTTTATTCGGATCATCCGATTTCGGCGGCGCTCAAGTCTGCATATAAAAAACCTGTTGAAAGTGCAAGGGTAAACAATATCTGCGAATATGCCGGTTATGGAATCAGCGCGGTGATAGACGGCAGAAAAGTATGTGTAGGCAACGGAAAATATATGAAAACCCTTGATGTTGAATATAAAGACTGCCATAATCCCGGAACAATTGTTCATGTTTCTGTTGACGGCGTTTATGCAGGGCACATCGTGATAAGCGATGAGATTAAAGCGGACAGCAAAGAAGCGGTTTCCTATCTGCAATCGTGTGGCATAAAAACGGTTATGCTCACCGGGGACAGGCGGAGCGCCGCCGGATATGTTGCCGGAGAACTCGGTATAGATGAATATTATGCGGAGCTGTTGCCTGCGGATAAAGTCGATATGGTTGAAACGCTGATTAATGAGAATAAATCCGAGGGCGCGCTTGCTTTTGTAGGAGACGGTATTAACGATGCGCCTGTGCTTTCTCGTGCGGACATCGGCATCGCCATGGGAGGCCTTGGATCGGACGCGGCAATTGAAGCCGCCGATATTGTGCTGATGGATGACAGTCCTTCAAAAATAAAAACCGCTATGCGGATTTCTGCCGGAACAAAGCGCATCGTGCTTGAAAATATCATATTTGCGCTTGTCGTAAAATTTATAATTCTGATTTTCGGTGCGCTGGGCATTGCCGATATGTGGTGGGCGGTTTTCGCAGATGTAGGCGTATCGGTCATAGCGATTTTGAATGCGACAAGAGCGCTGAGACTCAAATAGCGGCTTGCTGTGAAAAGAAATAAATAATCCCTGTCCGTTTAAATCGGAGCAGTGTTCCGTCAAGTTCGCTTGAAACGGGGCTTGCGAACGATTGCAACCTGCGAGGGAGCGTTCGCTCCTCAGGGTTGCAGCGGGAGATTATCACTTCCATTGAAATTCTGAAATGTCCCCGCCGCTTAAGCGGCGGGGACATCGGCAAACAGGTGGTTATATTCGGGCGTGGATTGTTTCGTATGATTGCAAAGGCAACGTTTGTATGCTAAACTATAGATTGAACGGGACTGAATTTCTATTCGGCACGCATTTGAATTACAGGGGAATAAATGAATATAAAATATGCACTGAAAAAACTTCACCATAACGGCGGATTTTATTATTTCCATCCGCTGTGCGCGGCGTTATATTATATTTTAGCGCTTGTGCTTTGTTTTGTCCAAAGCCCGGCAGGAATTGCCGCGGCGCTTTTCATTATGGTTGTTTTTTCCGTGATACGCGGCAACTGGAAATCTTTTGTTTACTGTCTGCCGCTTGCTTTGTTTATAATTATATTAAATCCCATATTCAATCATTCGGGAGAAACGGTTCTGTTTACGCTGTTTGGGCAAAATTACACGTGGGAAAGTATTGCCGCAGGATTGCAGGAAACCGCCGTTATTCTTTGCGCCGTTTTGATTTTCAGCTTTTTTAATCTTTCTGTGAACGATGAACGGTTTATGGAACTCTGCGGAGGATTGTTTCCGAAAATCAGCATTATGCTTCTTATGATTTTCAGGCATACGGAACTGCTGAAGAATGCATATGAAGAAACCAAGAATATGGCGGAAATGAACGGAATATCCCTTAAAACAAAAAGCTTTAAAAACAAACTGAAAACAGGCGCGGCTTTCTTGGACGGCATAACTTCCGCCGCGCTGGAAAGCAGTATAGATACAGGAATTTCAATGGCGGCGAGGGGATTCCTGAACAAAAATAAAACGAGAATAAAAAAGTATCGTTTCGGTCTGCGGGATGTCATTTTTATCCTTGTGATTTCGGGCATTTTTGCCTGTAACTTTATTCAGCCTCTGTCAGTTCCGTCAGCAGCAGTGTTTTTTCTGTTTACTTCCGATTGTTTCCGCGGAGGTGAAAGCGTATGAGTATTTTAACTGCGGAAAATCTCGGTTTCGGCTATACGCCGGGGAATATGCTGTTCCGAAATCTTAATTTCAGCCTCGGCAAAAGCAAAATACTCGGTGTTTTCGGCAGCAACGGCTGCGGAAAGTCCACATTTCTGCATATGCTGAAAAAAGAGCTTGCGCCGAAAGGCGTAAACGAAGGAAACATTTCCGTTACGGAAAACACCGCGTTTGTTTTCAGTAGCAGGGAAAACAACTTTATTTTTGATGATGTTTTTTCCGAAATAACCTTTAATGCTTGCAATAACGGAATGCCGCAGGAGGAGATTTTCCGCCGTGCGGACGAGCTGACAGAGTATTTGGGGATACACCATCTTATCGGCAGAAAAATTTCGGAACTTTCGGGCGGCGAAAGGCAGCTTGCGGCGCTGTGCGGCGCGCTTATGACAGATCCGGAACTGATAATATTGGATGAGCCTTTCACAGCACTGGATTCTGCGGCAAAGGATTTGATTGTTCGTAAAATTGTTTCGCTGAATCAATCCTGCGGCGTTTCGTTCGTTATTGCAGGGCATGAGATTAAAACTATCTGTTCTCTTGCCGATGAGCTTATGATTTTAGACGGCAGTCACAGCTGTTATATAATGGATAAAAATATTATAAATAATATAGATGACGATTTTGTTTTCGGTTCATATCAGGAAGTCCCCGTTCCGGCTTATCCCGATGAGCACGGAGTTTTGCTGAATTTGCAGGATATCAGCTTTTCATACCGCGGCGAATTGTTGAATCATGTTTCGCTGGAATTGAGGCAGGGAGAAATCACTGCGCTGACAGGACCGAACGGTTGCGGGAAATCAACGCTCTTTAAAATTATCTGCGGATTTATAAAAAATCATAGCGGGGAAGTAACAAGAACGCCGGGCTGTACCATCGGCTATCTTTCACAGTACCCGATATACAGCTTTCTCAAAGATACACTCCGCGGCGATATTGATTTTCTCTGTAGCGTAAACGATATAAATGCCGAACGGAAACAGGAGAAAATTATCGGAGCATATCCCTTGATGCAAAGGGTTCTGCCGCTTTTGGAACGCTGCCCTTATGATTTTTCGGGCGGGGAGATGCAGCTTGCGGCGATTTACAAACTGCTGTTCCGCAACATCAACGTTTTGATTCTCGATGAGCCGGAAAATCATCTGGACTGTATCGGGAAACGCGGCCTTGCCGATATACTCAAAACGTTGCAGGCAAACGGCGTATCCGTTTTGTTTGCAAGCCATGATTCCGATTTTGTGAATCTCTGCGCAAACAGGGTTCTCCGTTTGGAAAACTGCGGCATAAAGGAGGCGAAACCATGCTGCTGACTGCTTTCGGAACTGCATTTTTGATTATAATGCTTTTGTTTTTTATCATTGAAAGAAAGGGGCTTCGTCTTTCTGTAATGCTTCCGGTTGTGGTTATGACTTCTGCGGCGAGCATCGGCAGAGTGATTTTCGCTTTCATTCCCAATGTTCAGCCGGTCACGGTGATTGTTGTGATAATGGGTATGTGCTGCTGTACCGAAGCCGGATTTTTAACCGGTGCGCTCTCAGCGCTCGTTTCAAGCCTTATTATGGGATTCGGGCCGTGGACACTATGGCAGATGCTCGCATGGGGACTGATAGGAATTATGGCGGGATTACTTGGGAAAATCAAGATTTTCAGCAATACCGCTGCCTGTGCCGTTATCAGTTTCATTTCCGCCTTTATTTTCAGCGCCGTTATGGATATCTGGACGGTTTCTACCATTTGGGACTATTCCCAAACCGCGGGAGCTGTTCTTTCTGTATTTGCAAGCGGTTTTTTGTTTAACATTCCGCACAGTGTGTTCAATGTACTGCTTGCCGTTTGCATTTTTGCGCCGATGAAACGCAAACTCGGCAGAATAAATGCAAAATATTCGGCGGTTTAGCTTTCAGGCAACTGCCGGAGTTCCTTTGCATATTTTTGTTTACTTTTTGTATGGGCAAAAAGGAAATCGCAGATTTATATGCGAAACCATATTCTATATTTTCACTTTGTAAACATCTTAAAATGTAACCTGCGGTTTATGTTTTTCGGACGCAGATGTTATACATTTTCGCTTGGATATCCATTTTATAACCTATTCGCCGATGTCCCCTTCCTCTTAGGAGGGGGACATTTCAGAATTTCAGCGGGAGTGAAATCTCCCACTGAAAGCCTGAGGAGCGAACGCTCCCTGTGCAGGTTGCAATCGTTCGCAAGCTCCGTTTCAAACGAGCTTGATGGAAACTGCTCCGATTAAAAAGTGCTAAAAAATAACATATGCTTTTGGTATATTTACACAAATTTTACAATTTGTTCATAATTCACAAAAAAAAGACTTGCAGGTGGCAATCCATTAGGATATAATTCTATATGGGAGCATGGTGTTTTTTGTTAAACATTGTTAAGAGTATGCTCTTGAAAAAAATAAAATCTAAACAAAGGAGAAAACAAAATGAAAGTGAAAAAGCTTTTAGCCGTTATCCTTTCGGTTATGATGCTGGTCAGCGTTTGCCCGTTTGCATTTGCTGCCGACAATGTAGCTGAAGTTAACGGCACGGAGTATGCCACTCTTGCTGAAGCTGTTGCTGCTGCAGAGAGCGGAGACACCGTAACTTTGCTGGCAGACGCGGCGCTGGACAGCTCGCTGGTTTTCACAAAGAGTGTGGTTCTGGAATTGGCTACATATACAATTTCCTATACCAGCTATCCGACACTCCGTTGCGCTACGGCTGATATCACGGTAACGGTGCAGAACGGTACGATTGCCGGCGGTGTTGCTTATGCTATTTATGCTACGGCGGGCACGATTAACCTGATTAACTGCACGATTACTACAACTTCTTCGGGTTACACCGTGCGCACTGATGGTGCGGATTTGAATCTGACCAACTGTACGGTTAGCACCGAGGGCAAATATGCGCTTGATCTTCGCGGCGGCAACGTAATTCTTGTTAACACCGCTGTAAGCGCAAGCGAACAGGCAGTCAGCATTTATACGGCAAAGACCGGCGGAACGGTTTATTTTAAATTGGACGCGGATTCCACGTTGACGGCTGACAGCACAGCTTGTGCCATCATCGGAGCCAATGCGACTCTTGATATTTACGGAACAATTAGCGCTACCAATTCTTATGCCGTTTCGTCTAACGGCAGCACCGGCTATACCAACGTTACCATTAACGTTTATGACGGCGCTACGCTAACCTGCGATAACGGCTGGGGAATTTATGCGCCGGCAACAGACAGCGTTACCAACATCTACGGCGGAACCATTACCGGCGGTCAAACCGGTATTGAAGTTCGTGGCGGTTCTCTGAATATCTATGGCGGAACCATCACAAGCAACGCAACCGAGCTGGTAACAATTGCAAACGGCAGCGGCACATCGGTAAGCGGTGCGGCTGTAGCGGTTTCTCAGCATTCCACCAATGATGATATCACGGTAACAATCTCCGGCGGAACGCTCACAGGCGCATATGCGCTGTATGAAGCGGATCTGATGGACGATAGTTCGGATAATATTGCTCTTGCGGTAGAAGGCGGTACTTTTGAAGGCACAGTTGCAGATGTAAACAGTGATGATTGTGAAAAGTTCATCACAGGCGGTGAATTCAATTCTGATGTCAGCGAGTATGTAGCGTCCGATTCCGCTTTGGTTGATAACGGCGACGGTACTTACACCATCGAAACGGCGGTTGCCACGGTGAACGGCGTTGGCTATCTCACTCTTGCTGAAGCTGTTGCTGCTGCGGAGAGCGGAGACACCGTAACTCTGCTGGCAGACGTTACGCTCGACAGCGCGCTGGTTTTCACAAAGAGTGTAGTTCTGGATTTGGGTACACACCAAATTTCCTACACCGGTTATCCGACACTCCGTTGCTCTACGGCTGATATCACGGTAACGGTGCAGAACGGTACGATTGCCGGCGGCACTTATTATGCTGTTTATGCTACGGCAGGAACAGTTAATCTGACCAACTGTACGGTTACAACTTCTTCGGGTTACACCATATGCACTATCGGCGCGGATTTGAATCTGACCGACTGCACGGTTAGCACCGAGGGCAAATATGCGCTTGACCTTCGCGGCGGCGATGTATCACTTGTTAACACGACTGTAAGCTCTACAGCCAGCGCAGGAGAAGCAGTTAGCATTTATACGTCAAAGAGCGGCGGAACGGTTAATTTCACAATGGACGCAAATTCAACAGCAACAGGGACTTATGCCGGAATTACTGTATACGGATCAAATGCAACATTGAATATTTACGGAACAGTTAGCGGTACGGGTTACGGCATTGCGTCCAACGGTTCTTCCAGCTTTTCCAATGTTGCCATTAACGTTTATGACGGCGCTACGGTAACCTCTGAAACCGGCTGGGCAATTTATGCGCCTACTATAGACAGCGTTACCAACATCTACGGCGGAACCATTACCGGCGGTCAAACCGGTATTGAAGTTCGTGGCGGTTCTCTGAATATCTATGGCGGAACCATCACAAGCAACGCAACCGAGCTGGTAACAATTGCAAACGGCAGCGGCACATCGGTAAGCGGTGCGGCTGTAGCGGTTTCTCAGCATTCCACCAATGATGATATCACGGTAACAATCTCCGGCGGAACGCTCACAGGCGCATATGCGCTGTATGAAGCGGATCTGATGGACGATAGTTCGGATAATATTGCTCTTGCGGTAGAAGGCGGTACTTTTGAAGGCACAGTTGCAGATGTAAACAGTGATGATTGTGAAAAGTTCATCACAGGCGGTGAATTCAATTCTGATGTCAGCGAGTATGTAGCATCCGGTCTTGCTTTAGTTGATAACGGCGACGGTACTTACTCGGTTGAGCAGGCAGAACTTGAAATCAAAGGCACCAATCTTCTTGTTGAAGAAAACATCAAGCCGAACGTATTCATTGCAGAAGAGCAAGTTGCTGCGTTTGATTCTGTAAAAGTTGAGTTTAAACTCGGCGAAACAGTTTACACCGGCGTTGAGAATCCGAATGCTGCAGTTGAAGGCTACAAGGCTTATACAATTGAAAACCTTGCCGCTAAACAGATGGCGGATATATTCCAGGCTACTGCTTACGGTATCGTTAACGGCGAAACAACCAAAGTTTCCGAAAGCGTTGATTATAGCATTGCACAGTATGTTAAATCTACACTTGCTGAAAATGCAGATGAAGCATTAACCGTTATGCTTGTTGATATGCTTTCCTACGGCGCTGAAGCGCAGAAATTCTACGGTTACAACACAGATACGCTTGCAACAGACGTTCTCACGGCAGAACAGCTTGCTAAGGCAACAACAGCAGCTCCTGCATCGCAGAATGATCTTAAAAATGACGCTTCAACTCTTACGGGCGACACAAAAATTGCAGGCGCTTCACTTGAGCTTGTAGAAAATGCAAACATCATCATGT
>CAZURV010000020.1:0-32838 GCA_964623515.1 uncultured Eubacteriales bacterium | reverse complement strand
AGCTCAGTGCAAAGAAAAAGTATTACGTTCGTGTTCGTACATACAAAACCGTTAAGGTAAACGGTAAATCCACAAAGATTTATTCAAGCTGGTCTAAAGCTAAATCTGTTACGACTAAAAAATAATGTATTGATAAGTTAATTAACAAGCACTAATAAGGCTCTTTATTGAGTGTACGCCTTGGAAGCGGATTTTCATAAAGAAAAAATGCACTGCAGGCAAATTATTTCAGGCGCGGATTGAATTCCGCGCCTTTTATTGTCTGCTGGCTTGTATAATAATAACATTGCCAAAAGAAATGATTTATAATATAATAAAAATATTAAATAACATTTTGAAAGGCTGTCTGTTATGAAAAAAATTATATCTGTAATACTGGTCACAGCAATGATTTTTTCATATGGTATTCCGTCATTTGCTACCAACATCGGAGAAGATAGCGACGTTGGGAATTATGTTGCCAACGAAATTTTGATTAAGCGCAGAACAACGCTTGCAAGAACCTTTTCTGCAGATAATCTTCCTGTTCTGAAAACGGAAGTAATCGATGTTTCAGCAATTGAAGAAACTCCGGGTGTGCAAATGGAAAGCACCGCGAAAACTTTCAGTTCAACCACATCCTGCACACAGATTATAAAATGCACGGTTGAAAGCGGAACGGACGTTGAAGAACTCTGCCGAACGCTTGAAAAACGTTCGGATATTATATCCGCTGCGCCGAATTATATTTACTCAACCGATGAAATAGAAATCCCCGAAGAAGCGCTCGGAAACGGAGACCAATATCTGAATTATAACTGGTACAAAAACAGCCTCGAATTAACAGAGGCGTGGAAAAATTTTAACACGCTCGGAAGTGCAGACACTGTAGTTGCAATTATAGACACAGGTCTGAATATCAATCACAAGGATATTAAAAATAATCTTTGGAACGATGGAAACGGGAACCACGGCTGGAACGCCGTAAACGGAAACTATGATATTACCGATACGAACGGACACGGCACAAACGTGGCAGGAATCATCGGCATGGAAGCAAACGGTTTTGGTTATGTAGGAATTGCACCAAACGTAAAAATAATGGGGCTCAAAGCGGCAACGGGCAACAATTTGACAGACGATGATATTATTGAGTGCCTGAACTATGCCATAGAAAACAACGCTGATATCATCAATATGAGTTTCGGTGGAACTGTGCTTTCTCCGATATGTGCAGAACTGTATCAAAAAGCCGCGCAGAAAGCGGTACTCGTTTCCGCGGCGGGTAACAGCAGTTATGATGCAGATGACATCCTTTGTTACCCTGCGGCGTACAACGGAGTTATCGGCGTCATGGCTTACGGATCATATAATAAGCAGGACATAAAATACTACAATTGCGACAACGGTATGCTTGCCTCCTTTTCAAACTATGACTCCACGGGACTATACTATACAACCTCTGCGCCGGGAGTTGAAATTCTCGGTCCATCCTGCAATAACAACACGGATTTTGAGGCCTATTCCGGAACCAGTCAGGCAACTCCGATCGTTGCGGGAATTGCCGCGCTTTACCTCAGCCTTTATCCGAACGCTTCGCCTTATCAGGTTGAAAAAGCGATTGCCGATGGTTCAACAAAAACCGTAACCGGTTATTATAACAAAAAAAATTATCCTGCGGTGAATATCAATGATATACTATCGCAGGAACCCGCTGAAATAAAAACCGTAACGCTTTCCGATAATGCTAAAAAGCTTTTGAATTATATTTACGGAACAAATGATACCGAATTTAACGAGGCGCAAGTAAACGGCATAAGCCTGGTGCTCGCGGATGATTTAAGTCAAAGTACCGTTCCTGCGGAAACGGTAAAAGAAATTACAAATGTACTTGCAGTGGAATATTCGGGTCTCGGGTTAAGCAATACCGATCTAAGTTTTTTAAAAACATCTGTGTTCCCTAAGTTGAACATACTCTATATGGATAACAACCCTTTGCTTACTGAACTCAGCTTCAGTGAAACCAGTGCGCCGCATATTAAATATATTTACTGTGAAGAATGCTCGCTCGCGGATTTAAATGATTTTACGCCCCTTAAAAGTCTTTCGGGGCTGAATGCTTACGGAAACCTTTTTGAAACCACACTTCCGCTTGCAGAACTCAAAAATCTAAAAACCGCGATTCTTTATTCCTGCCGGCTGAAAGATACAATAGGCATAAAGAATCATACAAGCATGACAAAGCTCGATATTTCTGATAACTACATATCGGATATTTCTCCCCTGAATGGATTCTGCGGATACTATCTTGATATTTCGGACAACCCTGTTTCAAAAGGAAATAATTACAGCGGATTTATAAAAAATATACGCGAATCTATGAATCACAACAGCTATTCCTATACAACCATTCAATTTTACCACGATAATATGAATGGGAATTCCGAAAAAACATACTCTGATTCTGAAACGCTTATGTTGCAGGAAACTGAAATTCCGCGCACTGCTGAAGCATTCCAGCTTCAAATCCAATCGTATCCCGAAAGTGCGAATATGAATAATATCTGTACTTTTTATTCCGATGATATAACCGTCGGTGAATACAGTGGTGAAATAAGCATCGACAAAACGACGTTGCCAGAAAGCGCTTCCGTTACTGTCTGCCCGACTTCAAAATATCCTTCTTTCATGGCAAAAATTGTTTTTTCCTCACCGAAAGCATATGAATATAAAAATGAAAACGGCAGATATACAGTAACGGCAAACAACGCAACATCGTATATAAAATCTGGCGGAAAGAATTTTTATGATTATTATGAAGAAAACAAATTCAGGTATTTCGATTTGGGGGATTCCGCGCCCGGTGAAACAGCCTGCGCCTGCGACTCAGTAGGAGAGGGTGGAAGCGTTTCGCTCGGAACGGAGTTTAAAACGGCACAGATTATCTCCGTTATATCCGAAAAGGAGGAATACGCTTCGGGCGAAACAGCCGAAATCAAAGTTACAGCCTCCGCAGATAGCAATTATCTTCTTGTAAAAGATATTAACGCCAACGGAAGTATGATATTGACTCCCAGTCAGCAGGACGAAAACGAGAGCAGTTTTACTTTCAGCAAAACATTTACGACTTCCGGCACATATAAATTTAAGCTTTATGCCGGTAACACTGCCGCATTTAAGCCCGGCGCATATGTGTTTTCCTGTAATGTAAAAACAGGCGTACAGAATATCAAGCTTGCGAGTGAACATGATGCAAATCTCTATATGAGTTATGACCGTTCACTTTCCATAACGCCGTCGTTTTATCCGGAAAATGCGGAGCTTGGCCAAACTATAACTTACAAAAGCCTTAACAGTGACATTGCCTCCGTAAGTCAAGACGGCACTGTTACAGCCGAAAGCTACGGCCAAACAGTAATAAGTGCTGAAAACGAATACGGTTTAAGCGCAAACTTTTTTATCAATGTTACGCAACCGAGAATCAGCAGTGCGGAAGCGATAAGCGGCACGCAAAGCGAAGAAACCGTTTTTACATTCTATACTGCAGGTGCGGAAAACATCATAATAACGGATAAAAGCAACAATCCAATCGGCACGCCGTATACAGCAGATTATATTGAATCCAACATTGACGGATATGACAGGCTCTGGACCGTGCGTGCGACTTTCAATTCCGAGGAAAAAATAACAGTAAGAATATATGCAGTTGATCAAAACGGTTTAAACACAGCTGACAGCAATTTTTCAGAACTGACTTTCCAGTGCGAAAAACCGCTTGAAAGTTTTGATATTTATTCTGACTCGCTTTCGTTTGACAGAACCGATAAAAACATCAAAGTTTACGCCGAAACAAATCCCGTAGATTCAAATGCAGTGATAACGTGGTCTTGTTCCCCGTCTTCCGCTGCAACAGTCCAAAGCTGTGGAAACTATTGCGTGGTTACCCCAAAAGAAACGGGAACGGCAACAATAAGCGCAACAGCTAAAATTAACTCCGTAAACACAACAAAATCCATGCAACTCACTTTTACGGAAGGCTCAATTTTAAGCACCGTTCTGCCGGACAAAGAAATTGCGCCATATGAACCTTTCACGGCGGAAATTCACACATCAAAAACCATAACGTATCTGCACCTGTGGGATACATATTCCCTTTACGGTACGGAATACAGCGATTATCACTTTTACACCGATACCGAAACGGAACGTATATGGCGTATTCCGTTTTCCGTTACCGGAACAGTGGACACAATACGCGTTTGGGGTGGAGACAGTGTGGGAAATATCAGTGAACCCACATATTATCCGGTAAATACATATGCTCCGTCTGAAGAATCCATTGCTTTTAATACCGGAACTTATACAGGTTCTGCGGGTAAAAATATGGCATATTCCGTTTTTTACCTGCCGGATAATACCAATATAACCGAATCGTGCACCGTAAGCATCAGCAATCCCGAAATTGCGCATACTTCCGGCAATTATATCTATTTTGACAATCCGGGCACAACTGACATTACCTGCACCTACGACGGTTTAAGTGTAACATCTTCGGTAGTCGTTTATCAGCCCGCGCAAAGCATTACAATCTCTGAAAACAGCAAAATGCTTGAACCGGGAGAATCATTTTCACTTCATGCTGATATTTTTCCGTCGGATTGCACGGATACAATTCAGTACGATTCATCCGATGAAGCCATTGCTTCGGTTGAGAACGGAATTGTTACCGCCGTTTCATACGGAACTGCATATATAACCGTAAAAGCAGACAGCGGCGTTACATCCACTGTAAAAATCACCGTAAAGAACAAGCTTACAACTGAAAAAATAACCTTTGAAAAAACAGAATATACCTGTATGCTCGGCGAAAGCTTCAGCCCGAAAATCAACATTTTCCCAGCGGACAGCACAAACGGAATCACCCTTGTCAGTGAAAACTCAAAGATTGTAAAAATTGACGAAGACGGTACAGCCATAGGTGTAAGATACGGAAAGACAACTATAACCGCTGAAACCGACAACGGACTTTCCGCTTCTGCGGAGGTTGAAGTTACGGCAGATTTAAGGCTTTCTCTCTCTCGACAATATATAACTGCAAGAATTAACAGCATGGTGTCTTTAAGCGCAGTTATCACACCGGAGGGTTCAGAGCAATCCGGTACGTTTTACAGCGATAATGAAGCGGTTGCCTATGTAACGCAAAACGGATATGTTTATACAAAAAGTGCCGGAAACTGTAACATCTTTTATTTATCCGAAAGCGGGCTTACCGAAAGTTGCCGGGTTGAAGTATACGAAGCGCCTTTAACACGGCTTACGCTGGAAAGCTTTGAAAACGACACTCTTGAGATGAACGTATTTGACAGCTATTGCGTAGGCTATACACCGAATCCGAGCTATTCCGATGAACTTCCGTTATGGCAGAGCAGCAACGAAAGCGTAGCCGAAATTGATGTCAACGGCATCATATATGCAAAAAGCACAGGTACGTCGGTTATAACCGCGTCAACCGAAAGCGGTAAAAAATACACGTTTAATGTTAAAGTAAATGCCGCCTGTGCAAACATAACCGGGCAGTCAACTCCAGGCGCTTATATCACTTTAACGTCTTCTAACGGAGATGTCTATACTGCAGGCAATAATCCGTGTTTTTCAGATATTCCGTTCGGCACTTACAATCTCCGAATTTATGATCTGCATCATACTTTTATAGAAATAAACGAAATCATTGTTAAAGGCGATATGGATTTAGGATCTCTTTATATATTCAACGGTGATGCAAACGGCGATAACAGCATTGATATAACTGATATTTCGGAACTGGTAAAAGAAGGGATATACGGTTCGGATTCGTCAGGAAAAGAAGAATATGATATGGATGATAACGGAACAATCTCGGTAACCGATATAGCGGAAATTCTGAAATATGAAAACTTCTTAAAATCAGGTAAGTGTATCCTTTATTAGCGGTTGACTTTTAAATAACGTTGTATTACAATATTAGTGTCAAGTGAATATTTGGGGGCTGAAGAAATCGGCTGAGATTGCAACTGACACTGTTGCTGACCGAACCTGAACAAGATAATGCTTGCGTAGGAATGGATAGATGTAACAAAACGGAAATTGCCAAGCATTTGCTTGGCAATTTTTTAATAAGGAGATTAAAATGAAAGACAAAAAAACGATGAGCAGAAGAATGCTCATCAGAACAATCGTTGATGCAGGGATTCTGCTTGCACTGGCAACGATTTTAAGCCTCGTAAAAATTTTTGAACTGCCTTTCGGAGGTTCTGTAACGCTCTTTTCGATGCTTCCGATAGCCATCTACTCCTACCGATATGGCGTAGGAAAGGGTATTGTCATGGCGGCTCTTTACGGCGTAATCCAAATGCTGCTCGGGCTAAACAATTTCTCTTACGTAAAAGGATTCGGATCGTACATAATGCTTGCCCTTTTTGACTATATTATCGCCTTCGGATGTATAGGACTTGCAGGAATGTTTAAAAAAGTCAAAAACGCTACTGCCATTATATCTTCGGGAGTTTTATCACTCATATCCGTTGCGGTTTTCACGGTTACGGTTATTTTGGCAAGCAAAGATGCTGCCATCACTGAAGAAAACACTACGCTGTCAGCCGATATAGGAAATTTTTGGTGGGTTTTCGCTACTGAATTCGGAATAGTGCTTATCCTTTGCATAATCGGTCTTATATTTAAAAACAAAGTACACCGAAGCGGTATTGTTATTGCAAGCGGTCTTACAGTCAGCGGCATTCTGCGTACAATCTGCCACTTCATTTCCGGCGTTACCATTTGGAGAGCCTATGCAAACGGTTTGTCTGCAACGCTATACAGCCTTTACTACAACCTTTCCTATATGATACCGGAACTTATCTTAACAGTTATCGCTTCCATTATTGCATGCTCCCTGCTTGATTTTGACGCAGAAGTTATGAACGTAAGATTCAAAAACCCGGACAAAGTTAAAATGCTGGCGGATATCGACAAGGAATTTGAAGAAGAAGATAAAAAATAAATATTATTTCGAGAAACAAAATATTTTAAATAAAAAATCATAAGGCTTGTTGCCTTATGATTTTTCTTATAACCTATTCGCCGATGTCCCGCCTCTTAGGAGGCGGGGTCCATTTCAGAATTTCAGCGGGAGTGATAATCTCCCACTGAAACCCTGAGGAGCGAACGCTCCCTGCGCAGGTTGCAATCGTTCGCAAGCCCCGTTTCAAGCGAGCTTGATGGAACACTGCTCCGATTTAAACATAATAAATATATCAATATCCCGACAGAATAAAAGCCCCATTATTCAACTCAAATTCCAGTGCCTGCTTTTACTCTTTTTCGTTTTTACTGCCACTTTCATTGGCGTGTCTGTAGCCATACTTATAGTCATATGCTTTATAACGCATGGAACCGAAGGATTTTGAATCCTTAACATCTGTTAAAATTACACCTAAAATTTTGCCGTCAACAAGCTGAACGGAATTGATGCTCTTGAATATTTCGGGATATTCGCTTTGTCCCTCACGGATAACGAATACCATTCCGTCGGTTTTCGGCGCAATAATCGCGGCGTCGGTAACCACATTAACCGGCGGAGCGTCAATAAATATATAATCGTAAATATCCCTGAGTTCTTTCATGAGCCTGTTCATATTATGGCTCGCAAGCAATTCAGAAGGATTCGGAGGAATGATTCCCGATGGCATCAGATAAAGATTCTTTGCAATCTCCTTAATGCATTCGCTGACCGGATAATGCCCTGCCAATATTCCCGAAAGCCCTTTCTGATTATCCATTTTAAATAATTCATGCTGCATGGGTTTGCGCAAATCGGCATCGATGATAAGCACTTTCGCATTCGTTTTGCTCATTGTTATCGCCATATTCGCTGTTGTTGTGGATTTGCCGGCATTCGGTTCGCTTGATGAAAAAACAACGGTTTTAATCGGTGATTCCGTAATCGCAAAAGACATACTCGTTCGCGCTGTTTTATATGCTTCGTTTATGGCAAAGGAAGTTTTGCTGTTCAAAATAGATTTACGCAACTCCGTAGTCACATCAAAACTCTTCCTGTTTCGTTTTTTCTTTCTGTATGAAGATGGTATAGCCGCCCAAAGAGAAATATTAAGTTTATCTTTGAGTTCATTTTCATTCTGAACCGTGTTGTCAAGAAAATCTTTAAGAAAAACGATTACGACTGCCAAAACGATTCCCAGTGCGCCGCCGATTGCAGCATTGCCCAGCTTATTCGGATAAGACGGACTCTTTGCCGCTTTTGCATCACCAATGGTTTCAACGGAACCTGCTTTAACAACTCTTTCTAAAACAGACGGAGCTATATCGGCATAAACATTGCATATTTCCGCTGATAATTCCGGTTCAGCCGTCATAGCAGTAATTCTGATGACCTCCGTTTCTTCTTCTGTTGTAAAAGTAACCATGGAGGAAAGCTGTGAGGCAGTAATATCAGAATGAAGCTTAGCACAAACCTGTTCCATAACGTTTGAATCCTTAAGAATTACGATATAGGTATCCGCCAGCTGCTGTGCTGCGGAAATATCATTATAATTTATATCACCGTTTACGGTCGACTGGCTGGTGTTTGTTACATACATTTTGATGTATGATGCGTATTTCGGAGTTATAAAAAACGCCGAAAACGCATATGCCGCTGCAAATAAGATGATAAAAAGTGAAAAAATCAGCTTCCATCCTTTTTTCAAAACTTTAAGAACATACAACAGATCAATTCCCTCATCAGTTTTAAAATTGTTCATATTTTTCTCCGTAATCCATATAAAATATACACAATTATTTTAACATAAGATTCGCCAATAAGCAATATCTTACTTACAATCTGCAGGTTTAATACTTTGCCCTGCGGTTCATCGAATTAAAAACCAAAAATAAAATCCGCTGACACCGTTAAGCATCAGCGGATTGTTTAATTATGGATTCGGTTCTCCGAATTTTATGTTTATCTGACTAATCAGAATCACATATCCTCTCTTTTTTTCCTGCGGATTGAAATGATTGCAAGACCAAGCGCCGAAACAAAGATTACAGCCATCACGATAAGTGAAATATCATCACCGGTAGCGGCACTTGTTGTTCCGCTCGACGAGGAGGTTCCGCTGGTTGTGGTTGTTGAAACAAGTCTGCAGGCATCAATGAGAGATTTAAGCGTCTTGCCATCTTGATCGACTTCATCCTGATTCGTGTATTCTGTTGAATAAATTTCATCGATGAACGCCTGAACTTTCGCAAGATCAGCCTTATTATATTTACCCGAAGTTACCATGGTGTTGTAAATCTTGACAAGCTTTTCAATATACGCCATATCGGGAACGAACTCTTCATCGGGTATAAGTGATTTTGTGAATGTTGCAGTGTAAGTAGCATCTGCATATGCGGCCTTAATTTCAGAATCCCAGCCGGCAAATACATATCTGTAACCGTCTTCATCATATCCGGATACTGACGGAGCTACAGGAACATCTCCGTAATTAACAACCGTTTTCGTTTCCGTGCCGTTTACATTCCATACGATTGTGAATGTGTTCTTTTTAAGAGCATTAATCGCATTTACAACTGCTTCGGTAAGATCGTTCACAGCTTGCTGCTGAGATACGCCGAGCGTTCTGTCAACAGCTTTTGCGGCTGCAACCGCATCTGCAAGAGCCGTACGGGTCGCCTCTGTGTACATTGCATCGTAATCATCCGCACTCATAAGCGCTTCTGCATCTGCAACTGCTTTATCAAGGGCAGTATAGTCAGCGGCAGTGTATGTGCCATCATCGTAAACTGCTGTATAAACATCATTTGCCGTTGCCGCAACAACCGGAGCATCCCATGCGAGGAACTTATAAACCGTATCTCCGATTGAATAATCCCCTGCTGCCGGAGCTTCGGGAACTGTGCCGTAAGGTACATTTTCAACCGTTGAAGTTACGTCTTCGCCGGAAGCGTTCTTATAGTTGAACGTTACAGTAAATGTTTTAACTGTGAGTGCATCAACTGCATCATTAATAGCCTGTGTTGCTTTATCAACAGCAGCCTGTTGTGTTCTGCCGAGACCTGACTCAACATTTGCTGCAAGCGCATCCTGAACAGCTTTTACTGTTTCATCTGTATACTTATCCGCATCTGCAAGAGCCGCATTGGCAGCAGCCACCGCTTCGCTGTTTGCAGTGTAATCCGCAGATACAAATGTTTCTGTAAATTCAGCCGTATATACAGCGTCTGCTTCAGCCGGCACGATAACTGTGTTCCAGCCGTCAAATTCGTAATCATAATCGCCCTTGCTGTAATTCGGAACTACCGGCGCCACAGGTGTCGTGCCCTGTTTTACAGTCTGCGTTACGGTCTTCGTACCTTCAGCTGTTTCATAATTGAATGTGATGTTGTAAGAACCAATTTCAACTAATGCGTCAATCGCCTCGCGGATTGCAGCTTCAGCAGCGTCTATTGTGCTCTGATAAGTTCTTCCCTTACCGGTTTCAACTGCATTTGCCGCAAGAACATCTTTCAGATTGCTGAGGGATTCATCTGTGTAAATATCAGTCTGCCCGAGTTTTTCATTTGCGAGAGTTACAACGTCATTATAAGCTGTATAGTCAGCCGCAACGAACTCGGATTCATATACTGCGTTATAGGTTGTATCGCCTGCTACGGCAACAACATCTTTATCCCAACTCTTGAAGGTGTAGTCATAATCGCCTTCGCTGTAATCAGAAACAGCGGGAGCTTCCGGTGTAACGCCGTAATTTACATCCATTGATTCCGTCTTATCCGCACCGTTTTCGTCTTTATAATTAAATGTTACTGTGTAACTCTTAATATGAGGCGTGAATTCAGCCGTATAAGTTACGTCTTCCGTTGCAGTTGCTGCAACATCAGGTTTCCAGCCTGCAAATGAATAGGTGTACTGAACGTCTTCATCCTTAACAGGATCGGCCGGAACAACGATTGTATCGCCGTATTTATAAGTCTGTGTGCTGACTTCCTTGCCGTCTGCAACGAATTTTACCGTTACGCTCTTACGCTCAAGAGCATTGATTGCATTGAGGATATCAGAAGCCATCTTATCAACATCGCTCTGCTTCGTTCTGCCGAGGTCTTCAACTACTGCCGCAACCGCATCGCGGAGAGCATTAAGAGACTCTTCGGTGTAAGGAGCGGTGTCGCCGTTCAGAACGGCTTCCGCCTGCTCTTTCGCGTTTTCAACGTTTGTATAATCAGCCTTTACAAATTCCTTGCTGTACTGTGCCGTATATTCGGCATCAGCCGTTGCAGAAACGATTTCAGGCCAAGCAGTAAATGTATAATCGTAATCGCCTATTGCGAACGACTGCGGAACAACCGGAGCAACGGGAACCGCATTATACTGAACAGGAACAACTACAGTCTTGTATTCATCTTCCGCGCAATCCGCATCCAGATATTTAAAGGTTACGTTAAATACTTTAACCGTGAGCGCATTTACAGCGTCGGTAACAGCCTGCGCCGCAGCATCTACTTCTGTCTGCCTGGTGATACCGGGTTTGCTTGCTTTGAGCGCTTCAGCCGCCGCAACTGCATTGTTGAGCGCCGCAACGGTTTCGTCCGTATACATTTCCGTATCTGCGGGAACAGTGGCAAGCGCATTATCAATTGCTGTTAAATCGGCCGGTTTCTCTGCTTGCATATACTCAGCGGTATAAGCAGCGTCTTCATTCGCCGTAACGGCAATTTCCTTATCCCAACCGTCAAACGTATAGGTGTAGATATCGGTTTCAAGGTCGCCCGCAGCGGGAATAAGCGCTGTGATATCGGAGCCTTTTTCTACTGTGTAGGAAGATGTTTTCTCAACAACCTCACCGTTTTCAAGAACTTTGTAAGTAAAGCTTACCGTGCAGTTTTCAACAGGCGTTGCAGCCTCAACAAGAGCCGCTGTTTTCTCCAGGATTTCAGCTTTTGCGGCGTCAACCTGAGCCTGCTTTGTTCTGCCGAGACCGCTTACATCAACCGCAAGCGCGCTGTTCAGCGCCGCCACGGATTCAGCTGTCCAGTTTGTACCGTTATTGAGTTTTTCGTTTGCCGCCGTAACAGCATCGTTATAAGCCGTATAATCGGCTGATACAAATTCTTCAGAATACTGCGCGGTATACGTTGCGTCCCCCGTAACCTCGGTAATCTCCGGAATCCAGCCCGTGAAGGTGTAATCATAATCGTCGATTTCAACCTTTTGCGCTACATTTGAACCGGGATCGGGAAGGCTGCCATACGGAAGAGTCAAGATAAGATCTCCTCCGCCGCCGTCTTTGAGACCGGTGAAAGTTATATCATAACTTTGAATTTCAAGCTTATCAACAGCGGAATTGATGGCCTCTGCCATTGCATCAACCTCGCTCTGATGAGAAATCGTTAAGTTTTCAACAACCGCGTCTACAGCGTCCGCAAGAGCCTGACGGCTTGCCTGCGTATATTTGGCAGTATAATCTGCCTGCGCCGTTACTTCCGCCGCCTTTGCGAGAGCCGCATTAACAGCCGTGTAATCCGCATAAAGCGTTTTTGCGCTGAATACCGCTGTGTAAACCCCCGACTCCGTTACGGTTGCGGGAAGTTCGGGTGTCCATCCGGTGAAGGTATATGCAACATCATCAAGCGTATAATCCTCAACTTCCGGAGCAATAAGCGCGGCACCGTAAGAATAAGAGTCTGTATATTCTGTTCCGTTTACAATGAACGTTACGTCATATTTCACTTCTTCTTCGGAATACTGCGCAACATATTTCGTGTCAGCCGTTGCCGCAGCGATTTCCGGGGCCCAACCCGTGAAGGTGTAAACCGTTGATTTTGTTTCAATGGTATTCGGAACAGACGGAGCTACAGGTACCGTACCCTCTTCGGCACTGACAACTGTTGTTACGGTTTCATTGTTTTCATTCTTATATTCAAAAGTAATGTTATAAGACGCTTTCTTCACAAGACCTGCAATTGCGTCTTCCAGCGCTTGCTTAGCCGAAGCAATTTCAGGCTTGGTGGCGTCTGCATTCTGCAAAACGGAATCCGCTTCGGCAAGCGCCTGCGTGAACGTATTCCATGAATCGTCCGTATAGCCTTCGTTTGCCCTGCCGCTGTTTTCATCGTACAGCGCCTGAAGTTCCGTTTTATCGGCAGATTTTGTATAGGTTGCATTATAGGTTGTTGCCTCTGTAACTTCGGAAAGTTCGGGATCCCAGCCGGCAAATGTATAATCATACAAATCATCGCTGTAATCAGCTTCCGAACCATCCGGCGCAACGGGAACCGTATCCTTTGCACAAGAAACGGTTTCGGTCTGATCCCCGTCTGCATTCTTCCAGTTGAAAGTTACATCATACTGCTCTGCCGATGCATTTTCAATCTTATCGCTGAACTCCAACACGTCCGGATGCACGAGGAAAGACAAAGTCGTAGTTTTATCGGAAACGGATCCGGGATAAAGTGCAGGGGATGGCGTTCCTTCCGCACGGTATTCCTCCGCCAACATAGTACGGAGTGCGCCCTTAACGTCTGCCAGGGTTTTGCCGGGCTTAAGCCCGAGATAGAGCGTAGAGCAAAGAACTTCTTCGGCAGGCGCCTGCAGACCATCTGCGTTAAATCCTGCCGTATTCAAATACATTTCATTGGTGTCTTGTCTCCATGAAGCAAGACTTGTGGACTGGAAAGAAAAGGTCATCGTTTGACGACCGACTTGAATTCCAGCCGCCTCAAGCGCCATTTTATGATGGGTTCCGCCAAGCCAGTCATCATCATCTACCCAATACTGCGTGGAACCGCTGGTATATTTTGTATCGGCATATTCGCTTGTGTTGACTTCGCCTGTATCATAATCCAGCGTATCGAACACTTCCAAATCGGCAATTACACAATAAGAAAGCACGGTAAGAAGTGCAGTACCGTTGCTGGTAAAATATTCTTCAATTTTTATTGCGTCAGGATAGTATTGATACATCGGATCGCTCTCATCCACCTGATCAACATATAACCTCATCAACGCCACACTGCTGAGTTCCGTTGGCTCCCAAACCTCATTGTCCGCATATGCGAAAATGGATGCCGGAACCATGGAAATCAGCATCACAACCGCTAAGAGGAGACTTATAATCTTTTTAGCTTTCATATCCATTTCCTCCAAAAAAACGAATAAAATATATCTTTATTCTAACTAAAGGCATTTGCCACAATGCCTAACATAGAAATATTATACGAATTTCATAGTCTTATAGATTAATCTGAAAGACGGTTTGTTATTCCGCTTTTGATGTGTGCTTTTTTTTAACCGCTATAACAATAACAGATGCAACAGCCGCCGCCAGAAGCACGGCCAGCAAAACTATGATTAAAATTTTATTTTGTTTCTTTTCAGCCGCCTGTTCATCTGCGGCGTTATAATCCTTTAAAGCCGACTGCAAATCCTGAACCGCACTTTCAATTTCAGCTTCCGTAACGTTTTCCTTGCCGAGAACAGCCTTGGCTTTTGCAACAGCTTCCGCAAGTTTTTTGCCTTGCGGCGTTGAAGCATCGGCTGAGACACTTTGCGCGCTACTTATCAAATCATTTAATACGGTTATTTGATTCTGCAGGCTTTCCTTTTCACCGCCTGCCTCTGAAACCGCAACGGAAGAATCGGTTTGCGTTTCCGCTTCGGTTTTAGTGGAAGAAATCAATGACGAAGATATGGTCAATTTGGTGTTTTTGCAGATTTCCGCTGCCTCGGTTTTGGAACTTATCTCGCACGGATAAATTGCTGGCGCGGGACATTCCGCCGTATTTCTAAACTCGCTTTGCTTCATCAGCCTCACGGAAGAAGCGGAAAAACTTTTGTTTTCCTTGCATTTTAAGTAAACATCGGCAACTTTCACGGGTTCCTCCGAAAGTTTCAACCCGGATATGCTGATTCCGCAAACGAATATATAAAGTTCTTTCTTTGAAGCGTTATAACCTGCAAGGCTCGTTGCGCCGAAATCAAAATACACGGTGTTCCTTCCTGATTTTATTCCCGAGGGAACAAGCGCAAAATCGTTGCCTAGCTGAACCGAATCTTTCAGATAATTTGTTGTGTTCGCTTTACCGGTAGTATAATCGACGGTATCGAGAACGCCGGTGTCTATAACAAGCGTACATCCGAGCGTTGTAACGGCGGAAGCACCATCTCCCGCGCAGTAAAGCGAAGCCTGAATACAGCCGGCATACTGTTCTGATTGTTCATCCGCTTCCGACACTTTGAATTCAAAAGCCGCTTTATCGGCAATTCCCGCCGCAAAAACCGAAACCGAACACGAGACAGCAAACAGCGCCGCAAGAAATAAACTTATAATCTTTTTTAACAACCGTATACCTATACCTTCTTAAATATATCTGCAGGAAGCCGCAAAACGCAATCGTTGCGGCTTCCACACATACTGTGGTTATTTACCTTCCCTTACCTGTGTGGCGGCTGTGATTCCGTAATTCTCGTTACCGATAATCAGGGAGATATCTTTCGCATCTACAACGCCGTCACCAGTTGCATCGGCAAAATTAACATCAGATACAATCGAACCGTAATTGCCTGCATTTAAAACAATTGTCACATCCTGTATATCAATACAACCGTTTTCATTCACATCGCCGTAAAGCAAACGGATATCATCTATTTCTGTATCTTCCCCGGCAGTAACCACAACATTGTTGACGGTATAGCCGAGAGAACCGCCTGATGTTACAGTTAACGTATAGGTTCCGGCAGGAACATCCGCTATTGAATAAGCGGTTTTCCCGTTAACTGTTGCGGAATAGCTGTTTCCGGATTCATCTGTTAATGTTACAACAATGCTACGTACCGTATTCTGCGGATTAAGTGTACCGCTTACGGAACCGACTGCAAGCGGCTCTCCGCTGAGAGATATTGCTACGGGATCGCAATGAACATAACTCTCCGTATAATCCGTGCCGGACAGATCCATAATTGCAGTATAGTTTGATTTATCCGCATAAATATTTGATGCAAGCGGAACGTTTGCGATATAGCTTGAATCACTGCTGACAGCTGTGAAGTTAAGCGTCATAAGAAGATGCCTTTCGCCTACAGCCTTGGCAATCGGTGTATCATAAGATACAGAGACTTTTGCAATAGACGTTTTGCCCATCGGATTCAATCCGTATTCATCAGCATCAAACTGCGCCTGCGCCGCCGCTGCGTAAATAACTTCTCCGTTTGCCGCAACAGCATTGTTGAATATCATCTTGTTGCCGTCAAAGAGTGCCGCAAGCTGGAACGCATAAACATCGTTTACGGGATGATTCAGATAAACTTCAATCTTTACATCCGAAGGATTCTCTTCGTCAATTACCTGAACGAATTTCAAATCCGCATAGAAATATTCATGATCAATGCCTTCCCAGTCCGTTTCGCCGGCCCATGCGCAAAGATATTCAAGATTTGAAAGCGCCGTTTTGATATTTGCAACCAAGGTGTCCAGTTCGTCCTGATAATTGATATCCTGCAGTTCTTTGACTTCGGCAATTGCGTCTTCAACAGCCTTCAGCGAGGAATCCGTATATAAAGTTTTATCAAGCGCCGCAAACTCTTTTTTGCATTGTTCAAATTCGCTGTAGTCTGCGCCTGAGAATACGAGGAGATCCGGAATCTTGTTCACTTTTTCAAGGAGCGCCGCTACTTCGGCTTCCGTTCTGTCGCCATCTGCGGCAAGCGCCTCAAGCTCTTTTTCCGCATCGGCAACGGCCGCATTATATTCGGCAACCGAAGCCTCGGTGTATTTGCTTGTGTCTGCTGCTTTAAGCGCCGCTATAGCGTCGACTACCGGCTGACAAGAAACCTGTGTTTCAAGGAGTGCATACGCCGCAGTCAATTCATTTTCAAGAAGCAGAATATCGTCCTGCGTTTCATTGCCCGTAAGCGCGGCAACTTTATCTTTTACTGCCTGAACAGCCGCTTTAAACTTCGTTACCGAAGAAGGTTTGAATGATGAAGTATCGTATTTATCCGCTCTGTCCAGCGCGTTTTGAAGTTCTGTGAGATCGGCTCTGAGAACAAGATTTGATTTCAGAGCATCTACCGCAGCCTTTGCTTCGTCTACAACAGACTGTTCGTCAATCTTAAGATCCGCGCTTAAGCTGTTTTTGATTTCGGCAAGAGCGGCCGTAACAGCACGAATGGAATCGGGTGTATAAACATCAACTTCGGCAAGTTCAGCCTCAATGGCGGTAACTGCCGCGTTATAAGCACTGTAATCCGCAGGATATTTTTCTGCAGCGTCCATAGCCGCCTGCAACGCAGTCATCACGTTTGTTACGTCTTCCGTGGAAGCGTTGGGATCATCATATACCGCCTGCGCTTCAGCGACAGCCGATTTAACAGCGGTTAAGTCTTTATAAACTGCATCGCTCATTGCGTTTGCCTGTTCAATCAGACTTGCAAGCGCATTTTTATCCGCTTTCATTGCAAGCCCCCGGATAGCATTGTCAAGAGCTGTTATCTGTGCCGAAACATCCTCGGCAGACGCATTCCCGTCATTGATAACAGCGAGCGCCGTTTCCATAGCCTGCGTAAGAACCGCAAGAGTCTCGGGAGTATAGCAATCTTTTGCCGCCTCGGTTTCAGCTTCGGCATACTTCGCTTTCAGTTCGGTTTTATCCGCCTGAAGCACAAGCTGATTAGCAAGCGCTTCAACGGAAGCCTCTGCCTCGTCTACAACAGACTGGCTTAATATATTAAGATCTTTATTCAGAGTTGAATCAATATTCTCAAGTGCCGCCGTAACCGCCGTGACGGAAGTAGGCGTATAAACATCTGTTTTGGCAAGTTCTGCCTGCAGTGCCTGAACAGCATTGTTATAAGCTGTATAATCCGCTCCGTTCAGCACAAGGGATTCACGCGCGTTCTTAATTGCGGCAGCAAAACCGTCTACCTTCGTTTGCTGCGTTCTGCCGAGATTTTCCTCAACAGCGGCAATCGCGTCTGCAAGAGCCTTGCGGCTTGCTTCAGTATAGTTAACGGTATATCCGTCTGCGGAAATGACAGCCTGCGCCGCCGCAATCTCGGATTCAACCGTGCTGTAATCAGCCGTTACAAATGTTGCTTCGAATTCAGCAGTATATTCTGCATTGCCCGAAGCAGGCACAACAGCGGGATTCCATGCTGTAAATGTGTAATCGTAATCGCCGTCTGAATAATCGTCAACCGACGGAGCCATCGGCGTATCTCCGGCTTTTACCGTATCCGTAGTTGTTTTGCCGTTTACCACCCATGTTATCGTGTAGTAAATATCCTCCGAAGAGTACTGCGCCGTGTAGGACGCGTTACCCGTGCATGCAACCAGCGTTGGCGTCCATCCGATGAAGCTGTAAGTTTTTCCGCCCTCTGAATAGCCCGGAACGGAAGGTGCTTCGGGAACATCGCCGTAATGACAATCAACGGTTGTCGAACCTTCATGCCAGCTGAATGTAATGGTATAAGTTATATAGGATTTATTATATTGCGCCGTATAAACCGTGTCGGCCGTGACAGCGGCAACTGTTTTATCCCAATCATTAAAGGTATAATTATATGTATTATCGCTGTAATTCTGAACAGATGGTGCAACCGGCGTTACGCCGTATTCCAAAGTTTGTGTATCGGAAGTATCCGCACCGGTTTCCGTTTTATAGTTAAATGTTACAGTATATGTCTGGATTGCGAGCGCGTTGATTGCAGCATTGATTGCATCTGCATAGCCGTCTACAACCGCCTGCTGAGAAGCGCCTTTGCCGGTTTCAACGGCACTTACCGCATCTGCAAGAGCCTGACGGCTTGCAGCGGTATATTTCGCATCATAATCCGCTTCTGCCTGTTTTGCCTGTGCGGCGGAAACAGCAGCATCCACTTTTGAATAATCCGCCGGGTTGAAAACAGGCGTTCCGTATACCGCTGTATAAACAGTATCTGCACTCGCGGCAACAATTGCCGGAGACCAAGATTCAAAAGTATAGGTATAATCGTTCGCCGTATATGAGGCTTCCGCTCCTGACGGAGGAACAGGAACGCTACCTTCCGATGCAGTTACTGTTTCAGACTGCTCGCCGGAAGCTGTGTTCCATTTGAACGTTATATTGTATATGTTTGCTGCGGCTTCTGTAAGACTGTCTGTCGCGGCAATAATCTGTTCGGTAAGCGCATCGAGTTCCGACTGTTGCGTTCTGCCGTAACCGCTTACATCCTGAGCAAGAAGCTGATTGAGTGCGTTAACCGAATCTTCTGTCCAGTTTGTGCCGTTATCTCTCTTCGCAACCGCCGCTTCTTTTGCGGCATTATAAGAAGTAAAATCAGCAGATACAAACGTGCTGTCATACTGCGCCACATATGTTGTTGCGCCCGTTGCCGCTACAAGATCTTTGTTCCAGCCCGCAAAAACATAATCGTAGTCGCCGTCGGAATATTCTTTTACGAGTTCCGCGGGAACCTCCGGAACCTGCCCTTTAAGCGTTGAAACGGTTTTGCTACCGCCGTACCATGTGAAAGTGATGTCATAATAAACGGAAGTCGTGCCTCCGGTAACAGTAAAAGCATCGGTCGCCCGGATTGCCGAGTAAGCCGTTTCGTAAATGCCGTCGGTAGAAGTTGTTGCCGCACAATTGTAGAAACCGTAATCACTGCCGTAAATAACAGACGGAATGAGAGAAATCTTGGTTCCGTCAGAAGAACCGTTTGCCGTGAAAGTAAGCGTGGCAACAGCCGTTCCGCTTCCCGCCGCGACTCCTGCCGTGTTGAGTACCTTGAGCGGAACTGCAGAAACAGCGCCGAAATCGGGAGTACCCATCATTGTGCAAAGAGTTTCCAGTGAAACGGCTTTTCCGCCGTACCCCTGTGTAAGTGTGGAGGGATCAACATCTATCGGCGAAGGTTCAAAATCTGTATCATAATATTCAAATCCATCCGCAAGCGTTGCGCCTGTATATTCAAGCACCGAACTGTCGTAAGCAATAACTCCTTCATAACCGATTATCGAATCATTAATGTGATTGAGGGTAACAGTAACGCTGACAGTATCTCCTGCCGAATATTCAGTAGCATCTGCCGAAAGGACGGTTTGAACCTTAAGCGCATTATTTGAACCGTCATTATCATATCCGGTATAGGCATAACCCAGAACCGCATAGCAACTGAATGCCATAATAACGGCAAGAAGCAGGCTGAGAGCCTTCTTCATTTTTTGTGCCATAGATAATCTCTCCTTTAGTACAATTGGCCGCTATGCTAGTAATCAGGAGTCTCACGGAAACGCATATGTTGTTGCCATCATCCGCCGAAAAGCACAACATTACCGATAGCTAATCCATTATTCTTTCTAAGTTTAACATTAGAAAGCCGAAAAGTCAATAAATTCGCTCAACATTTATATTGGTAATATTTACAAAAAATCAACTTACAATTTATACAATATTAACAAAGCAAGGACCTTTCTTTTGGTTCTAACTTCTCAAGTTCCTTTTTTAGCGAAAATTACCTGCTGCCTACCTATCTGCAGACACACGGAATGCTTCCCAAAATTTCAATACCGGCTCCCCACATACAAATAAAACGCGGGGAATCCGGAGCACAAATAAATTACTCTTTACTCTGCCGGATATTTCTGCGGATCTGCCACAGTAAGAACTTTTTGATAAATATACTGTTTTGCATATTCGCTTTCGGAAGCACTTGCATATGCTTTTTCGGCTATATAATAGACGCTCCTCGCGGAACACAGGGCCGAACCGCTGTCCGCACCGTCATAAACCGTAAAGTCTCTGCCGAGATAATTATATGTGCAATATGCGCGGACAGCATAATATCTTGCATAGTTTTCAGATTTGATTTGTGAAACAACAAGGTTATATGAAATATAGTTTGCAGAGTCGATTTGCTCTGTATCGTCAATGCTTTTGCCTGTTACTCCGGACTCGGAATCGTATGTTGTAAAATAGAATTTTGAGCCGGATTCGGTTATCTGCTTATATGACAAGACCGCAACATTTATACCGTATTGATTAACACCGAAATCACCGTCAACTCCGTCTAATACGAGCTTCTCCGTATCATACAGCGAAGCGTCCGCACCAACCTCGCAACCGTCTTTCAATATGGACGATGCCAGGGTGTAAATCATGCCGAAATCAACTATTTTTGCACCTTGTGGAATCTGTACGCTCGCAGTGAAACGCATATCAATATAATTGTTATCAAGAGGCTGGGTCAGCCTGAGCGAAGCACCTCTCAAAGGATAATTCCCTATCACTTTGCCGTCTGCGGTTTTGGTTATAAGATTGTTTAGGTCAACTGCAGGAATTACAGTTTCGTTATCTGTATACAAGGGGTTTCCGTTCAGCGTTGATGCTGCCTTTTCAATAGGTACGGATTGCCCGTTTTCATCGGTTGTCACCCCGGTATGAAGTCCGCATTGCGAACAGATATAATACATGGTTCCGGACTTTCCGTTAGACGGATTTTCAACAATCAGTTCGCTGAACGAGTGTGCACAGGACAATTGGACAAAGTCGACCGATTCCGTTAATTCCGGAGCCGGTTCGCTCTTGCCTTCCACGGTGTAGAGCGCAGAAGCAAAGGCAAGCGCATCCGTTTTTTCGCGGACAGGTGTTATCCAGTCCGTTTGATAATCGCCAAAATCTCCTCCGACTATTTTAAGCCTTATGTATGCGACCGCAACTCCATCGGATATATCCGTTTCTTCATCCGGAATTACCTCAAGGCCGACAAGCATTCCGCCGGATATAGTCTTCACGAAAGAACTGTCATCAGACCATCCTCCGACACAATCAACCGCGTCTATCTTATTGTTTTTAAATGTAACTCCGTTTGTCATCGCCGCAATATCAATCCGATTCCCCTGCGCATCTACAACGGCAAGCTTGTCGGAATCATACACAAAATATGCATAGGCTCCCTCCCGTGAAGCATGATTAACGCTTTTCACATAAACGGATACGTCTATCGTGTCAGGCAGGTTGCTGTCTGCCGAAAGGATCAGTTTAACCTCATCATCTGCCGCGGAACCCGATGCAGAAGCGAGCATGGGACATGCTGAAACAATCATAATCAGCGAAAGAAAAGCACATAAAACCCTGCGGCTCATGATTATACCTCCAAAAATCGGTTATATACTAGTAGTTAATAAAGAATCAAATCCATCGTCCGACTTCTTCAGCAGAAACATGACTTCCGCTGAAAAGCAAGAAACGCCTGCACATAAAATCAGGAACACCATAATGAATATAGTTTAAAATATATTTTATCATATAACAAAAAATAATGCTATACGTACATTGAACAAATTTCGCTTCAAAATTTAATATAAAACGACAACAAAAAAACAATTCCCCCGAATCCCGGGGGAATAAAATCAATCGTTGATATAAGGCATAAGCGCCATGTAACGTGCACGTTTAATCGCCGTTGTAACTTCTCTCTGATGCTTTGCACAGGTACCTGTTACGCGGCGCGGTAAAATCTTTGCTCTTTCGGAAACATATCTGCGGAGCTTTGCCGTATCTTTATAATCAATGATTTCAACTTTGTCAGCACAAAAAGCACACACTTTTCTGCGGCCTTTGCCTGTTCTGCGTGTTTTATCGTAAGCCATTTATAACTCTCCTTTATAGATTCAACGGATCAGAACGGTAAATCATCTTCAACATCTTCGGTAACGGTAAAATCCGTTGCTGTAGCGCTGGCATAGGAAACCGACGGTTCATTTGTAGTCGATTCGGAAGCCTGACCGGCAGCGACGCTGTCTCTCTTGCTTTCGCCGAAGTAGCATTGATTCACAACAATTTCAACCGCTTTGCGGTTGTTGCCGTTTCTGTCCTGATAAGTACGGGTCTGCAACGAACCGGTAAGAATGATCATAGAGCCTTTCCGGAAATTCCTGCTTATAAATTCAGCAGTCTGCCTCCAAGCTACACAATCAACCCAGTTGGGCGCATCACCGTCTTTTGCATAATCTTTATTATTTGCAATGGTAAATGAACATACGCTCAATCCGCTTGTGGTAGTACGAAGTTCGGGATTATCCGATAACCTGCCCATAATTGTGATATTATTAAGCATAACTTACTCTCCCTTTCTTACTATCATGGAACGAAGCGCGCCGTCCGTAATACTAAATACACGATCAAATTCTCTCGGAAATTCGGGTTCTGCCGTGAAATTTGCAAGAACGTAGTATCCCTCCGGCTCATCATTTACAGGATATGCAAGCTTTCGCTTGCCCCATTCCTCAACTTCGCCAAGAGTGCCGTTTGCGGAAATGAGTTCCAAAAACTTTGTTTTGAGAGCCTCTGTTGTTTCTTCACCGTTTGCAACGGAGAAAAGCATAAGAACTTCATAGTTTACATTTGACATTCGTTGACACCTCCTTTTGGTCTCCGGACATATTTCTCATATGCCAAGGATATTTTGTTTGCTAAGCAAAACACATTTAAATCAGCTGTTATATTGTAACAACCAAAATTGACTTTGTCAACCGAAAATTTCCGCTTTCAAAATAAAGAAATTAAATAGGAAAAAACCGATGATATGAAATATTCGGCGAAATACGCAACTATAATGGAAAAAACGTTCACACCGCCGCGTGCAATAAGATTAAAATTGTAATCCCGGCGGTTCATGCCGCCCATAATAGCGGCGCTCTCCTTTATTTTGGCGATAACCCCGGAACATTTTTTCATATAAAGATAATTCGCAAGCAGACCGCACGTTACATTGATAAGAACAGCTTTAACGGCGTAAACCGCAACCGCTTTATATAAAACATTCGGATTTCCCTCTTTTGTCTCTGCCGCTGCATCCGCAATAGCCGTTTTCATAGCTTCTGCACTGTAATCCCCTTCACGTTCCGATGCATAAACATTTTCATAAACGAGATTTTCAAAACTCGAAACGGGACTTCCGAACAGAATATCACTAACATTGAAAACCAGCAGGGTCGCTATAATAATAAGTGCTCCCCATTTATACATCTTTCTGTAAAAAAAATAGAAATATCCGAACAGGAATGCGCACCAGTTCCAAGACAGTTTGTTTTTACGTTTACTTAATTTAACAAACCGAGGAATAAATTTATCCGGCTTGTTCCGCACAACTTTCGCCATTTCGGAAACGCCGAATCCGTTTGCCTCTTCTTCCGGTGAAACGCCTCCGAGAGGATCTTTGCCGCAATTATTCTTTTTTCTTCCCGTGCCGACTATCACGGGTTTCCCTTTTTCCTGGCCGCAGTAAAGGCAGTAGGTACAACCGTCAATCAACTTTGCGCCGCATCTGGAACAGACTTCGGAATCATTGCTTTCGTTTTCGGAATGCGCTTTGTTTTCATTATCTATTTCACGCTGAATTTCCGCTATGAAATCTTCTTCGCTTTTCGGTTCGGCTTCATCGTCAGATTCAGCAGACGCATTATAGCTGTAACCGGAAGAATGTTTGTCTGCATTTGCGCATTCTCCGTGTTCCTTCCAGCAGTCTCTGTGATGCGGGGTTCCGCACACCGGGCATACAACTACATCGTCTTCTTTCGCAAAGGTTTTGCCGCAGTAAGGACATTTATGATTTTCGTACAAAGTTTTCACCCCTTAAAACATTGCCGCAGGCTAATGCCGTTTTCGCAATGCCGATAAATTCCATTAGAATGCATTATACACTTAATATTATAAAAAATCAACAAGGTTTAGCCATACAGAGATAAAATTTTTACAGAACGGTTTGTACAGGCACTGTATACATCGACAGAGAGTATTTGAACTTATTCGAATTAAAACCGCATTCAATAAATAATTTGCATTTGCGCTGTCTTTTTAGTATAATCCTATTTGGTGATAATATGATACAATTTGAAGATTTAAAATTCAGGCTTGCCGGCAGTGAAAAAGCCCTTTTGGAACTTAAAGACGCGCTTGCCGTGGACGAACTGAAAGCAAAGATTGCCGAACTTGAAGCAGAATGCGCGAATGACGGTTTTTGGGATGATGTTGAAAACAGCCGCCGCGTGCAGAGGAAAATCAGCGAACTGCAGTCCAAGGTGCAGAGCTACGAAAAACTCAGCCGTCAGTACGATGACGCTATGGTTATGATTGAGCTCGCCGACGAAGCGCAAGACCTTGATTTTCTGGATGAATGCACACAGAATATTGAGCAGTTTGAAAAGGAACTGGAAAGCACAACGCTTCTCACGCTTCTCACAGGCGAATACGATCACAAAAACGCAATTGTTAAGATCAACGCAGGTTCGGGCGGAACAGAAGCGCAGGACTGGGCAGAAATGCTACTCAGGCTGTATACGAGATGGGCGGAACGCCATGGCTTCAATGTAAAAATTGCAGATATACTGGACGGTGATGAAGCCGGAATAAAAAATGCTACGATTATAGTTGAAGGCGAAAACGCTTACGGCTATCTCAAAAGCGAACACGGTGTACACCGCCTCGTAAGAGTATCACCTTTCGATTCGGCAGGCAGAAGGCACACATCGTTTGCCGCACTGGAGGTTATGCCCGAAATTGATGACAACGATGAAATCGAAATTAACCCGGACGATATAAAAATGGATTATTACCGTGCTTCGGGAGCGGGCGGTCAAAAAGTTAACAAAACATCTTCAGCGGTGCGTTTAACCCATATACCGACAGGCATTGTCGTTTCCAGCCAGGTGGAAAGAAGCCAGCATCAGAACCGCGAGGTATGTATGAAAATGCTTCAGTCTGAACTGATAAAGCTTAAAGAAGAACAGCAGGCGGAAAAAATCAGCGATATAAAAGGTGATCAGAGAGAAATTACGTGGGGTAGCCAGATACGTTCCTATGTATTTATGCCTTACACACTTGCGAAAGACCACAGAACAAATTACGAAATGGGCAATATAAATGCCGTTATGGACGGTGACATAGACGGATTCATAAACGCCTACTTGAAAGCTGAGTCCCAGAAAAAGCAAGAAACATAAGATTTGAAAAAACACAGCGGGAATCATTTCCTGTTGTGTTTTTGTATAGAAACATTTATGCATTTTTGTGGAAGCTTACAAATTTAATCTGCTTTCATTGACATTATTAACCATAATTTTTATAATAATAATGCGTATATAGCATCATATAAAATCATTAGGAAAGGGGAATTGACTAATGAAAGCTGCAAAACTTATAGCGAACTGGATTGAAGAACAGTATGTTAAATACGGTGAGAACCAGACAGTTGCTCTCATTTCTAAATACTTAACACCTTCTGTTGCTCAGTCTATCATTTCTTTCTTATTAAACAAGGGCCTCAACGCTCTTTGCGTATATCTTGCTGCTCAGTTCCCGGTACTCGCTGTACTTTCAGGACCCGTTGGAACAATCATCTCCAAGGTTATCGCTACTCTTTAATCTTAGATTAACAACTTTTAAATACTAAATATTTAGTATGAGCCGAAGCTGATGTTTCGGCTTTACGAAAGCGAATAAAACCAAGCCGGGGTCTTTCGCTCTCGGCTTATAACAACATAATTTAGATCAATTCTTGTATGATGCTGCGCCCCCGCTTCCAAAGCGGGGTTTTTATTTATGCAGATGTTTGCTAAAACTTTTCGCATATAGATGAAAAACACGCTTGAATAATGTATGATGTTATTATATAATTTAAATAAATTTGCAATCATCGAACGTTTTAACGGAGAACTGTTATGCTTGAAATCAAATCTCTAACTCATAAATACGGCAATTTTACTGCCTTAAACAACGTAAGCCTGACGGTTGAAAACGGTGATTTTATCGGGCTTATCGGTCCGAACGGAGCAGGGAAAACAACGCTTATGAACGCGCTTACAGGAATCCTGTCCTCTGCGGAAGGCGAAATTCTTGTTGACGGAAAAAGCGTGAGCGGGTTTAACCCCGAAGTCCGTAGAAAAATAGGATATATGCCCAGTGAACTTTCAACATATGAAATTTTTTCTCCTTTTGAACTTTTAACGTTTCTTTCGGCAATGTATGATTTAAGCGAAAACGAAATGAAAGACAGAATGCAGACGCTTTTTTCAAAACTGGAAATGAATGAATGGAAAAACAAAAGCATCAAAAAGCTTTCAACCGGAATGAAAAAGAAAACCGCGTTTGCCGCCGCAATCCTTCATATGCCGAAATTTCTTGTGCTTGACGAACCGTTTGAAAGCGTGGATCCCATATCACAGCACAATATGAAAAGCATTCTCAACGATTTTTTAAAAAACGGAAATGCAATTATAATGTCCAGCCACGTGCTGGACACCGTTGAGAATCTGTGTAACAAATTCGTTATTCTAAATAAAGGCGAAATTATAAAAAAGGCCAATATAAAAGACATTGAAACCGGTAGCCTTGAAGATGAATTTTTCGATATTGTGAAACAACTGAATCTGGATGAAGATACATGCGGCGGAGAAGATGATGTTCAAGAAGATTAAATCCGTACTGAATATAGGAATTATTGAAAGTTTCAAAGCGCCCATACGCAATTACGGTGTCGGCGGGTTGCTTATAAACTGGCTGATAAGCTGCACTTCAACCGTGCTCCCTTTCTGCCTGTTCCTTTTTCATGTTATCGGCAATTACAAAATAGGATGGTATGTGCATTTTGCAGTGTTTTTCGAATGCATTGCGCTTCTTGTCTCTAACGAAAAGGAAATTACAGATTACCGTTCTCTTGCACAGTTTCCGCTGAATGCACATCAAGTGCTTCTGTTGCGCTTTATCAGGAGATTTATCAATCCCGTATCTCTGCTTTCGTCAGGCCTTTTAATTGCGTCTGTCATTTTGACTTACAGAAATTTGCTTACATCAGCAAGCGCGGTTATCTGTGCAGTTGTAACAACCGTTTCAATTTTTATTGCGCTTGAAGATATACAGCTCTGGAAAGAAAAAGCCGGAAAAGGCAATATTATAAACAGCATTTTTATCGTTATCTTTGCCGTAGCAGGAATCCTGCCGTTTTTCACCTCCAGGTCCTGTAGCATAGTTTTCCTTGTTTACGCTGTAATGAAGCATAATTGGTGGTGGTGTTTTGTATACGCCGCCATAGCCGTTGCCGCATACATCGTCATTCTCAAAATACCTCAGAATCTGCTTGATCGATACCGGAAAGATAAATCCGAAGTTACCACAAGCAACCTCATAGTTAAAATAATAAACGCAGTTCCTTCCCGTAGCGCTCTCAAGCAGCTTGTCATTAAAGATTACAGAATTATGCTCAGAAGCAATATTGTTTTAATGATAAACGTGGCAATATGGGTTCTGCTTTCATGGCTTTTGACCAAGAATATAAATTTTGACCAAATGCCGTATCTCCGCAACGAATGGGTGGCACTTTGCTATGCGGGCGTAATCGTTCAGATTTATGCAACGATGCTCACGCATCCTTTTGCAGGTGATTCCTACGGCGCATGGGTAACGCTTCTTTCTCCGGTGCCGAGAAAACTGATTCTGCTTTCAAAAAACATCGTTGTACTGACAGCAGCGGTACTGCTGTTCATTCCAATGAGCATATTTGTTTACAAAATAGGTGTGGGATTCACATTTACGAAACTTGCTATGTGGTTCGTTTTGTATCTTGCATTTGCTTTTGCCATGTGCATTATGCTGAATCGAAGCCTTGTTACAACGAATATGAAAGCGATAAAAAGGGGTAAACGGCGCGCACTCACCAATGCTCTGATTGAATTCGGCGGAAAATTTATTTTTTACGCCGCGGCAGTATTGATTTCAATTTTTTATCAGATTATTATCGACACAAAATATTCGGTGCTGGCTTGGGCGATCAGCGTTCCTTTGCTTATCATTGCGGCATTTATCTGGTATATGAATCTTGAAAATCAGGTTGAATATATAAACAAATACACACAGGGAATAACCGAGTCACTGGTTATTTCATAGGAGAAAAAAATGGCAGTTTGTTTAGAGGTTAAAAATCTCACAAAATCCATAAAAGGCAAGCCGATTGTAGGCGGCATATGCTTTGAAATCGAAGAAGGTCAGGTTATCGGTTTTGTTGGACCGAACGGTGCAGGTAAAACCACCACCATGCGTATGATTATGGGTCTGATTAAAAAAGACAGCGGAACAGTGCATATCTGCGGTTACGATTTGGACCGCGAGCCGAAAAAAGCGCTTGCAAACATTGCGGGAATCATAGAAAAACCGTGTTTTTACAAAGAATATTCCGGCTGGGATAATTTGGTTATGATGGCGTCCCTGACATCAAAACCCAATGAAGAATATATCAAAGAAACCGTTGCCCTGCTCGATATGGAAAGTTATATAGACGATAAAGCCAAAACCTATTCGCTCGGTATGCAGCAACGTCTCGGAATCGCCATATCACTGATGAGCAAGCCGAAAATTCTTATTCTTGATGAACCGCTGAACGGTCTCGATCCAATTGGAATACGCGAACTGCATAAAATCTTCAAAGCCCTTTCGGAAAAAGGTACGGCCATTTTGATTTCATCGCATCTGCTTAAAGAAATTGAAGAGGACTGTAGCCGCTGTATTATGCTAATAGACGGAAAATCCGTTGACATCAGTAAAGCGGACGGCGAAAGCCTGGAAGACGCATTCTTCCGCGTAACCGAAAACGAGGGAGGCGGTAAAAATGCTTAAGCTTTATGCTTTTGAACTCAAAAAAATACACAGAAACGCTGTTTTTTGGATATGCGTAGCTGTTTTTGCCGTTTACTGCGCAGCATCGGGTTTTATGACAGGTGCTGTATTTAATAACAAGGAATATATGAACGACGCCGCAAACTTTGTTTACAGCGATGAACAAATCGCCAAGCTGACTGCCGATATGACTGAAGAAGAAAAAGCGGAATTTATGGAACAGGTAGAATGGCAGAAAATGATTGCAAACGGTGCAACCGAAGAACAGCTTTCCAAAATGAGCGAAAGTGAAAGGCGGGCGTATGAAGCCGCCCGAAGCGGAGAGGCATATTATTCAAATAAGGAAGAAGCCGAATTTTACACGGATCATGACGTAAACACCGGATTCGGCACTCCGAGTTTTATTGAAACATCGTTTGAAAATTCAACCGTGCTTATCATTCTGATTTCCGTTATCATATCATCGATCATTGCAAGGGAATACAGTAACGGAACCATTAAATTAAGCCTTATCTCACCGCACAGAAGAGATGAAATCATATTTTCAAAAATATTATCCGTATTCACGGTTATTATTGAAACAGTGCTGATTGCAGCGTTTATGTGCGCGCTCACCGGAGTTATGTTCTTTATGATAAAAGGAATCCCGAATCCCGAGCCTTTCAGCGCCTTGAAAGCGGCGACAATCGGAGGAGAGCTTTCCGTTATAAATGCCGGGCTTCGCCTTGTTCTGCTGTTTTTGATATGCGTGCTGGAAACGTTTATGTATTCCATGTTCGTATTTTTAATCTCGCTTATAAGCAAAAACATTGCGATTACCATCATAACACCCGTTGCACTCACAACGATTGCCACCGTATTCGGAACAGACGATCAAATGAGAAAAAATGTTATATGGAATCATCTTTTCTTCAATCTTAAAGACAACTACCTGATATGGGGAGCAAGTTCCACCAGTACAACGGCTTTATGGACAGCACTGCTTGCCACCGTAATCTGGGCACTTTTGTTCATGGCGTCAGCAGTAATTGTTTTTGACAGACAGGATATATATAACTGATGCTCTGGTTTTTAAAAAAGAAAAATATAAAGTATATACTCATAAGCGCGGTTGCCTTTTTTGCATCCTGGGCGATATGTTACTTCGGCATCGGCGCATTGCTTTCGGGAGGAATTGAAGCAACTGATATAAATGGGCTTTACAGCGGTGAAAATGCTTTCATGCTCTTCTTAAACAATTTTGCGCACTGTCTGATATGTGTGATAGGATGCGGTATATTATCCGTACCGATGGTTATTATTGACGGTGGTTCCATCGGAATTGCAGGAGTGGCTTTTAAGCTTTTCGGCGGTAAGTTCAGTCAGTATTTTTTCATGCTTCTTCCGCACTGCATATTTGAAATTCCCGCGCTTTTAATAGCATGCGCCGGAGGTCTCAGGCTTTTTTCTCTGCTGAGAAAATATATAAACGGCGATAAATCCGATTTCAAACAGGAAATCGTTAAAATATTAAAATCCGGAATCATCATTCTGGTTCTGACAGTTTTGGCGGCTGTAACCGAAGCCTATATCACACCGATTATTGCAAAATCTTTAGGAGGATGAAATGGGAAATAATAAGCACAGCTTTAAAATTTGGAAAAGTTTTTTCATTTGGTTCGGCATATCACTGCTTGCGGCACTGCTTGTTTTAATTACGGTTCTCAACAGTCCTGCGGAAATTTTCAAAGGATATGAAGAAGCCAAACCCGCTGTCATAACCGTAATAACCATAATATCTGTTATAGCCGGAACGATTTCACTGTATATTAACTGGATTGTAACGTCGCTCGTTCTTTCCGTCAGCCTCAGACTCGGAAAAAACCGCGAACATAATTACAGAACCGTTCTGTTTTATTTTTTAAAGTGTTCATGGATTTATGCGCTGTGGATAGTTGTTATCATTGCAGGCACTTTAATTTCTGGGTCATCGTTTATTATGAGCGTACCGAGCCTGATATTAACGGGCGTATTTATGACTTTTCTCTATGGACTGATGCTCTATAAAATGAATAAGGAAAAAAAAGTCAGCAAAAAATGGATTTATATTATTTTTGCGCTTTGCTGTGTCGCAGTTACGGTCGGATTTATGATTTACACGGGAAACTACAATTATTCACAGCAGATTGCATAAATCGCTTAACGGATGAAACCATCCTCACAACCATTTAACGCACAAATCAGCCATATATTGCTCGGAAGGAAAAAGATGAAAAACAGTAATTTTTTTGCAGTCATATCAAGAATGAAATACATCAACCGTTGGGGACTGATGCGAAATTCACGCTATGAAACACTCAGCGAACACAGTTTTGACGTTGCCGTTATCGCACACGCGCTGGCAGTTATCAAAAACACGTATTTCGGCGGCGGTGCAGATGCTGAAAGAATCGCTGTGCTTGCGCTTTATCATGACGCACCTGAAATTTTGACAGGAGATTTACCCACACCTGTTAAATATTACAACGATGAAACAAAAGCTGCATACAATAAAGTTGAAGAAACAGCCATACAGAGATTTATTGATATGCTTCCGTCCGAAATGCAGAGCGAATATAAAAAAATCTTTATCAAAAGCGATGAGGAAGATTATAACTGGAAAATTGTTAAGGCGGCAGACAGTATCAGCGCCCTGATAAAATGCATTGAAGAAGAAAAATGCGGGAACTGCGAGTTTAAAGGCGCAAAAGCCGGAATTGAGCAAAAAGTGAAAAATATCGATTTGCCGGAAGTAAAATATTTCATTCAAAATATGTTGCCCGGTTTCGAACTTTCACTCGACGAACACACGCATCAATAAATATTATATAGTAAGCAAACATGGCATCCGTTTAAAATCGGTTATCCTTTATTTATTGACTAAAATTTTACTTTTGCTTCTGCCCGCAATACAATCAACTGCGGTATTTAAATCGAAGCAGTGCTACATCAAGCTCGCTTGAAACCGTCGAATATTTGCCGAATATTATTGATATTTATCCTGAAAATGACAATTTGAGTGATACATAATTTTAAAATTCCCCTGTCATTAAAAGTATCGAAAAGCGATTTTAGTTATAAAAAAACTCATTTAAGTCTTGGCTTAACAATGATAAGGAACTAAATCACTTATCAACTGTCGGCTGACGGTTTCGGGTGCATATA
>CAZURV010000019.1:0-34340 GCA_964623515.1 uncultured Eubacteriales bacterium | reverse complement strand
AGCTCAGTGCAAAGAAAAAGTATTACGTTCGTGTTCGTACATACAAAACCGTTAAAGTAAACGGGAAAACAACGCATATTTTTTCTTCTTGGAGTAAAGCAAGGTCTGTGACAACAAAGAGATAAGTGTTCCTTTTTATCCATGTAAAAGAGAGGCTGTTTTATAGCCCCTCTTTTATCGGATTATCGTTTCAATAATTTACATTAAAAAACCGGTTTCAAAAACATGAAATCGGTTTTTTACGTTGATAATAATATAAAAGCTCCAGAATCGGTTGGCCGGAATTGCCTTTTGAAATGTTCATATGATTTGCTTTTCGAAACCGTTCCATCTTTAAAACGGATTCAAAATAGAGCTGTTTCAAAATCAGCGGAGAGATAATCTCTCTGATTTTTTAAAAGTTAACGCTGTTCTTTCCCGCGTTGCATGGCGGGTAAGCACCTTGTCGAATAAATTATAACTGCCAGTTTATCGGCTTGATGCCGTTATCCGTTAAGAATTTATTTGCTGCCGAAAAATGTTTGCAACCGAAAAATCCGTTGTATGCGGACAGAGGGCTGGGGTGAACCGTTTCAAGAACAAGATGCCTGTTGTTTGTAATGAGCTTCTTTTTACTTCTCGCGTTTGCGCCCCAAAGAAGGAAAACAATCGGATCCTGATGTTCGTTTAGAATTTCAATAATTTTATCGGTCAGGATTTCCCAACCCATTCCCTTGTGGCTGTTCGGCTGACCTTCGCGTACGGTGAGAACGGTGTTCAAAAGCAGAACGCCCTGCTGTGCCCATGGCGTGAGTTCACCGCTTCCGGACATATGGCATCCAATATCATTTTCAATTTCTGAAAAAATATTTTTAAGGGACGGAGGAGGCGTAACACCTTTTTTTACCGAAAAGCAAAGTCCGTGTGCCTGCTCGGCTCCATGATAAGGATCCTGCCCGAGGATTACCGCTTTAACATCTTCGTAGGGCGTATACCGCAGAGCATTGAAAATATCGTACATATCCGGGTATATTTTTCTGCTGAAATATTCTTTTTTCAAAAAAGAACGCAGTTTCAGATAATATTCTTTTTCAAATTCTTCTTTGAGCAGACCGTCCCAACTATTACCTATATTAACCATATTTATACCTTATTTTGTGTTTTGCCGTTTAAAAAACTTTCAAAGTTTTGAACGGTTATATTCATAAGCCTTTCTTTCGTTTCAAAAGTTGTCCATGCCGAGTGGGGCGTAATCATAATATTTTTCGCTTTATATAGCGGACATTTTTCCTCCATAGGTTCTCTACACAGCACGTCGACTGCCGCCCCGGACAGTTTTCCGCTTTCAAGCGCATTTCTCAGCGCCGATTCATCCGTAATCGGACCTCTTGCCGTGTTGATAAAAAACGCGCCGTCTTTCATTTTAGCAAATGCGGATTCGTCAAAAAGGTTTTCTGTCTGAGCAGTCAAGGGACAGTGAACACTTACAAAATCAGAACGCATCAGTAAATCGTCAAAGCTAACAAATTCAATATCTTTGTGTTCATGATAGGAAGAGGTATGCACGATTACTTTCATTCCGAATGCTTTTGCGATTTTCGCCACGGTTTTGCCTATACTGCCGAAACCGACAATGCCAAGCGTTTTATCGGCTAAAAGCGTTGTCCGGAATGCAAGCGGAGAAAACGAGGGGGATTTAATCCAGCCTCCGTTTTGAACAAAATCGTTATACTTGCTGATTTTTGAGCAGTGTTCAAGCATGAAAGCAAAAACCTGCTGCGCAACATTTTCAGTAGAATAGGAGCCGGCGTTGCAGACTGTGATACCGTGCGTCCGGCAGTAATCCAGATCAATATTATTAACGCCCGTTGCCGTAACTCCGATATATTTAAGATGTTTTGCCGTACACATATTTTCCGCCGTGAGCAGACTTTTATTGCAAAAAACAGCATCTGCGTTTTTTATTAGTCCTTTTACAGCTTGCGGTTTGACGATTTCATATGCAAAGACCTCTCCGTATTTTTTCAGAGGGTCAAGGGTTATGCCGCAGTCTGTGATTGTTCTCGAATCAAGAAAAACGATTTTCATTTTTTTCCCCTAAAATTTCTAATAATTGATTGAATGAAGATATTTCATATGTAGGTTTGATTTCGGTATTGTTTTTTATGCTTTTGGGGTTATACCAGCATGAATCTATCTCTGCGTTTTGTCCGCCGCGTATGTCTGACGTAAGGCTGTCTCCGATTATCAGGGCTTCTGCTTTTCTGAAATTTTTTATCTGCGAAAAGCAGTAATCAAAATAGGCTTTGCTCGGTTTTGAATATCCTATGGTTTCGCTTACAAATATGTTCTTTGCAAAATGCATGATGCCGCTGTTTGTTGCTTTCGGTACAGCAACGTTTTGCAGTCCGTTGGTTACGATGTATATGTCATATTTCGTAGCCAGTTTTTTCAATATTTCAATGGAGTTATCCAGAATAAAAGCATATTTTGCAAGCGAAGTCATATAAAATGTATTGATTTCATCAAAATCGTTTGACTTAAATCGGATTGCTTTCGAAAGATTTTTGAAACGGATGCTGGCGTCGCTTGCAGTTTTGTACGTTCCGTTTTCAAAACCCTGCCAAAAAAGCCTGTTTTGTGTTCTGTACAGCGCAAGGTTTTTTTCATTCATTTCAGCGCCGATGTGTTCAAACGTTTCCCGAACGGCTATGCGCTCGCCTTGGGCAAAGTTTAAAAGCGTATCATCAAGGTCAAAAAATAAATATTTATATTTCTTCATTCATATTCTCCAGCAGCTTCACTGCACATTTGATTCCGTCTACGGCTGCGGATACGATTCCTCCGGCGTAACCGGCTCCTTCCCCGCATGGATATATTCCGTCTATATTCGCTTGTAACCAATCGTCCCGCGGTATTCTGACAGGCGCGCTTGAACGTGTTTCGGGGGCTGTCAGTACGGCGTCATAAAGCGAAAAACCGTTCAGCTTTTCGTTCATTTTAACGATTGCATCTTTCATCACGGAGACGGTTTTTTCCGGCAGACATTCACGTAAATCCGTGAGTACAACGCCTGTAGGGCATGTCGGCTTTACATTACCTAGAGAATGTGAGGGCTTGTTTTGGAGAAAATCTCCAACGAGCTGTGCAGGGGCTTTATATGAACTGCCTGCAAGTTTATATGCCGCGCGCTCAATACGGCGCTGCTTTTCAATTCCCGCAAGCGGATGTATGCTGTCAAAATCTTTCGGTTCAATTCCCACGAGCAACGCGGAGTTGGCATTTTCTCCTGCGCGAGAATATTCGCTCATTCCGTTTACAACTACACCGCCCTTTTCGCTTGCTCCTGCAACAACTGTTCCTCCCGGACACATACAAAATGTGTATGCGCCGCGTTCGTGAAGTCCATGGCAGGCAAGCTTGTAGTCAGCAGCACCGAGTGCTGGGTGCTCTGCAAACTTGCCGTACTGCGCTTTATTGATAAGCTTTTGCGGGTGCTCTATACGCGCGCCTACACTGAAGGGCTTTTGTATGATGTTTATGCCTGAATGATAAAGCATTTCAACAGTGTCCCTTGCCGAGTTTCCTATTGCAAGAATGATATTGTATGCTTCAATATCGAATGTTTCTCCTGCCTTTCTATAACGTATTCCCCGAACGGAGTTGTTGTATATAATAAGCTCAGTAAGCTTCGAGTTAAAAAGAACTTTTCCACCCAGGGCTTCGATTTCTTTTCGGATGCTGGTAACAATGCCACCGAGCCTGTCCGTTCCGATATGCGGCTTGTTAGAAAATGTTATTTCTTCCGGAGCGCCGTGTTCGTAAAATGTTTCGAGAACATATTTACAGCGCTTGTCTTTAATTCCGGTGTTCAGTTTTCCGTCTGAAAAAGTTCCGGCGCCACCCTCCCCGAACTGCACGTTGCTTTCTTCATTTAGTATTCTGCTGTTCCAGAATTTTTGAACATCGCTTTTTCTTTCCGACAGGATTTTCCCTCGTTCCAGAATAATCGGTTCAAGCCCCGCACGGGCGAGAATTAAACCCGCAAACATTCCTGCCGGGCCAAATCCGATAATTACAGGTTTTGTTTTGCATTGTTTTACTGTCGGTATAATCAGTTTTTCTTCCGGTTCAGCTATGCTTACTTTTGAATTTTTGGCTTTTTTAACGATTTTTTCTTCATTTCCGCGCACCTGCGCCAGCACAGCGAATGTAAAAAAAATATTATCTTTTTTTCTCGCGTCAACGCTTTTTCTCGTGACTTTAAATTTAATCAGGTTTTCTTTCGGGATTCTGAGAATTTTTAATATTGCATGTTTTAAATCGTTATTTGTGTAGTCAAGATTCAGTTTTATTCCGGAAATTTTAATCATTTTCATCCCTCAAATATTTTGCGGCGCTTTCGGCGGCAAGGAGTCCGCTTGACCATGCCCATTGCAGATTGAATCCTCCGCACGGCGCATCAACATCCACCGCTTCCCCGCATATAAACAATCCTTTAACTGCGTTGCTTTCCAGTGTTTCCGGATTGAGTTCAGTAACTCCTCCCACGCATACCTGCGCGTTTTTAAAATCTTCAGGCGGGTAAGTATTCAGCTTGAAGCATTTGATATTGTTTATGATGTTTTCTATATCATTTTCTGTGATGGAATGAACGGATTTATTTTCTGCCGCGGAAATTCTCAGAATGACATTGCCGAGTTTCGGAAGAAGAATACCGCGCGTCAGTACATCCGCATTTGCATCGGGATACAACAACATTTTGGAAACAAAAATGTTCTTCAGTTTTTCTTTCTCGTAATCCGGCATAAAATCCGCGTACACAAACGATTGATCGGTTATGTATTTGGCAAGATTCATAACACAGATACCTGATATGTAATTTTCACCAAACTGTATTTCACCAAATTCTTTTCTTTCGTCTGCGTGGAACTCGGCTTTTACTCGAACCCCTTTCAAATCGAGGTTGTCTTTTAAAGGAACGGGACAGAGTGACGGAGAAAATTTTTTATATCTGATTCCCGAGCTTTTAAAGAGATTATATCCGCTGTAACCTTTAACGGATGCTCTTGAACCTGCAGCCGTTATGACCGCGTCACATGCAAAACTGCCATTTAACAAGAATCCTCCGGCAGTTTTTTCGGCTTTGAGTACTTCGTATTCGGTTTGTATATTAACTTTGAATTTTTTCAGCGCCGTTTCCAGAATGGCAAGCACGTCTGTCGCACTTTCGCTGTAAGGATAGCACCTTCCGGATTTATCCGTTTTTATCAGCAGACCGAGTTTTCTGAAATAATTTATGGTAAAATCACTGCCGAATCTACGGATTGCGGGGTATGCAGTCGGAGAATTGTACGAGTCCGCGCAAACCATTTTATTCGTAATATTACATCTGCCGTTTCCTGTGGAGAGCAATTTTTTACCGAGCGTTGTATTTTTTTCAAAAAGATAAACTTCACAGCCGTAATTTGAAGCGGCATGAACCGCCGCAATCATTCCGGAAGCTCCTCCTCCTATTACCGCCAGTTTTTTCATTGATTGTCCTCCTTTAAGTTGCCGAGAGAAGAACCCAACACACTTAAAAATATTATACATTATTTCCGCCGAGTATTTCAACCCCATTATAGTAATGACAGATTATATCTTTATAAGAAAAACCGAGTTTTGCCATATATTGTGCGCCTGCCTGGGAAAGGCCGACTCCATGTCCGTAGCCGTCGGTCGTGAAAATAAAATTCCCGTTTTTGTAAATAACCGTAAAAACGCTTGATTTAAGTGCAAGAGCGGAACGTATTTCGTTGCCTTTTAATGTGATTCCACCGATTTCGGCAGAGAGTACTGTGCCGGATTTTGATTTGGTTATTTTACCGATCCAGTCGGAAGGACTTTCACCAAAAATGAAATTTTTTCCTTCAAGCCTGCTGAGTTTTTCTTTCAACTGCTCCGGTGTAAACGGCGTTGTATTCCGGTAATCCTCCGATAACTTGTCCCCAATGCTGATAACCGAAGTGAGATAAGGATGTTCACTGCCCCAGTATACTTTTGAACTTTCCGTGTATCCCGAATTTGACGAGTGGTACGCCGCAAGAATCGGAGCGCTGTTATAGGATATGTATTCTCCGTAAACCGATTCGACCGCGCTTTTGAGTTTTTTATAATTCGCGTTGTATTTTGAACCCCAGAATTTTTTCAGCTGATCTTTGGTGAGGTACGCCTGATGGATTGATGAATCGTTGGAGATATCAGCTCCTTTTATCGTACTGCTGTTATAATTTTCTTTTATATACAAAAGATAAGTATAACAGCACAGAATCTGTGCTTTAAGCGCTTCTGCCGGAGCACTTATCGAAACCTCTTTGCCCACGGTGCTTATCAGATAATCTGTCAGGCTGACAGTTTCAACTGTTTTTGTTTCGCTTATATAAATTTTCACCTTGTCTGATGAATTTGAAAGCACATTTTTATTGGTTTGGATTTCCGATGTTTCTTTTTTTTCAGTGCTTTTGCTGCTGTTCTTGATATCAGTAGACGTATCGGCCGACGCTGTTTCTGTTGTTTTCGGTTTTGCGTCCTCGGCAAAAAAACAGATTGTGGGAACAGCCAGAATAATGATCATAACAGCAACAAACAAACATATAAAATTTCTCATTTACTTCCACCTCTTGATTGACTTTACTATTTATTTAATATATAATAAACTAATATAGTTTTTATCGGCACGGAGGATATTAAATTCTATGCGGTAAAGACTCTTTCAATTCCTCTAATTTCAGAGTGCGGACAGGCAAATACACCTGTTTGGATAACAATTCAACAGAAGGGGTATATTATGGAAAAAGCAAAAACAAATCTCGGGAAAGCGGTTATAATTACTGCTGCGGCGTTGGTGATTGCACTGCCTCTGAGAGTCTATCAGCTTATGAATGTTATAAAAACGGATGGTTCGGGTTTTTATCAGAACAATTCGAACCCGACTATTTATATTTTATACGGCGTTTGTCTGCTTCAGGTCATATTTGCATTTGTCTTTTCCCTGAAAGGAAGGAAAATAACGCTTTATAGTTCTCCGCAGGGCAAAAACAAAGCGATTGCTTTTTCAGCGCTGTTTTTTGCGCTTACTTTGGTGATGGACGCTGTTGTTCAGTCTGTCAATGCTTTCGGTTTATTAACCGGCAGGATTGAAGTGTCTAAACTGATAACCGGAGATACTTTCGGTGCATCATCAAAATATTTCCTGATGCTTCAGGCTGTTTTTGCATTGCTTTCGGCAGTTTATTTTGTTTTCGTTTCCGTAACCTATTTTACAGAAAAAGTGAATTACAGAGAGAAAACCGTGCTTGCTGTTTCACCTGTTTTGTGGGGAATATGCAGGTTGATGCTTAGATTTATGAAAACCGTTACATACCGCTATGTCTCGGAACTTTTGTTTGAACTGTTTATGATTGTGCTCTGTCTACTCTTTTTTATGGCATTTATCAGACTGGCGGCAGACGCCAATGTGGAAAAGCCGCAGTTTAAACTGTTCGGATACGGTCTGGCAGGCGCATTTTTCTGCTTTCTCAGCAGTGTGCCGAGATATATTGTGGCTCTTATCGGAAGTACGAATGTTCTTTATGCACAGCAGTCCCTCTATCAGGTATGCGATTTGGCAATGGGCATTTTCATTATGTGCGTGATTTTCGGTGTGATGCGTGAAACACAGTATAAAGCGGTAGAAGAATTTACGGTTTAAACCAAATCGGGAGAAAAGTCTGATAATGATGTGCGAAAACTGCGTTAAAAAGGTTCGTTAAGCATCAGATTGACTACGCTTTTGCATTGCCTATCATCAAACCTTTAATCATTTTAGGTGCATGGCAGTTTTGTAAAGCAAGAAATTTTTTTAGGCGTTGTTAAAAAATGCAGGAAAACTGACGTATGTTTAGGATTTTCAACAAGAATAAGGAGTCATCTTTCATTCAAAATCTTATCCTTATCTGGCATAAACCAATGGAAAGCGGGCAATAAAATTTAATGTTTTTAGAAAATTTACTTGAAGTTGCAAAGCTGGTTGCAATTCTTTATATCATTGCAGCGATTGGTTTTTTTGCAGATAAAATAGGGAAATTTACGGAAAAAGCGGCACGCCTTGCTACGGGACTGTTGTTTTATATTGTAACGCCTTGTGTTATCATTAACAGTTTTGCTAAAATCAATAAAAACAATATAGAAGTTAAAGAACTGATTTTATCGGTTGTTTTTTATCTTTTGACGTATTTAATTGCAATTCCGCTGGCAAATATTTTGTTTAAAAAACAGCCGTCAAACAAACGAAATATTTACAGATACGCCGCAATCTACGGAAACTGCGGTTATCTCGGCCTTCCTATGGCGCAGGAAGTTATCGGAGACGCAGGCGTATTTTATTGTTCAATAGGCATAGCGGTCTTTAATGTATTTGCTTTTACGCAGGGCATTTATCAAATAAATGAAGACAGCCGCGAAAATGCAAAGATTTCCGTTTTTCATATTCTTATTAATCCCGGGACTCTCGGAATATTTCTCGGGATTCCGGTGTTTGTACTTGGCATTTTTGGAATACAGCTTCCCGAAGTTATATCGTCTCCAATTGAAAAATTGGGAAGCATGAATACGCCACTGGCTATGGTATGCCTCGGAACATATCTTGCGCATACAGATATTAAGAAGATGATTACCGATAAAAACAATTATATCGTTGCACTTTTCAGACTGCTCATCATTCCGGCGTGCGTTTTTGCATTGCTGATTCTTACAGATAAGTTAATTGTCCGAGTTCCCGCCGTAATAGCTATGAGCATCATGGTGAGTGCCTGTCCGCCGAGCGCGAATAATACTGTGCTTTTTGCCAGCAATTTTGATAAAAATACCGGGCTTGCTTCAACTACGGTAGCTTCTTCCACGGTTATGAGCATAATTAGCATGCCTGTTATTCTCGCACTTTCGCAGGCTGTGTTTCCGCTGACATGATTATCTGTAAAGGTTTTAACTTTACAAGTTCTAAAATTAACAATAATGCAAAGTCATTGTTGAAAACATTGTTGATAACTTATTATTCATAAAAAAAATAGCATGCGTTGTACCATCATTTGTGAATTATGTAGCATGAATTTGATTGTTTCACAAAATCCTTTATTTTCTAAAAAACGCGTGAAACTATTGGTAAATCAGGGGAAATTTGACTGTTGAAAGGCGAATTATATTTGTTTCTGAAGCAGAAATTACAAAAAATGTAAATTCTAACACTGATTTGTTTTTGCATTTCGGAGAATAAAAAAAGCCAACCTGAAGTTTTTAACAGTGATTTTGGCAGAAACGTTGATTTTACGTTGATAACCACTTCCGTAAAGCAGCTTTACTTTACGGCCAATTTGGTAAAATTTAAAAATGAAATACGGTTGACAGAGGGTTAAATATTGGCATTTGAAACATTCAGAGGTAATAATAAACTGAAAGAAAATTTAATAAGCCTTATTTACGGGAATAAACTTCCGCATGCAATGATTCTGGACGGTGAAAAAGGAATAGGCAAGAAAACGCTTGCATATCTTATTGCAGCAGCGCTTATCTGTCGACAGGATAACCCACCGTGCGGTGCATGTGCGGACTGCAGAAATGTTTTGGCGGGGAAACATCCCGATGTGCTGTTTTATGAAAGTGAGAATCACAGGCCGGGTTCCTTCAAGGTCGATACGGTTCGGAATATGCGGGACGAGGCGTTTGTGATTCCGAACCAAAGTGATTTTAAAGTTTTTATTGTGCATGAAGCGGATTATATGGCGGCTGCGGCGCAGAATGCGCTTTTAAAAGTGCTGGAAGAACCTCCGAAGTATGTTGTTTTTGTTCTGCTGTGTGAAAATAAAAATCAGATGCTGGAAACGATTCTTTCAAGAGCGACTGTTTTTTCTTTGTCAAGAGTGAGTCGTGCGGAGGCTACGGAATATATTTCATCGCTTTTGCCCGAAACCGATTATGCAGAGATTGAAAGCGCGGTCTCGGCGTCCGACGGGAATATAGGCAAGGCTCTTGAAATTATTAGAGGAGACGGGATTTCAAGGGTAAAAGAAGTGTGTGAAAACATTGCAAGTGCGGTGCTTGCGCCGAAAGAATTTGATCTTCTCAAAGCGATGGCGGTTTTTGAAAAAGATAAAGTCCTTTTATCGGAAATCCTGATGTATCTGCAGATGATTTTCAGGGACGCGCTCGTTCAGCGCAGCGGAGGCAAGGATTTGTTTTCGGGAGCCGCACGTTCTGTTGCACTCCTTGCACAAAGGCTTACCAAAAAGCAGATTTTGAATTTGATAAACGCAGCGGCGGAAGCGGAAGGTGCATTAAAACGAAATGCGAATCAGCAGCTGCTGATAACAAGATTATGCGCAAAGCTGTATTCGGCAGCGCAGATTTAGGAGAATATTTATGGCAGAAGTTATAGGTGTTAGATTTAAAGATACCGGGAAAATTTACTATTTTGATCCGAACGGGCATATATTTAATAAAGGCGGCTATGTTATCGTTGAAACCGCAAGAGGAACGGAATGCGGTTATGTTGCGATGGCAAACAGAAACGTTGAAGACGATGTTATTGTAAAACCGCTTAAAAGCGTGATACGTGCAGCTGATGAAGAAGATATCAGGCGAATGGAGGACAATAAGAAAAAAGAACGTGAAGCATTTGATATATGTCTTGAAAAAATATCCGCACATAATCTGGAAATGAAACTTGTGGATGTGGAATACACATTTGATGCCTCGAAAATACTGTTTTATTTTACTGCCGACGGGCGTGTTGATTTCAGAGAGCTTGTTAAGGATTTAGCATCTGTTTTCAAAACGAGAATCGAACTGCGCCAGATAGGCGTCAGGGATGAAAGTAAGATGATAGGCGGAATCGGAATTTGCGGGCGTCCGTTCTGCTGTTCCACTTTTCTCGGCGAATTTCAGCCTGTTTCCATAAAAATGGCAAAAGAACAGGGTTTATCCTTGAATCCGGCTAAAATCAGCGGAAGCTGCGGACGGCTGATGTGTTGCCTGAAATACGAACAGAGCGCATATGATTATCTTTTGAAAATCATGCCTGTTAAAGGAAGCCTTGTTAAGACTGCGGACGGCCAAGGTAAGGTTGTGGAGGCCAATCTGCTCAAGGGAACAATCAAAGTCGCGCTGGATGCCAGACCCGATGCCGCACCTACTGTTTATAACAGCCGTGACGTTAAAATACTCAAATCCGAGCACATTCGTGTGGATAAAGAGGAATTAAGGGAATTAAAGGATATAGAGTAAATATTCATTGAAAACACTTGAAATTTCAGATAAGTGTGGTATTATATAACTAAATAAATGCAAGGAGGTTTTTAGAAATGGCTTTTAAGATTTCTGATGATTGCATTTCCTGTGGAGCATGCGAAGCGGAATGCCCGGTTTCAGCTATTTCCGAAGGCGACGGTAAATTTGTAATAGATGCGGATACCTGCATCGAGTGCGGAGCCTGTGAAGGTGTATGTCCGGTAGGAGCGCCCTCAGCTGACTAATTATTAAAAAAGTAAAAGGCGGACGGAAGCCGGAGTTCATATTAAGCATTACATATTTTGCATAATTTTTATGAACGGACGGAGTTCCGTCTTTTCTTTTGCGGGGAAGGAAATTATGAAATTAGGAATCGTAGGTTTGCCGAACGTAGGCAAAAGTACATTATTTAATGCGATAACCAATGCGGGAGCACAGTCTGCCAATTATCCGTTCTGCACCATTGAACCGAATGTGGGCGTGGTTACGGTGCCGGACGAAAGGCTGGATAAGCTTGCGGAGATGTATCATCCAAAAAAAATAACGCCCGCAAGCATAGAATTCGTAGATATTGCAGGTCTTGTGAAAGGCGCTTCAAAAGGAGAGGGTCTAGGAAACAAGTTCCTTTCAAATATACGAGAAGTAGACGCGGTCATACATGTTGTGCGTTGCTTTGAAAACGATGACATCACGCACGTTGACGGTTCGATAGATCCTTTGCGGGATATAGAAACGATAAATATCGAACTGATTTTATCCGATATGGAAATTCTCGGAAAGCGGATAGATAAAACTGCAAAGCTTTTAAAGGGGGATCGGTCTCTGCAGAAAGAACTGAATTTCCTGAACAGACTGAACGATTTGCTTGGAGAGGGCAAACCGGCACGGAATGCAGAATGTGATGAAGAGGAGAAAAAAATATTGAAACAATCTCAGCTTCTTACTGCAAAACCCGTTATTTATGTTTGCAATATGAGTGAGGAAGATTTTAAAAACGGCATAGAGGATAACGAAAATTATAAGATAGTCAAATCGGCAGCATATGAAGACGGTGCGCAAGTGCTTCCGATATGCGCGGGGATGGAAGCGGAAATATCATCTATGGATGAAGAAGATAAAAAAATGTTCCTTTCTGATTTGGGACTGAAAAAAAGCGGACTGGACCGTCTTATTCAGTCAAGTTATGAATTGCTCGGGCTGATGAGCTTCCTTACGGCTGGAGAGCCGGAAGTACGGGCATGGACTATAAAAAAGGGCACGAAAGCGCCGCAGGCGGCAGGTAAAATTCACAGTGATATAGAGCGCGGTTTTATACGGGCGGAAGTAGTGAGTTTTGATGATTTGATACGGGAAGGTTCTATGCTCGCATGTCGGGAAAAAGGTCTTATCAGAAGTGAGGGCAAGGAGTATATTATGCAGGACGGCGATATTGTTCTTTTCAGGTTTAACGTTTAAAACAAGGTTTTAAAGCAAAACAGAGAGCAAAGTTGGCGTTGACCAGTTGTAAGTTCTATGTTGAAATAGTAATAAAAATGTGATATTATAAAGTAAATAATATAGTGGAAACTGACTTGCGTTTCGCAGGTCAGGTTCTTGTTTTTCAAAACAGCAAAAGGGAGGAAATACTTTTGTCTTTAGCTATAATCGGTGTTTTAAAAAATCTTTTTTCCGTTTCGGCTGACGGAAGCGATACCATTGAATTTTTACTGCGGTGCGCTCTCGCCGTTCTGCTTGGGTTCTTAATTGGTTTTGAACGGCAATGGACACGTCATCCCGGAGGAATTATCACAAACGTGCTCATTTGTGTAGGCGCGTTTTTGTTCACGGGATTTTCCTTTGTTTTTGCCCAGGGAGAAGATATTGCGGGAATTCGTGATTTTACGCGTGTTGCGGCGCAGGTTGTAGCCGGTATTGGTTTCCTCGGCGCCGGTGTTATTATGCGTCAGGGACTGAATATAAAAGGTTTGAATACCGCTGCCACAATGTGGTGCGCAGGTGCGATAGGTGTTTTGTGCGCGCACGGCAGTATATGGCGTCCTGTTATAGGAACGGTAGCAATTTTGTTTGTCAACATTTTGTTTCGTCCCGTTGCGCATAAAGTAAGAGAAAAAAGGTTTAAAGATCTTAAAAATAATGAAGACGATAAAGTTTACGTTATCAGAATATCCTGTAATCAGGAAAATGAATATCATGTCCGTGCGCTGTTTATGCAGATGGTTGCTGCGGAATCCATCATTCTCAGGGATATTGTTAGCACAGACGCTGACGACGACAGAGTAAAGATTAAAGCTACCATTGTCAGCGAATCCAACCAGGAAACAGAAATAGAAAAGATTATCAGCAGAATCAGCGTTGAGGAAGGCGTGCTTTCGGCAGGCTGGAAAGATGTACTCAAGGAAGCAAATAATTGACGTTAAAACAAGATTTGATTTTTAGGGAGTGAAAGAATGCTTTGCAGACAATGCGGAAATGTTATTGATGATAACTCTCGTTTTTGCCCGTACTGCGGTTCGGATAATAGGATTGTTCCTGAAACAGAAAACGAACAAAGCGAGAACGGTTTTATAACCGTTTCACACGATTCGGAAAATACCCCCAGACAGAACAAGAAAAAATCAAAAAAGAAAACCGCGGTGATTATCATTTCAGTTCTTGCGGCAGTTCTGATTATTGTCGGTGCGGCATTATTTGCGTATTTTTGGTTAAACCGTGATGTGAAAAGCGATAAATATATTGTTTCTTACAGTACGGAGCATAGCGAGGTGTATATTTCTTTTCAAGCAGACGAGAAAAACACATATCCTGTTGAGGGACTGGACAGAAATTTATATAATTCTGCGGAAGCTCTTGATGAAAGCAGACAATATATGATCATATGCGCTTATGGAAAATACAGCGATGATGTATACGGCGATCTCTATTTCGTTGATTTAAGCAGTCCAAAAGAGATGAAAGCGGTTAAGCTTGACAACAGTGCCTGTGTTCTTTACGGAAAGAATGAAAACGGAACTTTAAATATCGCATTTTCCGGAAGTTTTGTTTATCATCAAGCAGACGGCGAAGTGATTGAGTATAATTTAGCATCCAAAAAAAAGAAAACGCTTATTTCAGATGCGGATTATGTGTTAAGCGACAATGCAAAATCAAAAATACTTTATGTCAGCGGAGACACAATTAACATTTATGATTATACGGCAGATTCTGCAAAGAAAATCGGTGCAATAAACACCGAGTCGGAAAATATCAGGTATGTTGACTATGAAAAAGGTTTCACAGTAGTTTGCGGAGAAGATTCTGTCCGTAAGATAACATTTGATGCAAAAGAAACAACGCTTGCGAAAAATATAGATGATCCCGTATTCGATTATCATAACGGATTCAAAGCGAACGGATTTTATTATATCTCCAAAACAACGGCTGAACTGAAATGCTCGGATTATTTTACCGATGATATGAAAAAATCCGATGAAAATTATAATCCGTATCAGGATATGAGCATTTCCTCTCTTGAGGGCACATCTTGGAATATGAAATTTGTACCGTACGGAGAAGGCAACGAGGCAACGTATACGATAACATTCGATTCTATCAGCGGCGATGATGTGAAAGTTTCGGTGAACAGCGATTATGTTTCAGATACATATTACGGCGAAATCGAAAACGGAGTTATAGAGTTCGAGGAGGACTTTACTGACGCTTTCGGTGAAACGGAAACCGTAATGTCGCTCATAGACAAGGGTACAGAAAAAGTGATTTCGGTTTCCGGGAAATTTACGGAAAAACCGGATATGGCCATTGATTATGATTATATAGGCATTGCTCCGGACGGGGAATATCATCTTGTCGGCAATTATAACAGCAGTGCATCAGACCGCAACGATTTAAGAAAAGAATTAGCAAAAAGCAAAATGAAAGTTGCAAATGAAGCGCTTTATTATTGTGATTTTAACAAATCCGAAAAAGTTTCTGATTTTGTAAAGAATATTCAGGACGCGGAAAACGGAGTTGCCGTTTATCAAGCAGTAAATATGGAAAACTGCAAAATATTGTTAAGCGAGATGCAGAATTATAATAAAGACTCGTTTATCAGTATGTTTAATTCACGCTTCGCGGACGAGGAAAACCTTGAATACCGAATTGCCAAAGGCACGTCGGGCGTTAAAATTAAGAACGGATTGCCGAATGTGAATAAATTTAATGTAAGCACAAGCGGAGAAGTATTTTTTACAGCGGAAAATGATGAAGGCTGTTCGCTGTATTCGGTTAAGACCAATTCGGCGGAGGCAGTTTCCGTTTATGAAATAGATGATGATGTTTCGCAGTTCTATATGAATTATGATGACAGCGCGCTTGGATATTATATTTCAGACAGCGAGTCAGAATCGTACGGAGAACTTTATATAAACGGCAAAGAAACAGATGATAACGTGTATCAATGGAAGATAGAATGTTTGCCAGATAATACAATATTTTATTACACGCGTTTTATAGAAGATTCTGATTCAGGCACGCTCCATTATTTTGACGGTACAAAATCTGTTTATATTGCGGATAATGTGCATTTTTTCGGTTCTTATGACAAGGAAAAAATACTTTATATAAGCCGCGGCGAACTCATATGCTTTGATTTGAAGAGTAGAAAAGCAGAGCATTTTCTAAATAAAAATGCAGAGAGCTTTTCTGTATTTTAATTTGTTTGAAACGTTAGCGATTTTATAACCTGTTCGCCGATGTCCCCCCGCCTCTTAGGCGGCAGGGGTCGTTTTAGAATTTCAGTGGGAGTGACAATTTCCCACTGAAACCCTGAGGAGCGAACGCTCCCTGCGCGGGTTGTAATCGTTTGTAAGCCCCATTTCAAGCGAGCTTGATGGAGCACGGCTCTGATTTAAACAGCAAAGCACCGGACCAGCAGGTCCGGTGCTTTTTCGGTAAATGAATTACCGTACGTTTGCATTTAAACAAATCTTTTTAATTTTTTGTTTTTTTAGTTATTGCTGTTGCTTTTGTTGCCTGTAAACTGAGCGACCATATTTTTTACCATCTGTCCGCCGATTGAACCGGCCTGTTTAGATGTGAGATCACCGTTGTAACCCTGCTTGAGGTTTACGCCTACTTCGTTTGCAGCTTCCATTTTCAAGCTGTTAAGAGCTTCTTTAGACTGCTTTTTTGACATTGTTAAACACCCCTCTTTACGTGTCGGAAGACCGACAAAATCATATAAAAAGCGTTTGCAGTAATAGTTTCGGCTAAAAACAATTTTTTATTTCATGAAATTTTTGGAATTGAATGCTTGACAAAATTTTATAATCGTGTTAATGTAGATTTTAGAAAAATTAAGAAATTAAGTTTATTTAATAAGTGTTTAATAAATGTAGAGGTGCAAAAGTCAAAAGTAACGGATTATGTAAGCTTTCGCAAAGCGTTGTGTTCGTGAAAGGGGCGATTGCCGAAGAGGCTGAGGCGTAAAGCCGTCTGGCGTGGCAGAGAATATCTGTTGCGCTGTCACGTATTGTGGAGAGCTACTGTTATTATGTTTTTAATGATGGCGGTCGTTTTCGGCTGCTTTTTTTACTGAAAGGAAAAGTTTATGAAAGAGACGATTTTTAAAGGTGCGGCAACAGCGATTATCACTCCTCTTGTTGAAAATGGAATTGATTATAAAAATTTTTCCAAACTGATTGAATGGCAGATAGAAGAAGGCACGGATGCCATCGTTGTCTGTGGAACAACAGGAGAAAGTTCTACTCTTACAGATGCGGAGCATCGTGAGGCAATTCGTTTTGCCGTAAAGCAAGTTAATCACAGAATTCCTGTTATTGCCGGAACAGGAAGTAATGATACCGCATATGCGATAGAGCTTACGAGATTTGCATGTAAAGCGGGAGCAGACGCTTTGCTGGTGGTTACGCCTTATTATAATAAGGCGACGCAGAACGGACTTATTGCTATGTTTACAGCGATTGCAGACGCCTCTGAAAAACCAATTATTTTATATAATGTGCCGTCTCGCACAGGTTGCAATATAAAACCGGAAACTGCGCTTGTGCTCTCAAAACATCCGAATATATGTGCAATTAAGGAGGCAAGCGGAAATATCAGTCAGGTTGCGGAGCTTGCGCAACTTGCAGGGGATGAACTTGCTATTTATTCCGGAAACGATGATCAGATTGTTCCGATCCTCAGCCTCGGCGGGAAAGGCGTTATCAGCGTGCTTTCTAATGTTATGCCTAAAGAGACTTCGCAGATATGCCATAAGTTTTTTGACGGAGATGTTGAGGGTAGCAGACGTATGCAGCTTGAGCTTCTTCCGCTTATCAACGCGCTTTTCAGCGAGGTGAATCCGATTCCTGTGAAAGCCGCTATGGCGGAAATGGGGTTTTGCGAAAATTATCTCCGCCTGCCTTTAACACAAATGGAAAAAGCAAATAAAGATAAACTTATAGAGATTATGAAAGAAAAAGGACTTATCAAATAGTTTTGAAATAAGCACGGATTGAGTTTTAGATAAATTTTGGGAGAAAGATATGATTTGCGATAATATAACGGTTAACAAACAGGGGATTTTATGCTTTGCCGGTGTTCCTGTAACGGAGCTCGCCAAAAAATACGGCACGCCGCTTTACATTATGGATGAACATAAGATCCGTGACAACTGCCGCGTGTATACCGGCGCGATGAAAAAATATTTTGAATCCGCGCTTCCGCTTTATGCTTCAAAAGCTTGCGCCTTTAAGAAAATTTTTAATATTATTGAAGCGGAAGGTATGGGAGCGGATGTTGTTTCGGTCGGCGAGATTTATACGGCCATGCAGGCCGGAATGAAAACCGACAACATGTATTTTCATTCCAACAACAAAACCGATTATGATATTGAATTTGCAATCAATAATAATGTAGGATATTTTGTTGCGGATAATGCAGAGGAACTTAAATGTATTGAGAGAACTGCGGCGCAGGCAGGAATCAGGCAGAAAGTCCTGCTTCGTCTGACTCCGGGAATAGATACGCATACTTATGAAGCAGTCGATACCGGAAAAGTAGATTCAAAATTCGGAACAGCCATTGAAACAGGCCAGGCAACGGAAATTACGAAATATGCGCTTTCGCTTGCGCATATTGAAATGATGGGTTTTCATTGTCATATAGGTTCGCAGGTGTTTGATTCCGATACATTTATCCGCGGTGCGGAGATAATGCTTAGATTTATTGCCGAAATAAAAGAAAAATTCGATTTTATAACAAAAGAACTCAGCCTCGGCGGAGGATACGGCGTCAGATATACGGAAAATGATCCGCATATTGATATTGCAGAAAATATTAAATCGGTTTCTGAAAAAATCAATGAGATTTGCGCTTCTCTTCATATATGCGTCCCGAAAATCATTATGGAACCCGGCAGGAGTATTGTGGCAGATGCAGGGATGACTGTATATACCGTCGGCACTATAAAAGAAATTCCGGGCTATAAGAATTATGTTTCGATAGATGGAGGAATGAGCGATAATCCAAGGTTTGCGCTTTATAAATCGGATTATACAGTTTATGTCGCAACAAGAATGAATGAGCCGGACAATTTTACCGCAAGCGTTGTCGGCAGATGCTGTGAAAGCGGAGATATCATTCAGGAAAATGTTCGGATGCCTAAGCCCGAAAGGGGAGATTTGATTGCTGTATGCACAACCGGCGCTTATAATTTTTCCATGGCGTCTAATTACAACCGCGTAGGTATTCCCGCAGTTGCAATGATAAAGGACGGAAAGGCTTATGAAGTTGTGAAGCGCCAGAGTCTGGACGATATAATTGCAAATGATTTATAATCTATTCGCCGATGTCCACGCCGCCTAAGAGGCGGGGTCCATTTCAGAATTTCAGCGGGAGTGATAATCTCCCACGAAACCCTGAGGAACGAATGCTCCCTGTGCAGGTTGCAATCGTTCGCAAGCCCCGTTTCAAGCGAGCTTGATGGAGCACTGCTTCGATTTAAATTAAGCAAAATTATCTTTGCCTCAAGGCAGCGCTATTCCAAAAGCTGAGGAAGGACGCAATTCCCTTTGATTTCTCAGATAGTGAACAATCTCCTTTGCCGGTTGAATAAGGGCGAACCTCACTTATTGCTGATGTTTAAATCCCGCCAATTTTTGTCGGCGGGATTTTCTGCGATTTGAGTCATCCGCTGAATGATTGGAGGAATCGGAAACAGAGGTTATTTAAGATTTGATTTACATCAATAACAAAAAAATTGTTTATTTCATTCAGCTTTTGTCAAATTTAACAAAAATGAAATTCGTTTGATTTGTTTATTGACTTTGTATGGTTTGATGTGATAAAGTTTAATTAAAGGATATAGTATGAACTGATGAACGTGTAAGGGATATTTGAATGAAACTTCTTGAGGAGAAAATTTTAAAAGACGGTATTGTGCTCCCGGGGAATGTTCTGAAAGTTGATAATTTTCTTAACCATCAGCTTGATGTTCCTTTTATTATGAAAATGGGCAGAGAAATCGCATGCCTTTTTGAAGGATGCGGAATCAATAAAATATTAACGATTGAATCTTCGGGTATCGCAATTGCAATGGCTGTTGCCGCAGTTATAAACGTACCCGTTGTATTTGCCAAAAAAAATAAAACCTCAACCGTTCCCGGCGATGTATACTGCGCCGGGGCGCATTCTTTTACGCACAAAAACGAGTATACAGCTATTGTATCCAAACAGTTTCTTAACAAAAACGATATTGTCCTTATTGTTGATGATTTTCTTGCCATAGGCAATGCGCTGAACTGTCTTATAGATATACTGCGTCAGTCAGGTGCTTCGCTTGCAGGTTGCGCCGTCGCTGTTGAAAAAGGATTTCAGGGCGGAGGGGACAAGCTCCGTGCGCAGGGTATACGTGTGGAAAGTCTTGCCCTAATTGACAGTATGGACGATTGCAGGATTGTTTACCGCAACGGTAATTCCGATGGTAAATAATGGCAACTCTGTCAGGCAGATACTTTAATGTAATAACCAAGCAGACTCAGTCGCTTGTAAAAAATGGAGGATAAAAATTATGAAAAAAATTATCGCGGTTCTTTTAGCGGCAGTTCTTCTGATTTCCTGTTTTGCAGGTTGCTCAAACAAGAACGAAACACAAGAAGAAACGGCATCGGCTGCATCGGCGTCGAATCTTAAAATAGGCGTTATACTTGTCGGTGATGAAACAGAAGGATATACTCTTGCGCATATGGACGGTATTAAAGCTGCAGCGAAAGAGCTCGGAATTGCAGATGACAATATTGTCTGGAAACCGAGTATTCCCGAATCAGACCAGTGCTATACAGCTGCTCAGGAGCTAGTTGCTCAGGGTTGCCAGCTTATTGTTTCAAACAGCTACGGTCATCAAAACTATATGAGCCAGGCTGCGGAAGATTTTCCCGATGTAAATTTTGTTGCTATGACAGGCGATTATGCAGCTATCAGCAAGCTTGATAATTTTTACAATGCTTTCACAAAAATTTATGAAGCACGCTATGTATCCGGTGTGGTTGCCGGTATGAAAGTTGCCGAACTCGTTAAGGCTCAAAAACTTTCGGATAAAAATATTGATACGGATGGCAATGTTAAAATCGGTTATGTAGGCGCTTATCCGTATGCAGAAGTTGTTTCGGGCTACACCGCTTTCTATCTCGGCGTTAAATCCGTATATGATAAGGTTTCCATGGAAGTTCAGTATACCAATTCATGGTTTGACATCGAAGGGGAGGCTGCGGCTGCGGAGACCCTGATGGCAGACGGATGCGTTATCATCAGCCAGCATGCAGATTCAACAGGTGCTCCTACAGCGGTTGAAAAAGCTTATAAGAACGGAACGGTTGCTTACAGCGTAGGTTATAATGTGTCTATGCTTGACGTTGCAAAAGACGTTGCGCTTACTTCTGCTACAAACAATTGGAGTGTATGCTACAAAGAGTTATTTGCCGCGGCAGCTTCAGGCGATATGAGCCAAATGCAGGATTGGGCCAAAGGTTATGACGATAACGCTGTTGCTATCACAGAACTCGGAACGGCATGTGCCGAAGGCACCGATGAAAAAGTTAAAGAAGTTGAAAGCGCTCTTAAAGACGGTTCTCTTAAAGTATTTGATACTTCCAAATTCACCGTTGAGGGTAAGGCTCTTACAACTTCCGTATTCGATTTCTCAAATATCGATTTTGCAACGGGAGAAGTTATTTATCAAGGCGAAAAGAAAGAATGCATTATTACGGACGGCGACACATCTTACTTTGATGAATCATCGTTCCGCGCAGCGCCTTACTTTGATGTAAGAATAGACGGGATAACTGAGCTTAATGCAGAATAACATTTTTCTGGGATAATAAAAAGGGAAGCCGCTGTAGCGGCTTTCCTTTAAACTTTTTAACGAAATTGTTTAGGGGGTGCATCATTTGGCTGAAATAGCTGTCCATATGGAAAACATAACCAAAACTTTCGGACCGATTGCGGCAAACAGCAGGGTAAATTTTGATATTTACAAAGGAGAAATCCTTTCCCTTCTGGGTGAAAACGGAAGCGGAAAAACGACCCTTATGAACATGCTTTCCGGTATATATCTTCCGGACGAGGGTGAAATATATGTTAAGGGAAACGCCGTTTCAATCCGTTCACCTAAAGATGCTTTTGATTTGGGTATCGGTATGATTCATCAGCATTTTAAACTTGTTGATGTTTTTACCGCTTGTGAAAATGTTGCTTTGGGACTCGGCAAAGGCGTGAAATATAACAAAAGGGATATTGCCGCCAGAATCAAGGAAATCTGTGATAAATACGGTTTTGAAGTAGATCCGAATCAGAAAGTTTATAATATGACCGTTTCGCAAAAACAGACGCTTGAAATTGTTAAAGTACTTTACAGAGGGGCAGATATACTCATTCTTGACGAACCTACAGCTGTACTTACTCCGCAGGAAAGCGAAAACCTATTCCATGTTATCCGTAATATGCGCGAGGACGGAAAGTCAATCGTTATGATTACGCACAAATTGCATGAAGTGCTTGAAATTTCAGACAGAATAGCCGTTCTTCGCAAAGGCGAATATGTAGGAGATATTCGAATAAATGAAGCAACCGAAGAGCTACTTACCGAAAAAATGGTCGGTAAAAAAGTCGAACTGAACATCGAAAGAGCAGAGCCCGTTAATCCTCAAGAACGTCTTGTAATAAAGAATCTCAGCTGTAAAAATGCAGAGGGAATGCTTGTTCTTGACGATATTTCATTTAACGCGTTCAGCGGGGAGATACTCGGCATTGCAGGCATATCCGGATGCGGGCAGAAAGAATTGCTTGAGTCTGTTGCAGGATTGCAGAAAGCTGAAGAGGGAAGCAGTATTATTTACAAACTCGCTGATGGTGAAGAAAAAGAGCTGATCGGCAAAACGCCCAAGGCTATCCGCGATTTGGGCGTGTCGCTCGCGTTTGTTCCGGAGGACAGGCTTGGAATGGGGCTTGTCGGTTCCATGGGTATGACCGGCAATATGATGCTTCGTTCTTTTGACAAGGGCGCTTCTCCGCTTGTATCCGTTAAGGAGCCTAAAAAACTTGCGGAAGATGTTAAAGAGGAACTGGAGGTTCTTACTCCCAGCCTAAATACGCCTGTAAGGAGGCTATCCGGAGGAAATGTTCAGAAAGTTCTTGTAGGCCGTGAGATTTCCAATGCACCATCTGTGCTAATGACGGCATATGCGGTTCGCGGGCTTGATATTAACACGTCTTATGCTATTTATAATCTCCTGAACGAACAGAAAAAGAAAGGCGTCGCCGTTATTTTCGTGGGTGAGGATTTGGACGTGCTTCTTGAGCTTTCGGACAGGATTATGATTCTTTGTGAGGGAAAGGTCAATGGTATTGTTGACGCAAGAAGCGCTTCCAAAGAACAAATCGGTTTGATGATGACAAACATAAAAAAGGAGGCCGCGGAGAATGAGTAAAGGGAAAAAATCTGTAAAAGAACCACTTATCCGGCTTTCCAAAAGGAACGATATAGCGGCTCCGAAAGCATGGGGCTTCAGGGCTGTGGCGTTGCTTCTTGCTTTTTTGACAGTAGGATTGTTTATGTATTTCGTTACGGGGGTTGGTATCAGCGAAACATATGCCACGATTTATGAAGGTGCACTCGGGAATAAAATTTATATTTCAAGCACGCTTATGTTTACCGCTAAACTACTTTGCCTTTCGGTTGCTCTCGCACCGGCTTTTAAAATGCGGTTCTGGAATATCGGGGCTGAGGGGCAGCTTCTTGCGGGTGCGCTTGCTACCGCCATTGTCATGGTTTATCTCGGTAATTCGCTTCCCACATGGCTACTGTTTATTGTTATGGTTGTATCTTCCATAGCGGCAGGCGCGGCGTGCGGTTTGCTTCCCGCCGTATTCAAGGCAAAATTTAATACGAATGAAACGTTGTTTACTTTGATGATGAATTACGTTGTTATAAAGCTTGTGGATTATTTTTATGATTTGTGGAAGGGAAACGCTTCTTCCCTTGGCAAGCTAAACCGAGGTACCAAAGCGGGATATTTGCCGGATTTGTTTGATATAAAGTGGCTGTTTACCGTTGCGGTTGTGCTGATTATCGCTGTGCTTATGTTTTTTTATCTTAAAAAGACAAAGCAGGGCTATGAGATTGCGGTTGTGGGCGAATCGGTCAGTACTGCCAATTATGCAGGCATAAATGTAAATAGAGTTATCATCAGAACCATGATTATTTCAGGGGCTGTATGCGGTATTGCAGGGTTCCTTACGGTATCAGGTAAAGACCATTCTATAAGCTCCGTTACAACCGGCGGAGGTTATGGATTTACTGCGATTATAGTCGCGTGGCTTTCAAAATTTAACACGTTGACGATGATTCTTGTATCGTTTTTCATTGTTGTGCTTGAAAGAGGCACGGAGTTGATTGCCAGCCGCAACGAAGCTTTTGATTCAAGCGCTTCAAAAATAGTAATCGGTATAGTTCTGTTTTTCGTTATCGGAGCGGAATTCTTTATAAACTATAAAATCAATTTCCGAAAAAAGAATAAGGAGGCCTGATCTTATGAGTAATATCATTGCATGGATTACAAGGGCTGTAATTTTCGGTTCGGTAATTATGTACGGTGCAATAGGCGAAACACTTACCGAAAAAGCAGGCAACCTTAATCTCGGAACTCCCGGCACGATGTGTATCGGCGGCGCTTTCGGATTTGCGGGCGCATATTTATATGAAACAAATGTTGCGGACCCGAATGCCGCGATGGTAATAATCATCGCAATTCTCTGCGGTTTTCTTTCATCTTTCCTTGCCGGTGCGCTTTACAGTTTGCTTACAGCAACGTTAAGGGTGAATCAGAATATAACGGGACTAACGCTGACTATATTCGGTGTGGGACTTGCCAAATTTTTCGGCACTTATATTATCCCGACCGGTTCGGTTTCCACAAAGGCGGAATTCACCAATAAGATATTTGCAACAAAAATTCCTTTCCTTTCAGAACTCGGGTCTTTTGGCGAAATATTTTTCTCTTACGGATTTATGATGTATCTTGTTATCGTTATAGCCGTAATATGTCAGATTTTCCTCAATAGGACCAAAACCGGTTTGAATCTCAGGGCTGTCGGAGAAAATCCTGCTACTGCGGACGCAACGGGAATCAACGTTGTGAAATATAAATATCTTGCAACTTGCATCGGTTCGGGTATAACGGGACTCGGCGGCGTTTATTATGTGCTGGATTATAATTACGGCACATGGGCAACTGCCGCAGGCGATGCGATAGAAAGTCTGGCATGGCTTTCTGTTGCGCTTGTTATTTTTGCAACATGGAAGCCTATTAATCTGATTTGGGGTTCATATATCTTCGGTTTGTGCTATTGGGCATATAATTACGTACCGTCGATTTTCGGTATAAGTGTTAACACGTTTATTGCACAGATGTTACCCTATATTGTAACGATTATTGTGCTGATAATCGGTTCAACACGTAAGAAAAAAGAAAACCAGGGGCCGGCTCATCTCGGGCTGTCTTATTTCCGTGAGGAAAGATAATTCGATATATACACTTAAGCAAAGATGACCTCGACGCTAAGGTGCGGGTTTCCTTTTCAAAATCAGCTAAGGGATATAATTTCTTCTGATTTCTCAGACAGTTAACACTACTCTTCGCCGAGTTGTATAACAGGGGAAGCCCCTTTTTGAAGAATCAAGTCTCGAAATACTTTTTTTGTATTCCGAGGCTTTTTACTAAGGCGGAGAGACGCAGCTCTGTCCGTTTTACCCCTATTTTTTAATTAATGATTTCGGAGAGAATAAAAATGAAAATACTATTTGCTTCTGATATTCACGGCAGTGCGTTTTACTGCCGGAAACTGCTGGAAGCGTATCAAAGGGAAAACGCCGCTAAATTGGTAATTTGCGGGGATATATTGTATCACGGCCCGAGAAATGATTTACCGGAGGAATATTCGCCGAAAAGCGTGATATCCATGCTGAATCCTTTAAAGGACGACATTATTGCCGTCAGGGGCAATTGCGATGCCGAGGTTGATCAGATGGTTTTGGATTTTAATATAGAAGAACCGTTTCGGGAGATGAAAATCAACGGAATAAACTTTGTTGTCACACACGGACAACATTACAATAAGAAAAACCCATTTTCGGCGGATTATCACCATGTGCTTGTATGTGGACATTTTCATATTCCTGAAATAACGGACTGCGGTAGTTTTATCTATATCAATGTGGGAAGTGTGGCAATACCGAAAAACGGTACTGCCCATTCATACGGCATACTTGACGGAACGCTGTTTGCACTTAAAGAACTTGACGGTATTGAGTTGTGTAGCATCGATTTGCAAAATAGAAATTAGCATTTTATATGAGGAATACTAATACATCCTTTTTTTATCCTTCATAACGCAAAAAAGGCAATTTTATTGTATATTATGCTAAAAAAATAAGCAAAAAATATTAAAAAAATATTCAATATTTATATTGTCTAAAATCCAATTATAATGTAAAATATATATCAAGGAATAAATCTATCAGGGGGTTTAAGATAGACTTTTTCTGAAAGGATATATCTTTATGGGAGTTTAGATATATTCTTTGAAAATTTAATAACTTGGGAAAGCAGCGTTTTCAAGGCGCTGTTTTTTCATTGTATCAGGTTTTCTTCCATTGTAGGATAACAGTTTCGCAGAGCAATATACAAGTGCTGCGCATTAAATCTATACAATCTTTGTTTTTATGTCTATTATTCCTTAAAATGATTGAAAAAAAAATATTAAGATATTATAATAAATATACGTTTGCCGAAACAAATGCTTCAATAAGGGGCTTGCTCGTTATTATATTTACAAACAAAAATAAAGGATAAAATATATGAAAGAAATATTTTTATATTCACACGGCGGAAGCGGAAATCACGGCTGCGAGGCTCTGGTCAGAACGACGGCGGAAATCATAGGAAACAGCGTGAAAACCGTTTATTCTCTTGCTCCCGATGAAGACAGAAAGTACGGAATTGATAAGATTTTGGAAGTGAAGAACCTGCGTTCGGGCAAGATACCTTTTTTTAAGAAGGCGCTTGCTTCCGCGCAGATACATCTGTTGAAAAATAACAGATACAGTGAGTATTTAAGTATTGCTGATTTGGTCCGGAACGGCAAAAACCGAATAGGTGTTGCTATCGGCGGAGATAATTATTGCTATGAAGGATGCACGCAGTATTATTCTCAGAATAAAATGCTTGTTTCCAAAGGCGTTAAAACCGTGCTGTGGGGCTGTTCGGTTGAACCGGATTCCATTGACTCCGGCATGAGCGCCGATTTAAAATCGTATTCTCTTATAACCGCGAGGGAAACCATTACTTACAGGGCATTGAAAAAAATCAATCCAAATACGTATCTTTATCCCGACCCCGCATTTACTTTGCCTAAAAAGGAACTGGATCTTCCCGATGAACTCAAAGGGAAAAAATTTGTCGGTTTAAATCTCAGCCCAATGGCGCTGGATTATGCGGGAAATGCCGATGCAGTCAGAGTGAATTTTGAAAATCTTATAAAGTATATTCTTGCGGAAACTGACTATTCCGTTGCGCTTATACCACACGTTGTTTGGGATATAAATGATGATCGCAAAGCTATGAGAGATTTGCTGGATAAATTTAAGGAAACGGGCAGGATTGTTATGATTGATGATGGCACCTGTGAGGAGATAAAAGGCTGCATAAGCAGATGCGAAATGTTTATGGGTGCGCGCACGCATGCAACGATTGCGGCATATTCATCATGCGTGCCGGTTGTTGTGCTGGGCTATTCGGTCAAGGCACGAGGGATAGCTGAAGATATTTTCGGCACGCAGGAGAATTATGTGCTACCGGTTCAGGAAATATCAAAAGAAGATGAAATGATAGAATCTTTTAAATGGTTGAGCGGTAATAAAGAAAACATTAAAGCGCATTTAACTTTGAAAATGCCGGGATATATAGAGCGGGCATACAAGGCCGGAGAAAAAGTCCGGGAGTTATGCCGTTAAACCCTACAGGAGGAAACTTCTGAACGCAGATGAATCTGCATGAATTTATTTTGTAAGGAACGCTTTTGCGTGCAGTAAAATATTATGCGAGGAAAAAGAAATGCTGAAACTTGAAAAAATTTCAAAGGTGTATGAGACAGGGGAGGAACAGGTTGAAGCTTTGAGGGAGGTTTCAATTGAATTTCGGGAAAATGAATTTGTCTCGGTTCTCGGTCATTCCGGATGTGGAAAAACCACGCTTCTGAACATCATTGGCGGACTGGACAGATACACAGACGGAGATTTAAAGATTAACGGTGTTTCTACAACAAGATTTACCGACTATAATTGGGACGCCTACCGAAATTATTCTATCGGATTTGTGTTCCAGAATTATAATCTGATTTCTCATCAGACCGTTTTGCGGAATGTGGAACTGGCACTTACAATTTCCGGTATTTCCAAAGAGGAGCGCAGAAAACGTGCGGCTGATGCGCTGGAAAAAGTGGGGCTCGGAGATCAGCTGAACAAGAAACCGAATCAGTTGTCGGGCGGTCAGATGCAACGCGTTGCAATAGCACGTGCAATTGTGAATAATCCGGAAATCATCCTTGCCGACGAACCTACGGGCGCGCTGGACAGCACCACAAGTATTCAGGTTATGGAGATACTCAAAGAAATCAGTCGGGACAGGCTTGTTATTATGGTTACACACAATCCCGATTTGGCGGAGCAGTATTCATCTCGTATCGTAAAACTTGTGGACGGAAAGATCGTTTCCGACAGCAATCCTTATAACAGCATAGAAGCGGTGCAGAGCGAAAAATCAGAGAAAAAAGAAAAAAGAAAAAAATACAAAGTGGATATGTCTTTCGGCACGGCGTTCGGACTGAGTATGAATAATCTGCTCACGAAAAAAGTACGTACGTTCCTCACTGCGTTTGCCGGTTCAATCGGTATCATCGGCATCGCACTTATTCTTTCGCTTTCCAGCGGTTTCCAGGGATATATTAACAGCGTTGAGGAGAACACGCTTTCTTCATATCCGATTACGATTGATGAGCAGTCCGCTGATATAGAAAATATGATGAGTGCGGCTATGGGAAGCAATACCTCATCGCACGAAAATGCCGAACAGGAAAAGAAAATTTATTCAAACAGCATTATGAGCCAAATGATGAATACAATGCTTTCCGGAGTAACGAAAAATGATCTTACTTCATTTAAGGCTTATATTGACAGTGATGAATGTAAAATAGATGAATATGCAACTGATATTCAGTACAGCTATGGCGGAGAACTCAATATTTATCGCGCGGATACGGATAAAGGGCTTGTCCGCGTGAACCCAAGTCCTCTGCTGGACGATATGGGCGTTGAATCGCTTTATGAAGGCACAATGTTTGAATCTACGTATTCCACATATGCGAATGTCTTTAAACAGCTTGTGGGCGATTCTGCGTTTATTCGGTCGCAGTATGATGTTGTGGCGGGAAGGCTTCCGTCTGCTTATAACGAAGTTTGCCTGATTGTAAACAAAAACAATGAGGTTTCGGATTATACGCTGTATTCTTTGGGGATTCTGGATCAGGCGGAATTTAAGGATATCGTCAATAATCTCGGAAAAAGCTCTGACGATACAAATAAAATTTCAGTAAGCAGTTTTTCTTACGATCAGATTATGAATCAGGAATTCAGCGTTATTCCGGGGTCTGACTTTTATAAAAAATCCGGGCTTGTTTACCGCGATATGTCATCAAATTCGGATTATGTTAAAAATCTTGTGGACAACGGGTTGAAAATCAAGGTTGTCGGCATTATAAAAAGCGGAGATGCTGCGATTGCGTCTCAGGAAATAGGGTCTATCGGTTATACTGCTGAACTGACGGATTATATTCTTGACAAATGCAATTCTTCCGATGTTGTCCGTGCACAAAAAAACAACAAAGAAACCAATATTTTAACAGGTACGGCGTTTTCCGACGGATATCAGGTTGAACAAAAAGACGGCTCTTATTATGTGAACGGTGTTAAAATCACAAAGGAAAATGCGTTGACGCTTATGAAAAGCTTCGTTCCCGCCAGCCAGCTTGCTATGGTTGAAAGCTATATCAGCAAAATGAGCGAGGAAGATTTGCAGGCTATGATTCCGCAGTATATGGAACAGATGCAGGAACAGAGCTCCTCCTATGAAGGCAATCTGAAAAAGTTCGGCGCGGGAGACCGTAATGCACCCACATCGATAAATATCTATGCGAAAGATTTTGAAAGCAAAGAGGCAATAACAAACGCCATTAGTGCATATAACGAAAGTGTTTCAGAAGAAAAGCAGATTCAGTATACGGATTATATCGGGCTGATGCTGTCCAGCGTAAGCAAAATCGTGAAAACGATAAGTTATATTTTGATTGCTTTTGTCGCGATTAGCCTTGTGGTTTCCAGCATAATGATTGGAATCATAACTTATATTTCGGTTCTTGAGAGAACAAGAGAAATCGGCATATTGCGTTCAATAGGCGCGTCAAAAAGGGACGTTTCAAATGTATTTAACGCCGAAACGCTGATTATCGGACTTGTTTCGGGCGTGATAGGAATCCTTGTGACGGTTTTGCTCGATCAGCCTATAAACTGGCTCATCGCGCATTACACAGCCATTGAAGGCGTGGCCGCGTTGCCTTGGTATGCGGCACTGATTTTGATAGCTATAAGCGTATTGCTGACATTTATTTCGGGCTTGATTCCTGCAAGTATCGCGGCAAAGAAAGATCCTGTTGTTGCCTTGCGTACGGAGTAATTTAAATGCAGTTAAAATTAAATAATGTGTATGCCGCTTTCGGGGCGAATGTTGTTCTTAAAAAACTGAATATGGAAATTAATGCGAACGATCATATTGCTGTTGTCGGAAGAAACGGATGCGGAAAAACAACGCTGTTGAAATTGCTGACCGGGGAATATGAACCCGCGTATATGGACAATGGGGAGGATTCATCGGTTGTGCGTTCCGGAAACCCCGTTATAGGTTATCTGAATCAGACTGCTTTTGACGATGATGGTATAACCATGATTGAAGAGATAGAAAAAGCGTATCGGCCCATACTCAATATGGAGCAAGAAATGAACTGTCTGCTTGCAGATATGAACTCGGAGGAGCAGATAAAAAGGTATTCCCTTTTGCAGGATATGTTTACAAATGCGGGAGGCTATTATTATAAAAGGGAGCTGGAAAGTGCGATTCAAAATTTCGGTTTTACCGATGAAGACAAAAGCAAGCGTCTTGATGAATTTTCCGGCGGACAGCGGACAAAGATTGCATTTCTTCGTTTGATTCTTTCAAAGCCCGATGTGCTTTTGCTTGATGAGCCCACCAATCATCTTGATATAACGGCGGTTGAATGGCTTGAGGAGTATCTGACATCTTATAAAAAAGCTTTTGTTCTTGTTTCGCATGACCGGGAATTTCTGGACAGGGTGGTGCATATCGTTTATGAGATAGAGTACGGAACATTGAAAAAGTATTTCGGCAATTACAGTGCGTATGCCGAAAAAAAGAAAATGGATTATGCGAACCGTCAAAAGGCGTTTGAGGAACAGCAAAAAAAGATTGAACATCTTCAAAACGTCGCTGACAGATTCAGATATAAAGCAACGAAAGCCTCAACGGCACAGGCAAAGCTGAAGCAAATCGAGAGAATGGAACGCATGGAAGCCCCCGAACGTGCGGATACAAGAAGCTTTTTTATGGATATAACGCCGAGAATAGAAAGCGCTAAAAATGTACTTTCGGCAAAAGAGCTTCAGGTAGGATATAAAAATGTGCTTTCAACTGTGAATCTTGAAATATTAAAAGGAGATAAGATTGCTGTTGTCGGAGGAAACGGTATCGGAAAATCTACATTTTTAAAAACGCTTGCAGGAAAAATCCCTCCGTTAGGCGGGGATTACCAGCTTGGCAGTCAGGTTGAAACAGGATATTTTGATCAGCAGATGGCACAGTACAAATCGGATAAAACCGTGCTGGATGATTATTGGGATTTGTTTCCGTTTTTGTCCGCCACAGAGGCGCGCAGTGATTTAGGGGCATTCCTTTTCAGGCAGGATGATGTTTTTAAACCGGTAAATTCTCTTTCCGGCGGAGAAAAGGTACGCCTCGAGCTTTGTAAAATCTTTAAGCGCAGGCCGAATTTTCTCATGCTTGACGAACCAACAAACCATATGGATATTGTTGGAAAAGAAACGCTTGAAAAACTGCTTTCCGATTATAACGGCACCTTGCTTTTCGTATCGCATGACAGATATTTTATCCGAAAAATTGCTTCACGCATTTTAGAAATTACGAAAAACGGCGCCAATCTTTATAACGGCGGCTATGATTTTTATAAAGCACACAGAATGCCGTCCCAATTAAAATATGAGGAAGTTTCGAATAAAGCGAAACCTGTAAAGAAACAGTTTACAACCCCTTTAAAAGAGAAGCGAAAAAAGGAACAGCGACTCGCAAAATTGGAAAAGGAGCTTGACAATATTGATACAGAGATAAGAACAGTGACTGAAGCGCTTAATGATGAAAAGGTTCTCAGCGACTATATGGAACTCCAGAAGTTGCAGGAAGAACTTGAACATCTTGAGGAACTGCAGTTAACGTATATGGAGGAATGGGATTCGCTTGAAACGGATTTAAAAAAATATGTTGATTAAAGTTTCGTAAAATAGTACAATTATTTTATAAAGATGAGATTGTTTTAAGTTGAAATCAACAGGAGGAACTATGAATAGATTTACGAAAAGCATAGCAGTGTTTTTAATGCTTTCCATTATTTTGTGCGCTTTTGCAGGTTGCAGAGGCAAGGAAGATGCCGAAAGTGCCGTTTCGGATTCTTCTGCACAGGCAGTGGGAGAAAAAGAAACCGATATATCAAAAATTCTTCCGGAATATATTAAAGCTTATAATAAAACCAAGGCAACAGGCACGTTCCTCGGCAAGAACGAAAAAGTAACAATATCCAACATCTTGATAAAAAACGAACCGAATGCCGCGCTTGAAAAAATCATCAACGGTATCATCAACGCCGCATGGGAAAATGAAACCAATATGCAACTCCCGCCGTATACCGACAAGAACAAATTCGCAGAGTGTATGCTTACGGCAGAGGATATCGAAAGCGCAAGTATGGTGACAAATTCCGACGGTACAGTTACCGTTCATATTGTTCCCAAAGCAGAAGAAAAACCTACGGCAGGGAAAGGTTCTCAGGGCAAGGCGTTTAATGTTTTTGAAGGAATAGAAACCACTATGGAGGATATGAAAGCTTCATTCACGGACGGCGGCAATCTCGATAAGAATCTAAGCCTTTACTATAGCGGAGGCACGATAACGGCAACGTTTGATCCGTCAACTTATATGATTTCTTCCGCAACTTATATCATGGATATGAAGATTTCGGTTATCAACACAAAATTTTACGGAATTAAAATGAGCCAGGCGTCTCTTGATCTTGAATACAAGATGATGTTTCCGCAGTAAAGGAGAAATTATGGGATTATTTTATACCCTTTGCAAGGGATTTTGGAAAATTACTGAACACAGCGACAATAAATTACATGCAGAGCATACGAAACCTGCCGGAATCAGGGAAATTAACGATATATCCTATATTGACGACGGTAAGTGGCAGCATCTGCTTGATGTATATTATCCGGAAGAGCGCGAAAATGAGAAGTTGCCGGTTATTATTGATATTCACGGCGGCGGATGGATGTATGCCACCAAAGATTTGAATAAGTTTTACAATCTGAATCTTGCAAAGCGGGGATTTTGTGTTTTCAGCATGAGCTATACGCTTGTGCCTGATTGTGCGTCTCCTGCGGAACAACTCAGAGAATGTGCGGAGGCGCTTAAATGGATAAAATTGCATATGCATAATTATCCCGCTGATGAAAATCATATTATGCTTACCGGAGACAGTGCCGGCGGTATGCTTGCAGCATTTACAGCCGCAATTATGAACAGTTCAAAGCTTAGAGAGGTATTCGGTGTTGTCGACAGCGGAATGAAGCTTGACGCATTAACGCTTACAAGCCCTGTTGCCTATATGGATGATAAATCATGGATTGGTATGTATACGAGAAGAATGTGGGGCAGGGGATATAAAAACAAACCGACCGCTGCATATCTTGATTTTGATAAGGTTCTTGACGAAGCTTCATCAATGCCTCCTACGTTTTTAATTACCTCCAGCGGAGATTTTTTGGCGCTCAAGCAAACGCGGCGAGCATATGCTGATTTGCAGAAACGAGGAATTGAATGTAAACTTATGGACTGGCCGAAAACAGACGGTAAGGATTTGCCGCATGTATTTGCAGTGCTTGAGCCTGAATCGGGTCCCGGAGTTCAAACGCTGGACGAAACGTGTGCTTTTTTCCGTTCGCATCTGAATAAAGAAACCGTGATTTAAAAATTTATTTCGATAATAGTGAAAATATAATTGTGTTTAGTGTTTTCATAATAATCTCCATTCCGCCGCTCCGCGTCGGCTAA
>CAZURV010000018.1:0-34730 GCA_964623515.1 uncultured Eubacteriales bacterium | reverse complement strand
TGGAATGCGCCGACTGCGGCAGCAAGCTCCACTTCTGCACCTGCAAGAGCTTCGAGGGTAAGCAGGATCACTATGTCTGTGCCAAATACAAAAGTGGACGCGGCACCTGTTCAGCGCACTATATCCGGAAAGATGTCCTGCGGGAACTGGTGTTGGAACGCATCCGGGCAGTCAGCGAGTATATCCGGGAGGATGCCGAGGGATTTCAGGAGAACTGGCTCCAGTGCCGGAGCTGACGCAGACAATTGTAAATGAATATATCAGGAAGATCATTGTCTATGCGCCGGACAAGTCCGGCGGCAAGCGCCAGCAGAGGATCGTGATTCACTTCAACTTTGTGAATGAGGTGAACTACCTGCGCTCTCCGAGCCTATCATTGCGGAAACAGCCTATGGACGCAGAAAGGAGGTGTGATACACAGTCACACCGCCCTCTGCGGCAAATAGTTACTTGCCACTATTAAGTCTTTCCTTAAATGAGTTTTTATGTTTTTATCAAGTTCGTTTATTGGTCATCCTCGCCTATATTATCTCTGTTCCAGTCAATCTTCTTTAAAACATGCCTGAGGAAGATGGATGTGAGTATAATGGACATAACTTCCGCGATCGGAAATGCCCACCAAACCGCGTCTATTCTGTTAAAAACAGCGGAAAGTATCATCGCCGCCGGAATCAACACAACAAGCTGTCTACCAAGCGAAACGAAAAAACTGTAAATGCTTTTCCCGAGCGCTTGACATACTGAACCTCCTACTATACAGAAGCCTGCAAATATATAGGAAATAGATATGATGCGTAGCGCCGGGATGCCGACTTTCATAACGGAATCCGAAACGCTGAATACGGAAAGTATCTGCCTCGGCATAACCTGGAACAATATAAGCCCAACAGCCATAAGTGCCGCAGCACAAACAAAAGCAACTTTGACTGCTTTATAAAGCCTGTCCTTATAACCTGCTCCGTAATTATATGCCACGATTGGAACAAGCCCGTTATTGAGTCCGAACACAGGCATAAAGATAAATGACTGCAATTTAAAGTAATATGCAAAAACAGTAACCGGATCCGTCCCGTATTTGGCAAAAACCCAGTTATTCAGCAAATAATTCATAACCGAACCTACGCATACCATAAGCACGCTTGGCAGACCAATAGCAAGGATTCTGCCCATAATCCTGAAATCCGGTTTTAAATATTTAAGTTTAAGCTTGTAATCTGTATTTTTACAATGATTGAGTACAATAATGAGTACTGCCGCAAAGCACTGCCCTATAATTGTTGCGTATGCAGCGCCCTTGACTCCCATCCTCGGACAGCCAAACTGCCCTGTTACCATAATCCAATCGAGTACTATATTTATTATGGCACCGCTCGCCTGGCTAATCATCGTATAAACCGTTTTGCCGGTTGACTGAAGTATTCTTTCAAACGTTACCTGCAAAAACAGCCCTATGCTTAAACCGCATACAATCGTTAAATAATCCGTACCGTCCTGAATAATAGTTTGTTTTACCGCTTCGCTGGTACCCTCAACACCTGCAAGCTGTGTTTTCATAAACGGACCGGAAGCAAAAATGCCTACCAGCATAAAAATGATTGTACTGATGACGGCAATTAACACACCCTGCATGGCGACTTTTGCCGCATGTTTCGGTTTTTTTTCTCCCAATGCACGCGAAACCAGTGCGTTAATACCTACGCCAACTCCCGTTGCTACACCTATCATCAAATTCTGAATTGAAAACGCATAGCCCAGCGCTGTTACACCTTCCTGGCTGACTATTGAAATAAAATATGTGTCAACAACGTTATAAAATGCCTGAACCAGCATAGAAATAATAATGGGTAAGCTCATCGTTATAAGCAGTTTGGGTATTGGCATCGTCCCCATTTTATTCTCTTTCATAAATTACCCCTTTCTTTTTCACGAATAACATTATACACAATTCCATATTTTTTGCAAGTATACAAGAATTTTAGACTTAAACTATCATCAAATTTTAATGTTGTAAATGCCTGTTTTTATGATATAATAATTAAAAATACCAATTTATTTATTTTTTGGAGGAATGAATTATGTCTGTTTTGGTAACCGGCGGTTCAGGATATATCGGAAGCCACACTTGCATTGAGCTCCTTAATGCGGGTTATGATATTGTTGTGCTTGATAACTTTTCCAATTCCAAAAGAGAAGTGCTTGAGAGAATCACAGAAATCTCGGGAAAACATTTTCCGTTTTATAAAATCGACATAAGAGACGCACAGGCGATGGCAAAAATGTTTCAAACGGAAAACATTGAAGCCGTCATTCACTTTGCAGGTCTCAAGGCAGTTGGAGAAAGCGTACAGAAACCGCTTGAATATTACGATAACAATATTACGGGAACTGTTAAACTTCTTGAAGTGATGAGCGCGTTCGGATGCAAAAAAATCGTATTTTCATCCAGTGCCACGGTCTACGGAGAAAACAACGTTTCTCCGCTCAAAGAAGATATGCCTACCGGCGGTGTTACCAATCCGTATGGCAGAACCAAACTTATGATAGAAAAAATTCTTGCCGATTTGTATCATTCAGATAAGGAATGGAGCATTGAAAGGCTAAGATATTTCAATCCGATCGGCGCGCATGAAAGCGGAAGAATCGGCGAAGATCCGAGCGGAATACCAAATAATCTTATGCCTTACATAACGCAGGTTGCCGTAGGCAAAAGACCTTTTCTGAATGTTTTCGGCAACGATTACGATACCCATGACGGAACAGGCGTACGCGACTATATTCATGTTGTTGATCTTGCCAAAGGTCATATTGTTGCAGTTAAGCAAGCACTTGAGGAAACAGGACTCTTCACATATAATCTCGGCACAGGAGTCGGATACAGCGTTCTTGATGTGGTTAAAGCATTTGAAAAGGCAAGCGGGAAAAAGATTGAATATAAAATTTGCCCTAGACGTCCGGGAGATGTTGCCACATGTTATTCAGACCCCTCCAAAGCACTGAAAGAACTCGGGTGGAAAACAGAATACGGCATTGAAAAAATGTGTGCGGATTCCTGGAATTGGCAAAAAAATAATCCGAAAGGCTACTGTTGAAAATATAACCCAAAACACTCGCACAGCAATAGCTGTGTTGCACTTTGAACGAAATGATAGACAATTTTCCTTTTCTGCGCATCTAAAAGCACTGAAAACCTTTAGATTTTTAGTTAGACTAAGGCATAAAAAGCACTATAAGCTTAACAACTTATAGTGCTTTTTTACGCAATTATTGCTGAAAAGAATAAGTGTTAAGCAACACTTAGTTATGGCAACGCCTCTGTATTCGTCGTGTTTTTAGTACTGATAAAATTTATTTTGTTTCGCGGACGGCATTAATAATCGATTCTGACTGTTTTATTTTTCTTCTTGATTTTTTCATACTCAAAACTGATACAATTAAGATTACCAGCACCGCTACGGCTACCGCCGCACATATAATCATGCTTATTTTAAAAGAATTTTGTTTCTTTTCAACCGCAATTTTTTCGGCATCTTTTATGCTTTCACTGTATTTAGCGGAATCGACAACATCTTTGATAAGTTCCCTTACCGAATCGCAAAGTTCACGGTTATCTTTATCATACGCACAAGCGGCAAATGTAATCTCCTTGTTTCCCGCAACGGTAACATACTTAATGATTTTTGAATTTTCATAACTATTATCTGCTTCAAGAACAATATACTTAAAACCGCCGTGTTCATAAATAAAACAGTCTTTTTCTATTAAAGAATCCTCCAGTGCTTCTCTGTAACTTTCTTTTTTCTTTTCCAGTCTTTTTTCACGCATTACAGAAAAGCTCTCAAGCTCAATCCCGGAAGAAAATGCAGATACGGTTATATCATAATCTGCATTGCCTGTTTTTCTGTCAAAATGCATAACGTCTGTAAAATAGCCGGCATTTTTTACAGCGCTTACTATTTTTTCGCCTGTCTGTGAATATTCATCAAACTTTTTATCATTTGGATTGTCATCGGGCATAATGATTAAACAGCCGTCCGGAACGGTAATTTCGTTCACCGGACTGTTATCAAAACAAACGGAAACGCCGTGTGCCGACGCGGGCAACGAAAATATCAATGCGGACACTGTTAATAAGAAAACTATTGCAATCAACCGCTTTTTCATATTGTTAATTCCTTTTCTGTTAAATATATATCTGAACTAAATTATAATCATTTTATTGAAAAAAGCAACTTGCTTTGCCGGATAGGGATAAAAAGTTTTAGAAGGCAAGAAACGCAGTTAAGCCGAAATGCTTGATGCACATTTTTAACACGGTATATTGCAAAAGGCATCGTTATCAGGCTTTCCCCTGTTTGACATCTATATTTTCACAAAAACAAAACCCGCTGATACATAAGTACCGACGGGTTGTCTAATCCGTTTCGTTTTAATCAGCCGAGTTCTGCAAAATACTTGATTGTGCGAACCATCTGGCTTGTATAGGAGTTTTCATTGTCATACCATGAAACTACCTGAACCTGATAGGTATCATCATCAATCTTTGTAACCATTGTCTGGGTAGCATCAAAGAGAGAACCGTAAGTGATGCCAATAATATCAGAAGAAACAAGCGGCTCTTCTGTATAACCGAAAGAATCGGAAGAAGCAGCTTTCATGGCTGCGTTGATTCCTTCAACAGAAACATCTTGCCCCTTAACTACTGCAACAAGAATGGTTGTTGACCCTGTGGGAACGGGAACTCTTTGTGCAGAACCGATAAGTTTGCCATTAAGTTCGGGAATAACAAGTCCGATTGCTTTGGCGGCGCCTGTGGAGTTGGGAACAATGTTAACTGCTGCTGCGCGCGCCCTTCTGAGGTCACCCTTTCTGTGCGGACCGTCAAGGACCATCTGATCACCTGTGAAAGCATGAACAGTTGTCATGATACCGCTCTGAATCGGTGCATAATCGTTAAGTGCCTTAGCCATAGGAGCAAGACAATTTGTTGTGCACGAAGCGGCAGAAATAATCGTATCTTCTTCTGTAAGAATATCGTTGTTAACGCTGTAAACGATTGTTTTAAGATCATTTCCGGCGGGAGCTGAAATAACGACCTTTTTAGCGCCTGCATTGATATGTGCCTGGCTCTTTGCCTTTGAAGTATAAAAACCTGTGCATTCAAGAACAACATCTACACCGATTTTTCCCCAAGGAAGGTTGTTTGCATCAGCTTCCTTATAAATCTTGATTTCTTTTCCGTCAACGATGATGGAATCTTCAGTAGCTTCTACTTTATCAGCGAGAGCATATCTACCCTGTGCCGAATCATACTTAAGAAGATGCGCAAGCATTTTCGGATCTGTTAAGTCGTTGATAGCAACAACTTCATATCCCTCTGCCTGAAACATCTGACGGAATGCGAGACGACCGATACGGCCGAATCCGTTAATTGCAACTTTAACCATTGGATTATTCCTCCATTTTAAAAATATTTTTACAGTATTATTATATCCACATTAACAAAATTTTTCAAGCAAAATCATGGCTTATTTTTATATTTGTAGTTTTGCATAAAATGAAAGAAATATTAAGATGAATATGGTATATTTTGTCATCCGCATGTGCGGATAAACGGAAAAATTTATTTCACAAGCTTTTCTATAATCCTGACGCAGTTATATTTATCCCGATAATCGAAATTATACTTTACGAATTTTTCAAGTTTTTCGGTTTTGAAATCACCCGATTTAAAAATGTTTAGCAATTCTTCCGGTGTTTTTGCAACAGGTCCGGGCATATAGCTTTCATAATCAAAATGAAAACCTCTTTCTTTTTCCGTAAAATAATCAAGGTCAAAAGCATAAGCTACAACCGGTTTGGACTGAACCGCAAAATCGGACGTAATGGAAGAATAATCGGTTATAAGTATATCCGAAGCAACAGCAAGCTCGCTGACAGACGGATAATTCGTAACGTTTATAAACGCTCCTTTTGCATGATTCGGACCTCCCGCCTGGGGGTGAAGCCGCACCAGCAACCTGTAATCATCGAGTTGACCGAACTCTTCAAACGGAAAATGGCTGAGCAGTTCATTGTTTTTTTCTGTATTGTCTCTGAAAGTCGGGGCATAAAGAACAATTTTTTTATTCCTGCATGAAGGAAATTCCGAAACGATTTTATTTCTGATTTCTTCCTGATCGACCTTGAAAAAATAATCAAGCCTTGCAGAACCTAATGCTTTGATTTTACTTCTATCTATTCCGAAAGTCTCCTCATAAACATCTATAACGTTCTTTGACGTAACCACAAGATAATCAAGCTTTGCATTTATTTTCATAAGCCTCCTGCGGATTTTCGGTGACTGCTGTGTAGCAAGAAGAGATTTTTTCAAAACGCCGTCCCCATGCCAAAGCTGAATCACCGTAGTTTCATCCGAAAAACGCATACCAGACATCGGCATAAAATTATCATTTAAAAAAACATAATTTGCCGTTGCCAGCATTCTTGCATAATAAGTAAAAAACCTGAATGTGGATTTCGGAGATGAGAACATATCTTCACGTCTGAACCAAATGATTTCATATTCGCCGTAATCATTTAATGCGCTTTCAAGCATGGAAAGCGCACCGTTTTCTCCTTCATTATGGAGGCACATCAATATCGCACGGTGTCTTTTAACTTTAAAAATCCTGCAAATATTGAAACATAAACCAAAAATACAATATAAAATATCTCTCATTTATATTCTGCCTTTTTACATATAATCTCCGCAGCGGACAAATCTCCGGGATACGTTATTTTGATATTGTCAACATGCCCGTTTACTATCTTTACATCCTCACCTTTTAAAAAGAATATTTTACCCGCATCTGTAAGCGAAGATTTTTCCTGTTCGGAAAGCGAATAATAGTATTCATATAATTTTTTTGCTCTGAATGTCTGCGGAGTCTGGCACTGATATACCGTTTTTCTTTCCGGCATGGCGCGCACAACGCCGTTTTCAGCCTGAATAACCGTATCGGTAACAGGTATGCATGTATCACACGCATCATACGCGTTCAAAGCATATATATTATCGGAAATTATGCGCTGTGTGACAAAAGGCCTCGCCGCATCATGCGTTAAAACAACAGTATCCTCGTCAAGCCCGTATGCTCTCTCAATAAATCTGATTCCGTTCATCAGCGATTCATTTCGGTCTGCACCGCCCGCCGCAACCGAAGCATTCAGACCGTAAGCGCATATTAAATCACGCGTTTTTGATATATATTCCTTCGGAACAACAGCGATTACGCCATCGATATTTTCAGCCTTGCAAAAAGCCTCTATGCTGTATATGATAACAGGTTTTTTGCATATTTCAAGGAACTGTTTAGGCGTACTGGTGCCAAACCTTGTTCCGCTTCCGCCTGCAAGCACAAGAGCAAAAATCATTTCTTTTCACCTTCCGGAGCCGCTTCCGAATCAGATTTTCCCCGCTCCATCGTAACATCGAGCTTATTTTGTATATCATTAAGCTCATCGGCAACGCCGTCAATATTCTTTCTGGATATGCTTTCACCGGTCTCTTCGGCCTTTTTCATAATCTTTGAAATCTTATCTTTTGTTTTTTTCAAATCGTTTTCAACGTCTTTCATCTGACCGTCCAGGCTTTTGCCGATTTTCTCTTCATAAAGCGCACATATATCATCAACCGCGCCGCTTGCCGCAATTTTACCGTGGTCAAGAAGAATCACTTTGTTGCATATACGCTTTACCTGTTCAACAGAATGAGAAACAAACAGTACGGTCACACCCTTATCAAACATAGACTGTACCTTTGCCTCGCTCTTTTTTCTGAATTTTGCATCACCAACGCTGAGTACTTCGTCCAAAATCAGCACTTCGGGCTCAACCGCTGTTGCTATAGCAAAACCAAGACGGGCTTTCATCCCCGAAGAATAATTTTTCAGCGGAACATCAATAAACTTCTCCAGTTCGGAAAACTTAACGATTTCATCATACTTTGTTTCAAGAAATTCCCTGCTGTAGCCCATCACGGCACCGTAAAGAAATATATTTTCCTTTCCCGTATACTGGCCGTCAAATCCTGCGCCGAGTTCAAGAAGAGGCGCGATAACTCCGCGCACTTCAACCGAACCTTTGCTCGGTTTGAGGACACCCGCAATCGTCTTTAAAAGCGTTGATTTTCCTGCGCCGTTCAATCCGAGGATTCCAAGACGCTCGCCTTTTTTTAATTCAAAATTTATATCGGTCAGCGCCCAAAATTCATCATAATGAAGTTGCCTTTTCAGGAATTTTATCATATATTCCTTAAAATTATCCACACCTTCCTTGTTGAGGTTAAAAAGGATACTGACATTATTAACTTTTACCGCAAGGTCTTTTTCCACTTTTTCTCCCCCTTAGATGTGAAGAATAAATTTATCCTGATTTTTCTTAAATACCAATATGCCGATAATCAGCGTTAATACGGAGAAAACAAAAGAATAAAGCACGCTTATCCACATATTGGAGGTAAACATACTTGCCATTGTTACCGGATCTCCTGTTACGCACGCTCGGAAAAATGATATGATTCCGTAAAGCGGATTCGCTCGGAGAATCAACGAAAGACTGCCAAGTTTCAGAGAATTGATTGTGTAAACAATCGGAGTCATATAGAACAAAAGTAAACAAAAAACGTCATAAAGATACTCAATGTCTCTGAAAAACACTTCAAGCGTTGCAAGGATAAACCCGACTCCGGTTGAAAGAATTGCAAGAATAATAATCGGAACAATTGCAAGAAAAACCCACCAAGTGATATGAATCGCTTTCTCGGGAACGAAAATATTGAAAAAAAGTATAACGAGAACCAAATCAATCAAGCTGATTGCAAATGTTATAAATGTTGATATCACATTAGAAAGCGGATATGCATATTTCGGAACATAAACCTTTTTGATGATAGACGCATTCGCTCTGATTGAACGCATAGCCTTTTTGGTTGACCCGCTGTAAAAATCATACAGCAGACGTCCCGTTAACAGATATACCGGGTAATTTTTAACGCTGTTTTTGCCAAATATCATCGAAAAAACAAAAGCCAGAACAATCATCGTAAGCAGCGGTTGCAGACAGGTCCAAAAAAGACCGAGCACCGAACCGCGGTACTGAAGCTTTATATTTTTTCTGACAAGTTCTTTTATAAGATTTTTATATTTCCCGAGACCTTTAATCAAGCTCTCGCCTGATTTTTCCGTAAAGGAAACGCTGTTCACTTCCTCCATTGTTTACCCCTTTCAGCTTGATAGCCCCCATCTGGCAAAGTATTTTAAAGCAGATATGATATGTATCTGCAAAAGCTTTTTATTTTTTGAACTGTCCCTTCCCCATTCATGGTATACCACAACATCAGGCAAATAATACAGCTTTGCAATTTTGTTCAATCTTCTGAGTATATCATAATCTTCAAAATACATAAAATATCTTTCATCAAAACCGTTCAGCTTTTTAAAGACTTCCGTTTTGAAACAAAGAAAACATCCTGAAGCGTTTTCCACCATAATCGGACCGCTGATGTTTTCATCCAACATACAGTATTCACGGACCAGCTTACTCTCTTCTCTGCTTTTTGCAAACCTGGAAGCCAGAAGATATTTTATTTTAGGATTCTTTCTTGCAAGAATCTGCAGACGTCCGTCCGGAAAACATATTTTCGGAGAAGAGGCCCCCGCTTCTGGATGCGTTTCCATAAAAGCGCACATATCACCGATAACATTGCTTCTCATTTCAACATCCGGATTGATAACAAAGTGATATTTGCTGTCAATTTTATCCAGCATCAGATTATGCGCCGCACCGAATCCCGCATTTATGCCGTTGCAAATAACCGAAACCTGCGGGAATGCGCTTCTTATATAATCCGCTGTCCCATCCTGCGAGTTATTATCTACAATATAAAGTTTAAAATCAAGCGGTGCTGTGTATTTCAGCATGGATGTTACCGCCGTTTCAAGTTCTTTCTTTTTCCTCGGTGAAGAAATTGAATTATAAGTTACTATACATCCGGTTATTTCACTCATAAAATTAGTCCTTATACATATTTTTCAGAGCATTTAAAACCCTAAAGCGCCAAGCTGTCATTTTTAATAATCCAGCATGAGATATCGCCGAAGCATTCGAACCATGCCTGCGGTAAAGAAGAAGCGGCTTGTCCTCAAAAACTATTTTTGCGCCGCAACGTTCCGCAATAAGTCCTATCCATTGATCGTGCATAGGTATTTTATCAGGAAACGGCAATGCCATATCTTTAATCTCACTGCGGAAAGCCATACAGCAGCCCATATATGAATTTTTAACTATATTGGCCAGAAATCCGGGTTTTGAACCGTGAAATTCAAAAAATGTTTTTTCATCTGAAAGATGAAGCTGACTGTCCGTCATCACGCAGTTATGGAGTACCAAATCTGCCCCCGCTTCAAAATGTTTTTTGATTACTTCCGTTTTTTCCGGAAGCCATTTATCGTCCTGATCCGAAAGGAAAATAACATCTCCCATACATTCGCGAAGAGCGTTTTCAAAATTTTTTATCAGCCCTTTACCGGGACCTTCAAGTAATTTGATTCTTGAATCAAGCTCGGCAAGCCCCTTCACGACATTATATGTGTTATCAGCACACGGATCAACGCTGACGATTACTTCATCGGATTCTGCAAGCTGATTGAGTATGGAAGCGAGTTGCTCCAGTATATATCCCTCGCCGTTGTATGCCGCCACAGCAACAGAAATTTTCATAATAACCTCCGACCACCGGCAAACCATATCCTGCCATTTTGACTTAATACATAATACTACTTTTCATATAATTTTTCAACATTTATTTAACCGTATATACAACAATCTGCCTTAAAACAACAAGTAACATCTGTCACTCCTCCGCACAAATCAAAATATATCGGCAGATTCATTAACAACCACATTGCCCTCCCGGTTAACGGTTTTAAACGAAACTTTTTTTCCGTTCACTGTTATCTGCGACGCAGCGTAACCTCCGTTCTTTATGCCTCCGTCAATAAAAGTATAGTATTCCTTATTGTCCTTTCCGGGCTTTTCAAGGTACTGATTGTGCAAATGCCCGCCGAGCATTAAATCAACGCCCATTTTATTCAGATAATTTATCCATAAAGGACGGTCACTTCTCTCATCGGTTTTATGAATAAAATCACTGTCATGACAAATGGCTATTTTATATGGTTTATCATCAATTTTTGCTTTGGAGAGCCACTCACCCTCTCTGTCTCTGTAAGTTTCATAATCCGCCGTACCCCAATACTCTACAAATTTATCAACATCGCTTTCTCCATTATCCAGTATTACGCCGGCAACCGGTCCGATACTATACGTATTATAATAACTGCTCAACCCCAGCACCGAAAGCAGTTTGGTGGCGTAAGCTCCGCGGCATTCATGGTTCCCTCTTGCAAACAAAACCGGAATTTCCGAACCGCTGATTTTCCCGCACGGAGCGAGTATATTTGTGATAATGTCATCTTCACAGGCAATCATATTCAGTGCGTCTCCGAGCATAATGAAAAAATCCGCTTTGCTGAAATTTTGCATAATGCTTTCCGTAAAATATGAATGCTCGTGCCAGTCCGAAAAGGACCATATATTAAAATCAGTTTCATTATACGCAAGCGTTTTATACTGATATTTTTCACTGTTGATGGTTTTGCCTTCCCAGAGACTGTAGCCCGTATGACCTATTGTGTGTTTTGAAATCACGCGGTAGTAATCGCATCCATCAAGGTATTTTCTGGCAATGCTTATATTGTGAACGCGCGTATCCGCCTCTACAGTTCCGCAGTTTTCGTCATAATAAAGGCTTACCAATCCGTCTTTGCATATTTCAAGTGTTCCCGTTGAAGGGCACGACGTAGCCCACGTTACCGTGTAATTATCATCGCCATCAATAAATACAACCGGCTGCGCTGAAAACTCGAATTTTCTAATCTGAAAACCACTGAATATACAGCTCACAAAAATAACCGACGCCAGCACAATGCTTAAAATCGCCTTTGCCTTTCCCTTTGCTTTCGGGATTATAATCAGCGAGGCAATCACCGCCCAAAAAACAAAAAAGTAAACCGCCGTCTGCTTTATATAAAAGAAATAGTTCATCCACATTTCCCATCCGAGAAAAGCATATGCAACATTTGCGCCTATAAATATAACGCTGAGAACAATGGATACGATCCCGTAAACCTTATTGAATTTTGCGCCTGCACGTTTCACAAAGATCAGCATTGCTGCGGCTCCAACAGCATTCAAAAGCATTAAAATAAGCACCGTAACGGAAGCACCGGTAAATGTTTCTCTGTCAATAAAATAAAAACTCGGTCTGCATGAAGAATAAAGCCATGCGGAAACGCTGTTTAAAAAAGCAATGATTCCCCAAAAAAAGGTGCTTTGAAATATCATAATTCCTCCAAAAATGCATAAAAGACTCTTTTTTCAACAAAAAATCCGGCAGTCATTTTAAGATTGCCGGATTTTTATAATCAGTTTCTGCGTCCTCGGTTTCCGCCTCTGTAATTATTTCGCTTCTTCCCTTTTCCTTCGCTTATGTCATTTTCAGGAACAAGTCCTTCAACCTCAATAAGCGCTTCGCGGCGGGAAAGATTCAGTCTTCCCTGATCGTCTGTTTCGAGAACTTTAACCATAATCTGATCGCCTACGTTTACAACATCTTCTACTTTCTCTGTTCTCTTAACGTCAAGGTGACTGATATGCACAAGCCCTTCTTTGCCCGGAGCAATTTCAACAAATGCGCCGAAACTCATAAGCCTTGTTACAATGCCGTTATATATCGTTCCCGGTTCGGGATCGTTCGCGATTGTATCAATGCAGGAAAGCGCCGCTTTGCACTTGTCTGTATCCAGTCCGCTTACAAATACGGAACCGTCTTCCTCAATATTAACCTCAACATCAAAATCAGTCTGAATTTTCTGAATAACCTTACCCTGCTTCCCAATAACATCTCCGATTTTTTCAGGATCAATTTTAGTGGTAAACATTTTTGGCGCATATTTGGAAAGCTCTTTACGCGGCTCAGGAATACATTTGAGAATTACATTATCTATAATTTCATATCTTGCTTTTTTCGTTTTTTCAAGCGCCTCTTTGATTATCGCCGGAGTCAGACCGTGAATCTTCAAATCCATCTGAATTGCGGTGATACCCTTTTTAGTTCCTGCCACCTTGAAATCCATATCGCCGAAGAAATCTTCGAGGCCCTGAATATCCAGCATTGTCATAAATTCGTCGCCCTTTGTGATTAGTCCGCAGGAAATACCTGCAACTGGCGCTTTAATCGGAACACCGGCAGCCATAAGAGAAAGCGTTGATGCACAGATTGACCCCTGGGAAGTAGAACCGTTGGAAGATACAACTTCTGAAACAAGCCTCATCACATACGGAAACTCTTCAACCGAAGGAATTACAGGCAACAGTGCTCTTTCGGCAAGCGCCCCATGACCTATCTCACGACGCCCCGGTCCCCTGCTCGGTCTTGTTTCACCGACTGAATACGAGGGGAAATTATAATGATGCATATATCTTTTCTTCTCTTCGTTGTCAATGCCGTCAAGAAGCTGTGCGTCAGCAATAGAACCGAGGGTGGTAACGGTAAGGACCTGCGTCTGTCCTCTGGTAAAAAGACCCGAACCATGCGTTCTTGAAAGCACGTCGATTTCAGCTGAAAGCGGACGAATTTGATCTATCGTTCTTCCGTCAACACGTTTTCCGTCCTCAAGGAGCCATGTACGTACAATTTCTTTCTGCAGTTTATAAAGGCAGTCTTCCAATTTGGCTTCTTGCTCAGGATAAACGCTGTCAAATTTTTCGTGAACCGCATCATAAATGGGTTTGAGTGCTTCATCACGGATTCTCTTGTCATCGGTGTCCAGTGCTTTGCTTACATCTTCCTTGCAAAAATCTTTAACCGCCTCATACATCTCGGGGTCCGGATCATTGGATTCAAATTCAAATTTTTCACGACCGATTTCTGCCCGGATTCCTTTGATAAATTCAACAACCGCCTGATTGGCTTCATGGCCTTTCATAATGCCTTCGTACATAATTTCATCGGGAATTTCATTCGCTCCCGCTTCAATCATTGCAACAAGCTCATCCGTTGAAGCAACAGTTACCGACATATCGGATTTTTTACGCTGTTCCTCATTGGGATTGATAACGATTTCCCCATCAACATACCCGACCTCAACACCGGAAATCGGTCCGTCCCAAGGTATATTTGAAATCGAAATAGCAACCGAAACACCAATCATTGCGGTTATAACAGGACTGCAGTCCGGATCAACGGACATTACGGTTGCAACAACGCCTACGTCGTTGCGCATATCTTTCGGGAAAAGCGGACGTATAGGTCTGTCTATAACTCGGGAAGCAAGCACTGCTTTTTCGGAAGGTTTACCCTCTCTTCTCTGGAAAGAACCGGGGATCTTCCCTACAGAATATAATTTCTCTTCAAAATCTACGCTCAAAGGGAAGAAATCCACGCCCTCACGGGGTTTTGCAGATGCCGTAGCATTGCAGAGAATTTCCGTTTCGCCGTATCTTATCAGGCAGGAACCCCCTGCAAGTTGCGCAAGCTTACCTGTTTCAACAACAAGCGGACGCCCCGCAAGAACAGTTTCAAACTTTCTGAAATGATTAAATTCCATTTCTTTAAACATTTCCATCTTATTTTACCGGAGCAAACGTTAGCAACAAATTATAATCCCGAACTTTCGGAAACATAATTTGCGGCTAACAAACTTTTTGCTCCTTTTTCCTTTCTTAAAAATTTAATTTAAAGCCCCGAATACAGTTTCAGGACATAAGTACAAACCAACTGTCCGGTCAGCCTGCAAGGTAATCCTAATTTTGCCAATCGTTTATTTTCAAACAAAGATTGAAGCTGAATAGAGATAAAATATTTTAACCCGCAAATTTTGTTTGCCTTACAAAAGTGCCCTGCTCCTGAAAAGAACGAATTTTTGATGATAGACAAGGCAAAAACGCAGTCCAGCTGACGCTTTCCGGGTATTTTTAGTGCAGTATATCGCAAAACAGCATTATTTTAGGTTTTCTCCATGTTTGGTTTAAACCAATAAAGAACAGACGAAAGATGTTATCCTTCCGCCTGTTTTCCGGTTTATTTTCTGAGCCCTAATCTCTTCACGATAGTACGGTATCTCTCAATATCCGTATTTTTCAGATAAGCGAGCAAATTTCTTCTATGACCTACCATTTTAAGAAGACCTCTGCGGCTGTGGTTATCCTTTTTGTGGACTTTAAGATGCTCCGTTAAATCGCTTATCCTTTTTGAAAGAACCGCAATCTGTACTTCAGGTGAACCTGTATCGCCCTCATGTATTGCATATTCTTTGATGATAGCGGTTTTTTCTTCTGCTGTCATTTCAACATCACTCCTTTGTTTGATTTTACGGATTTCGCAGAATAAAGCAACAGTGATTCCCCTGTGGGGCATACGCAATATTCCGTGAAACCGTAATTATTGAGATTATATCATACCAACACTGGTTTGTAAAGCATTTTATAAATATAATATTTATATGGGCATCCGTTCTGGCACTGCGGAAAGCAAAACTCTTACGTCCGCCTTTTTACAGATGAAACAATGCGTTCTCCGCCTCGGAAAAGCATTTGCCTTACCTCATCAATCACACAGCAGCCTGCAAAAATCGCAACGCATATCGCCAAAATCGCAAACGGGAACCAGTAATGGGAATAAAAGGCTTTTGTTTGGGTAAACGGAAAAATCCTGTTCCAGATAACGTTTTTAAAAAACGGGTCCATATGGATAAGATAAACCGACAACGTATATCCGGAAATTTTGTTGATAACCGGCGATTTGAGTTTGATATCCCTGAAAAACAGAAAAATGCAAACGCTCTGCAGCACCGCAAAAGGATTGTCATTGTAAACGCCGAGCTTTACATAATCCTCAAGGAAGAAACTCAGTAGCGCGTTGACAACACCGAGTAGCAAAAACGCCACAAGATACATCACGTTCGGTTTTTTGCGTGGTTTTACATATATACGGATATACGCGCCGAGCACATACATATAAATCATATCGTACATACTTTTGCCGCCATTTGTAAGAACGGTCTGCTTAATAAAAATCAAACCGCTCAGCGAAGGGATTTTTGCGATAATCTGATAAACGCTGAGAATAAAAAACATAATTCCGAGCAAAATCAGATAATCTTTTTTGGACAATCCGGCAAGCATTCTGTTCAAAAACGGCATAAGCAAAATTAGAATCAAATAGCACGTCATAAAATACCATGTACCCGCAAGAGCCGGCATAAAAACCGCGACGGTATCCATCGTATCCGCTTCAACAAGCCCTGTAGGCACGCTCACAAGATACAACGCCACCGAATAAAAGATCATCGGTGCCCATGTTTTCCACAGCTTTCTGCCAACTGTGCGGGGCTGAGAATAACTTATGGTTGATGTTACCGAGAAATAGCCCATTATCATTATAAAAACAAATATTGGGCATCGGCACATCATCATAATCATCCAGTAAAACAGTTCAAGCTTGCCGCCGTGCGCGGTTGCAATTTCGGTAAAACCGCCGTATCTGCAAACATGCAAAAAAACGACTTGCAACATCATTAAAATCCGTAGCATTTCAATGCCGGAATCCCTGACTTTTCTTTCTTTCAGCTCTCCCATAAAATTTTCTCCTTGGTTAAGCCTGTGCAAAACACAGAAAATCAATCCACCCGCCGTTCTGTCCATTCGGCAACAGCAGAATAAATACGCGCACAGTTGTTGTAATCGTCAAACGCAAAGAAATCATCTGCGCGGCGCTTATATTCTTCCGGCATTTTACAGTTGTTTTCAATATATTCGCAAATGAGCTTCACTGCATGCTCATATTCCGTACATACGGGACCGAACCCCATGGTTGCAAACTTCATTCCGCCCTCTTCAAAACGCATCGGCACTTCCTTAGGCTGATAATATATAACAGGCTTTCTCATATATCCGAAATCGTAATGTATTCCGGAATAGTCGGTAACCATCAGGCTGGACTGCGTTAAAATCTTTTCATAGTTCATATCTCCGCTCGCTTGAATCAGTTCAACGTAATCGTTCCTGTCATAATCATCAATCTGCGCACTCATAGACGGATGCAGAAGAAAAATCACTCTGTAAGCGTGCTTCCGAGCAGTTTCAATCAGGCGTTTATCGTTGATAAGCGAATTATATATTTTAAAATAAGAGGTTTTCTTAAACTCTCCGGCATACTCCCTTGTAGTATTTCTCTTTGCCGTGCCTACAAGACTGCGGCGCCATGTGGGGGTAATGAGAATTTGCTTTTTATCGTTGTTCTTCAAACCGTCAAAACGCGCCATACCGGTAAGCGCAATTTCGTCTCTGTCATAGCCGTAGATCGGCTTCAAAATATGGTTTACCTCATATTTTGAGCTCGTTGTGTAAAACATCGTATTGTCGAAAAGCCGATTCTGATAATCGGCATTTTTCTGTATCGTTATTCCGTGTGCTATGCAGATAAGCCCCGGATTGAACAAATCCTTAACAAACGGCGTGATCCTTGTGTCAAATCCCAAAAACTCGATAATGTCCGGATGCGTAGCGATGATATTTTCCGCCATCAAACCGTAAAGCCTGCATTTGTGCGAATTAAAAACAAGGATTTTATCTCCGAATTCCTCTTTGAGCCGCGGATAATCAGGGCAATCATCGTTAACAATGTAATAGCACTCAATTCCATCCTGTTTTTCACGCGCCTCGGCATAACGAAACAAATACTCACCGTTGTCGCCCGCCTTAAAAAGCTTATCGAAGAAAATCCAAATTCTCCTGCCGTCAAAATCGTGCTTCAAATTATAGTAATCGGCGCGTATTTTTCTGAGCAAAGAAACGTATCCTTCGGTGCGTCCCTCCCATTTCTCGCATACGGAAGCCGTTGCTTTGATTTTTGCAACTGCCTCTTTTGTAAATTTTTTATTTCTTTTCGCCGCCTGCGCTTGTGTGAGCGCAACGGTTCTGAGACCGCCATTCGAATATTCAAGCGCATACGGCGCAGAAAACATCCAAAATGACGACGGACAGTTTTCATTCAGTTTTGACGGCGCCCTGTTAAAATGCAACGGCAATTTCACGCATTCGTCTCCGAGTTCCAGATAGAACGCAATTTCGGTGCCGGCTTTTTTCACCTCATTAAGCGGAAAAGAAACCTTAAACGTATAGCTCTTTTCCACCGAAACACCGAATATCTTATCGTGCGCATACACGCCCGTATGAAGACAATTATATTTTTTTCCGTTCATACAGGCATAAATGGAATCCGGTGCATACACATAAAGAAGATTGGTGAAAAAGCGCGCGTCAACCGAAAGGAAGCCGCCTTTTACGTTAAACGCCATAATTTTAATGTCCTGATGCCCTGACAAATCGTATTTGCTGCCGCGCTGATAATAGTAAAGCGCTCCGTTTTCAAGTGCAAAGCTACGTTCAAGGCTATCAATATCTCCGTCATATTTCAGATACATAAACAAATTTCTGATCATAAACGGAGGCGCGAACTGCGCATAATCACAGCTCCCCATGATGATGTCATCATCTATATATTTAAGGATATCACCCGCAAGGCGAAAAAATTCATTTGTTTCCTGCGCATCCAGAAGATAGTGATTTCGTAAATTAAGGTTTGAATAGAATTTGAAATAAAGCTGATAGTAAACAAATTTCTGCGTCCAAACGGGAATATTTTCGCCGTTTTCGGCATATTGCGCAATCATCGGGGCAAACGTATTTTCCAGAGATTCTATATAAAAATTTTTATCACTGCAGCCGTAATAATTGCTGGAACGGCGACTGAGCAGACTGTCATAATAGCAAAACGCACCGCGCAAATATATATATCCTCCCGTTTCTCGAAGCAGTTTGAAAACAAGAGTAATACCCGCCTCGGCTGCGCAGGGCTCGGTAAACAAAAAGCCTCTGAGAAAGGCTGTTCTTATAAAATATGCATTGAAAAAATACCGTATAAACATCGTTTCGGAAGTCTGTTCTTTTTTCGTAAGGGGTGAGACGGCGGCAAAAATATTAAATGGTATTTTATCTAAATTTCCGTTCTCGTCCGTTTTGAGCAGTCTGTGCCCTACTGCAAAAAGCGCGCTGTCAAGATAATCCGCTCCCCCTTTTTTGACTCTAAAGAGTATATTCCTGTCATACCTGATATGCTCGTTTGTGAAGTTGACGAATTCCCCTTTTATCATGCCGAGGGAATCGTTGTAACACTGTGTATCACTCGTGCCGCAGTCAAATCTTTTATATTCCGCACCGAGTAACTTCATGTTTTCAATCGCCCTGTTGTACGCGGCGTTTTCTGCATCATCTTCGCCGTTATCAGGGCTTTTATCCAGAATTATCCATTGGGTTTGCGCCATATCGGATTGACTGAAATGCAAGCTACTTACAAAATCGGCAAAGCCTGCCCGCGACTCTGCTATTACTGCAAATGAAAATAAATATTTTTCCTGTTTCACTTTTTACTCTTTTCGACCTCCGTAAACACACAACAGGCTTTCCCGAAACGGAAAAGCCACAGAATGATATGAGCAAAATTATATCATATATATATAGACAAGTCAAATAAATGCAGTTAAACCCCGGTGGGCACGGCAAAAAGCAAATTCACGCTGGTTATATATTCTCAAAAGGATTGCCGTACTGTAATTATCGTAACCCGGCCGGCGGCAGAAAACTGTCCGCCGCCGTTTTTCGGCGGCGGATATATATTTTATTTTCCTGCGGACACCGTATCGCGATAATATTGCGTATAAGGTTTATATCTGTCTTTGGATTTCCAAAGGTCATCGGCTGTTTTCTGCCACATTTCAGCATATCTGTCACACTTTCCGCAAAGTTCATCCACACTCTCTTTGCCAATCATATCTGTTGAATGCGCAGATGTTTCTTTTATGATTTTCCGAAGTTCCTGCGGATTTTCAAGCATCGGACAGGGACGCAAATGATTATCATTAAACGGCTGTCCGTGATAATATTTCATAAATAGCGGGCTCTTCAGCCCCTCAAGAATGGTTTTACTGCGGATATTGGAATCGCTGTAATGAATAAACACGCAGGGTTCCATATCTCCCGCCGAATTGATATGAAAATAATTTCTTCCGCCCGCTATACAGCCGCCGACAAACTCGCCGTCGTTCTGGAAATCCATAACAAACATCGGTTTTCCGTTTTCGGCAGAACGCATACTGCGTATTTTATCATAAATTTTCACTCTCTGATCAGGAGTGAGCATCATATTCACATCGGCGCCTTTGCCGACCGGCATATAATGAAAATACATACCGAAACGCACACCTGATGCAATCATTTCATCAAAAAAATCATCACTTATTACAGAATCGACGTTCTGCCTGGTGTAGCAAACCGAAATGCCGAAAATGCATTTGCGTGCCTTTAGCAGTTCCATTGCACGGCGCGCTTTTTGATAAATACCGTTACCGCGGCGGGCATCGGTACTCTCCATATCTCCCTCAATGCTGATTGCAACAATAAAGTTTCCGCACTCTGCCATAGCGTCGGCAAATTTCTCATCAATCAACGTTGCATTTGTGAATGCAAGAAATACACAATCCGGGTTTTCCTTTGCAAGCGTAATAATATCATCCTTACGCATAAGCGGTTCCCCGCCTGTCAGCAGATAAAGATGTGTTCCGATTGCCTTCCCCTGAGATACGATACTCCGCATTTCATCGAGACTTAGATTCAGCTTGCGATCGTACTCCGCACTCCAGCATCCCTTACATTTTAGATTGCAGGAGCTTGTGGGATCAAACAGAATCAGGAACGGAATGTTGCAACCGTATTTTTCCCTGTTTGCGCGAACTTCCCTTGTTCCGTAAATGCCTGCATGGAGTCCGAATGCCAGCAGAAGTTTTCTAATAACTTTATGATCTGTTTCTTCAATAATTTTCATAATGAAATTATGCCAGTTATTGTTTTCATCCGTAACCATCTTTACCATACCGTCATACGCTTTTTCAGGAAAAGTATTTCCCATCAGCCGTTTCGCGGCATTGACGATTTTAAGCAGATTCCTTTCCGGATTTTTCTGAACATACTTCAGCGCTTTATCTATAATAATACCGCCGATTTTATGCATAAGTTTGTGTTTCATATATTCCTCCGAACCGTCAAAGCAAATATTCAACAATTTTAATTAAGATTTTTTATGTTTGAAAATCAGTCGTCATCTTCTTCAAGATATTGGTTATATTTTTTAACATTATGCTCTCCCCAAAGATAATTCAGCGCAAAGAATACTGCAAATACGACGATGATATCCATCACAAGGTTTAAAACAACCGTAACCGCCGCAGAGCCGAAATCAATGGTTGTAAAGCTGTAATATTTATTTATTCTTGAAAGACCGACATTTAACACAGAAATCAAAACAGCGTCAATCGCACTGTCCGCCAAATAAGCTTTTATCCTTTTGCTCCGTCCGCTTTCATCAACCGGCAAAGACCTGCCGAGTGCGGTTTTCGGCAAATCAACATCTCCCTTTCTGTGATTGAAGAGAACAAACACAAGCATGGAACCGATAAACAGGAGCAGTTCTTCCGTTATCGAACCTATGCCGTATTTAAAGGATTTTATCCCTGCGATGACGATAAGAGCAATCCATAAAAGAAACAGTGTAACCGCCGCCGCAGAGCCGACTTTCTGCCGTGTCCTTTCATCTGTTGAAACAACGCTGTTTTTATTCTTCACTGCCATCATCCTCCTTCCAAAAAAGGTCGTTGAGGGTTGAATCAAGAGTTCTGCATATTTCAATGCACAATTTCAAAGAAGGATTGTATCTTCCTGATTCTATCATAAGTATCGTCTGCCTGGTAGCGCCAACCGCTATTGCGAGCTGTTCCTGAGACATATCCTTTGCCGCGCGGGCAAGTTTCATTTTTATATTTTTCATTTCTATTCTCCGCAGTTTCCGCCGATAAATTCCATAAAACTGCATCCGCGGAATTCGGTTTAACCCGGATAGAGATAAACCTTCGTTTCCCCTGCCGGAATTGAATTCTACTGTGAAAATACCGGCAGGATATTAACCCATTAAAGGACTATGAAAAAAGTTTTTGCATATCTGAACAAAATTATACAATATATTGTTCATATTGTCAAATATAAATTACATTTTGTAAAATATTTTTTATATTCAATAATGAAATTTTTTTGCCGAACAACATATACAGATTTCCGAATAAAAACATGCAGGACGGTTCTTCCCTTGGAGAACCGTCCTGCATACATTATTCACCGGCTGACAAAATCCCTGCCGAATTTACTTGCATTTTATTTTTTTCACGTTTGACCAGTCGCTGTAATAATGATTGCCGTTTACCGTTCTGTACGAACGTATTTTAACATAATACGTAACGTTTTTCGTGAAATTTTTACCCATATAGGAAGTATATTTCGTACTGAGCGTTTTCGTTCCGCAGTATTTTTTGAAATTTGAATAACGCGAATAAACAATCTGATAGCCTGTCGCTTTGCCCTTCACTTTAGACCACTTGCTTGTTATGGTGTGATTTTTGGCAGTCGACAGCGATTTTAACGTAACTTTATTCGGTTTTGTGCAGGTTACAAGCGTTGCACCCTTGCCGTGATAATATTTGCCGTTAATTTTCTTATATGCCCTGACGTAAAACTTACACTGACTTCCGGAATCAATATCCGAATACATATAGGAAGTTTTAGTCGTTGTGCCAAGCGTAATCCATTTGCCGGAACTGAACATATATCTCTTAATCTGATAACCTGTTGCACCGCTCACCTTGCTCCAGCTTGCTTTGATTTTCGTTACCCCTCTTGCGGCAACTTTAAAGTTTTTAAGTGCGCCAACCGAAGTGTTGACGGTATTGCTGAGCGTGAAGTTGTAAAAACCATACTGAGCACTACTATAGATTGCATCAACTTTCAGATAGTATGTTCCCGAAGCCAAATTTATACTTTTTTTAAGATAAGCATAATTTTTATTATTGTCATAATCTGCGTCAAAATAATCTATACGGTTTCCCGAAGCATCATATAAATAATAGGTAACCCAATATTCATCCGTATAATTCTTTGCAGTAATCGTTATTTTTGAGGCAGAATTTAATTTGAATTTATAAAAATCCACATCGTCGTCATATCCCAGCTGTCCTTTATAGTTTTTATTAAGGGAAATGCTGTTTGCGCTGCCAATATAGTTATCGTTTTTGCTGTAGCTTTCCGCAAAACTTTCGCCCGCCGACTGAAAGGCAGTTACAATCGTATAACTGCCGTATTGATCGCTGCTGTAGGATGCATCAACTTTCAGATAATATGTTCCTGAAAGCAGATGAAAATATGCCGAACCTTTTGCGTAACCGAAATTATCATCATAATCTGCGTCAAAATAATCTATGCGCTTCCCCGAAGCATCATATAAATAATAGGTAACCCAATATCCATCCGTATAATTTTCGCACTTAAACGAACATTTGCCCGAAGATGAAATTGTAAACTTATAGAACTGTTGTTCATTTGAGGCGTTCAGCGCACCGTAAACCGTACTGCCGAGCGTTATATTTTTTGCCGTACCGAAAGAATTGTACGCCGCATTTGCGGGCACAGATGTGAATACGGAGCAGATAAAAATCAGCGCAAGAAAAAGGCAGAATGCTTTTTTTATTTTCATTCCCTTTTCCGGTTGTCCGGTATAATCCGATTTAATTGACTGTAAATTATCCATAATTTCCCCTTTCCGGCCGCGGTATAACTGCGGCTGATTAAATTTTAACAAAATATATCTTATTCATGTATTTTGATAAAAAAATACATGAAAGAACCACAAAGCATCATAAAATAAGCATTATGCGGCAATAATAGTTTCTTAGCTCTTTAACTGCCGAATCCATTCGGCAAATAATAAGAACACAAAAGTCTTGGGTGTCTGTTTATTTGCATTTTATCACAAATTGAGATATTTGTCAAATGAATATCCTTTTTAATATTACACTTATTAAGAGGTGATGCTTATGCGGCTGAAAGATTTGCGGGAAGATAACGATTACACACAGACATATGTTGCAGATTATCTGAATATTAGGCAAAACACTTATTCACAGTACGAAAATCGAATGAGAGAAATCCCCATATCCGCACTGATAAAATTAAGCAGATTATACAACACCTCGGTTGATTATATTCTTGAACTTACAGATGAGAAAAAGCCGTACAAAAAATCTGAACATTACGATGAAATTTGAAGCTAAACGTTTTTTTACGAAAACTGTTTTTCCGCTGAAATTAAAACGAAGAATATCTTAAATATATTTCAAGGAGGAGTTCCAATGAACAGTGATTGCGAATTTTTAACCGAAAAGGAATTACTGTGGGCGGAAATACTTATAGGAGTTTAAAAGAATAATAACAACCCTTCTACCTCTTTTTCAGTATGCGGCGCGGGAATAACCTAAAAAACAAGTCTGAAAGAACGATTGAAAATTTATGTTCCAAATAAAGATATTGCCAAAACGAAAGAACTGCTTGAGGAATTTTTGGCTGAAGATAAAACGTGAATAACGTTATCAAAATCACGCCTTTTAACATTCACAAAATTTGGTTTAAACCAAATATGGAGAAAAGTCAAATACACACAATATAAAAGGGTAGCTTTCCGCACGGAAAGCTACCCTTTTACTTGTAACAAAAGATTCGAGATAATTACTTAAGTTCAACCTTTGCGCCTGCGTCTTCAAGTTTTTTCTGCATTTCTTCGGCATCCGCCTTCGCAACGCCTTCTTTAACAGCTTTGGGCGCGTTATCAACGATTTCCTTAGCCTCTTTAAGACCAAGACCCGTGATTTCACGAACAGCCTTAATAACGTTAATTTTAGCAGAACCGATATCTGTAAGAACAACATCAAATTCGCTCTTTTCGGCCTCACCGCCTGCTTCGCCGCCTGCTGCCGGAGCTGCTACTGCAACTGCCGCCGCTGCGGATACGCCGAATTCTTCCTCTATTGCGCTGACGAGTTCTGATAATTCAAGAACTGTGAGCGTTTTGATTTCTTCAATCATAGCTGTAATTTTCTCTGATGCCATTTTAATTTACCTCCAAATAAAGTTAATTTTTTCGAATTTCGGATGATTCCGAATTATTCAGCAGGGGTTTCCTCTGCTGACGGAGCGTCTTCAGCTTTTTCTTCTGCCGGAGTTTCCTCTTTCTCTGCGGGCTCGCATGCCGCCTCGGCACCGCCTTTATCAACAATCGCCTGAACGGCTCTTGCAAGTGCGGCAATAGGAGCATTAAATGCATTGCAGACAGTAGCAAGTAAAATGTCTCTTGACGGAAGTTTTGCTAACGCTTCAATTGTTGCCAAATCAACTGTTTTACCCTCAAGGAAGCCGGACTTAATAGAAAAAGTGGGGCATTTTGAGGCAAACTGTTGCAAAATCCTTGCCGCGGCAGTATGGTCTTCCGGACTGAATGCAACGGCTGTCGTGCCCTTAAAGGATTCTTTAAGTTCACTAAGATCTGCATTATCGGCCGCCATACGAAGAATCGTATTTTTGAGCACGGTATAATGAACATTCGCTTCACGCAGTTCTTTACGGAGTTTCGTATCCTGTTCAACCGTGATACCCTTGTAATCAACGACTACGCCGGCAATAGAATTTTTAAACAAATCAGTTGTTTCTGCAACCTGCTGTTTTTTAAGTTCTAATACTTTTTCGCTTGCCAATGTAAAATTTCTCCTCTCTTGTTAATTTCTGTTCTAACAAAAGAATTATAAAAGCCTTCCCCGAAACGAGGAAGGCAGATACATACTTAATAAATAATATAATCCTATTTATACTGTACGCTCATTCCTCGGCAGGCACGCACGGCGTTTACGGAAAATCCACCTGCTGTCTTTGGTAGAACAATTTGTATTTTATCACACAGCTTTCACCGTGTCAATACTGTTTTTATTCGGCAGAAGCGCTTGACCCGAGTTTATTCGGATTGCATCGAACGCCGGGACCCATTGTTGCGGCAACAACGCAGGATTTAATATACTGCCCTTTTGCCGCCGAAGGCTTCGCCGCAATAATCGCGTCGAGAAGCGTATTGAAGTTCTCAAGAAGTTTCTCTTTGCCGAAAGAAGCTTTACCGATCGGGCAGTGAATAATATTTGTTTTATCAAGGCGGTATTCGATTTTACCCGCCATGGATTCGGTCACAGCCTTTGCGACATCCGGAGATACTGTTCCGGCTTTCGGGTTCGGCATAAGACCGCGCGGACCGAGTATTTTACCGAGACGGCCTACAAGACCCATCATATCGGGTGAAGCCACCGCAACGTCAAAATCTGTCCATCCGCCGTTGATTTTAGCAACAAGGTCTTCAGCTCCTGCTTCAACAGCGCCCGCAGCTTTTGCCGCTTCAATTTTATCGTCTCCCTTACAAAAGACAACAACTCTTATGTTTTTGCCCGTTCCGTTTGGAAGCACAACAGAACCTCTTACCTGCTGGTCTGCATGGCGTGAATCAACACCGAGCCTGATATGCGCTTCAATGGTTTCATCAAACTTTGCAGCGGCAGTTTTAACAGCTATATCAAGCGCCTCTTCACTGTCATATAATTTAGTTCTGTCTACAAGCTTTGCGCTCTCAACATATTTTTTACCATGTTTCATTTGTGTTCCTCCATAAAGTGGTTAATCGGAATATTCCTCCCACCTGAGTGAGTGTATTTTTAATAAAATTCTAAAGTAATCAATCTGTTACTTCAACGCCCATGCTGCGTGCGGTTCCCGCTATCATAGACATAGCGGCCTCAACGCTTGCTGCATTTAAGTCCGGCATTTTCGTTTCAGCAATCTTCCTAATCTGCTCCTGCGTAATCTTGGCAACCTTTTTCTTGTTCGGTTCGCCCGAAGCATGCTCAATTCCGCAAGCCTTTTTAATAAGAACGGCGGCAGGCGGAGTCTTGGTAACAAAGGTAAAGCTACGGTCTGCATAAACTGTGATAACAACAGGAATTATAAGACCTATATCGTTTTTGGTGCGTTCATTGAAATCCTTTGTGAACGCAACGATGTTTACACCGTGCTGACCGAGTGCAGGGCCAACAGGCGGTGCAGGTGTAGCCTTACCGGCAGGAATCTGAAGCTTAATTAAGCCTACTACTTTCTGAGCCATTTTTTAGCACCTCCATAATTCGTGGTAGTGGCGGGTCTGTTTCTATATGCAAACCCTCCCACACGGAATATATATTCCGTAAAAAGCGCATACGCGCTAATCAACCAAGTTAAAAATTTAATTTTCGTTTTTATCGAGTTCAAGCTGATTCAGCTCAAACTCAACCGGAGTTTCCCTTCCGAACATCAAAACCGTAACGTTAACGGAATTGTTCTCCACATCAATATTGTTGACAACGCCGCTGAAGCCAACCATTGTGCCGCCGACAACATTAACTGTATCGCCGACTTTATAATTAACCTCAACAGACGTTTTTTCAACGCCCATCTTTGCCGCTTCCTCTTCGGTAAGCGGAACGGGTTTGCTTCCGGGGCCGACAAAACCGGTGCAACCTCTGGTATTCCGTACGATATACCAGGTATCGTCGTTCATAATCATTTTGACCATAACGTAACCCGGATATAACTTACGTTCAACCTCTTTGACTTTGTCGTCTTTAATTTCAGTAACTATCTCAGTAGGAACTTTAACCTCCGGAATCAAATCGCGGATTCCTCGGTTATCAACGATTTTTTCAATATTGGTTGCAACTTTATTTTCGTAACCGGAATAAGTGTGCACAACATACCATTTTGCTTTTTCAGCCATTATTACCCTCCGAACTGTTAAAAACTTTATAGTTTGTCAGAGATTTACTTTCAATCCGCCGCAGTTGTGGCAGATTCGAGCGCTTCAGACGAAGTCTGGTCTGTTGCAGTATCACTGGTACTTTCTTCCGCAGTTGTTTCATCCGCCGCAAAATCTTTGATAGCTCCGAGTCCCGATGACATAGCAAAATCGAAAAGATAAATAATCACTGCAGCTATTGCAACAACTACAATTACTATAACGGTGTTTTTTAATACCGATTTAGCATCCGGCCAATAGATTTTTTTTACTTCTCCTCTTAAATCTTTGAACCAGCGAGCAAGTTTGTTCTGCTTCTTGGACGAAGCGCTTTTTTTATCCTTAGCCATAATTTTCTTGCTCCTCTCGTTTACTTTGTTTCACGATGGAGCGTATGCTTTTTGCAAAATCTGCAATATTTATTAAGCTCCAGGCGTTCGGGAGTGTTCTTCTTGTTTTTCATCTTGTTGTAGTTTCTTTGCTTGCACTCTGTGCATGCAAGTGTAATTTTTACTCTCATTACGGCACCTCCCCGTTTCCGGAAAAAATATTTGTCGGCGCAAGCTGACGGCTCTACCGACTGCCTGCCTCAAAAATAAGGGCAACAAGAAAAAAGCCCTCCTCTCGAGGTGCTATTATGTTAACACAAAGATTTCTGCTTGTCAACAAAATTTCCAAACTTTTTTATTTTAGTTATATTAGGTAATATATATTGCGGTTCAGCTTTCTGTCACAAACAATATATATAAATCCGCCCGAATTTTAAACCGAGCGGATTCTATTCCTATTTACTGGAGTCCCTGCCCCTGCTGGCTTCCCATCAGCTTCTTCATCAGTCCCTGCTTTTGTTTTTTTGGTTTATATACAGGCGGATTGGCCATTTTTGCACGGTAACGCTTTCCCGACGATGAAGCCATCATCTCATTCACGCGATGTATTGTGGGTTTCATATAATCACTCATATATTTATCCGCAATTGCCAGATACTCGGGTTTATTATCCATACGGCTGAGAATAACGACCGCTATAATATCCTGCACCTCGTTCAGTCCGTCTTCATAAATGTCGTTAAACATAAGGAACAGCTTTTTCTGCTCCTTCGCACTGCCTTTTTTGAGCACTTCAAGCGTTTTGGGAACAATATATTTTTCACAGAAATCAACAGGAAGGAACTCCCCGTAATCAAGAATATTCTGTTTGAGAGAATCCTTATATTCGGGATAAATCATAACAAATCGGTTTGCCAGAGTCTGCGTGTCATACATATCCGCGCCGCTTTTCGCTTTATTTTTGGATACGGATTTAGGCAGTTTAATCTGACTCAAATCGCGGACCTTTGCAACGGAAAAATTTTCCGCCATCGTATCCGCAAAATCATTTGCAATGCTTTTCACATCGCGCTCGTCGCTCACATCGGGATCGAACATCCAAAGGGAAAGTTCCTTGCAGTCTTTTTCATCGGCAATTTCTTTGTCTCCCGACCCGAAAAGGCGAATTTTTTTATCTGTTGAGTCATAAACAATCAAAGCAGATCCGTTTTCGCCTGATACAGCCATTGTTGTTTGTCCGTTTGCCGTTTTAACAGGCAAATCACGGCTGAGCATCGTATCCTTATCATAAACAAATTCCATTTTATTCTGAGAAGTAAATTCCTGAATAGTTTTATAAATCTGACCAAATGCCTCGTTAACTTCAATCATACCTAAACCTCTTTATATCTCTGCCGTTCAGAAGATATATCATTCCTGTTTTTCGGTTATTATAACACAAAAGAATCAGAGATACAACCTTGGGATAAAAAGATTTTGGGAGCAAATTAAATGCTATCTGCTTGAAATAAAACGCCTTATATGGTAGTATATGGTTTAAACTAAACTTAAATAACTAAACTGCGGCAGTAGTTTACCACATTTTTATTACATTATTATAATCTGAGGTGAAAAACTTTGCATAAAAAAAATCTTGCGGTCATCTTCGGCGGCAATTCCTCCGAACACGCAATCTCTTGTATCAGCGCGGCAAGTGTAATTAAAAATATAAAAAAAGAAAAATACAATGTTTATATGGTTGGAATCACCAAAAACGGCAGATGGTATCTTTTCAGCGGTGAACCCGATATGCTGCCCGATGACAAATGGGTGAACGATAAATACATAACCCCCGCTGTTATTTCTCCGGATTCCGGTATACACGGTTTAATCGTATTCAAAAAAGACAAACCCGAAATTATTAAGCTTGATGTTGTCCATCCCGTGCTCCACGGAAAGAACGGTGAAGACGGCACGATACAAGGTTTGTTCAAACTCTCCGGAATACCGTTTGTAGGCTGTGATACGCTCAGCAGTGCGGTCAGCATGGATAAAGCGTTCACCAATGCGATTGCTGATACGAAACATATCCGGCAGGCAAAGTGGACCTGCATAAATCAATATGAATATTCCGTACGCGCAACAGAATTTTTAAAAGATTCAGCAGAATATCTTGGATTCCCGATATTTGTCAAGCCGGCAAACGCGGGTTCAAGCGTAGGTATAACAAAGGCAAAGGACATGGAATCTTTAAAAGACGGTATGGAAATAGCGTTTAAAGAGGATGCCAAGGTTGTACTGGAAGAAACAATTAACGGATACGAAGTCGAATGTGCTGTTTTGGGAAATGAAAAACCGATTGCAAGCACAGTCGGTGAGATTCTTCCGCGCAATGAATTTTATGATTTTGAGGCAAAATACGTCAATAACTCTACGGGACTTGCAATTCCTGCCGCAAATATAAGCCAGGAAAAAATAGAAGAAGTCCGTTCAGCCGCCGTCCAAGCTTATTCCGCACTCGGTTGCGAAGGTCTGTCCAGAGTGGATTTCTTTGTTGAAAAAAACAGCGGAAACGTGTATTTTAACGAAATAAATACGCTCCCCGGGTTTACCTCAATCAGTATGTATCCAAAGCTTTGGGAAGCATCAGGCATAAGCTATTCGGATTTGCTTGATAAACTTGCCGAACTGGCGATTGCACGAGGAGAAAGAATATGAATACTGCTCCTATCGGAATATTTGATTCGGGTTGCGGAGGGCTCTCGGTCTTTAAAGAACTGCGGGAACTGATGCCCCATGAAAATCTGATTTATTTTGGCGACACCGCCAGAGTTCCGTACGGTACCCGAAGCGCCGATACGATAAAAAAATTTGTTGAAGACGATATGCATTTTCTCAATACATTCAACCCTAAATTTATCGTAGTGGCATGCGGTACTGCCAGTTGCGTAGGCGGATCCGTTGTAAAAGCGAACTGCAAAAATTCCGTACTGGTCATCAGTCCGTCGGCAATTGCCGCGGCAAAAGCAACAAAAAACAAGCGAATCGGCGTGATAAGCACAAGCGCAACGCTTAAAAGCGGAGCTTTTGAAAAAAAGATAAAAAGTATTGTACCGAATGCGGAGGTTTTTTGCGAAGCCTGTCCCGCATTTGTAAATATCGTTGAGTACGGCTGGATTTCCGAAGGCAATCCGATTGCACGCGAAGTTGTTAAAGAATATATGAAATTCTTCAAAGATAAAAATATTGATACGCTGATTCTCGGCTGTACACATTTCCCGCTTCTTTCCGGATCAATCGCAAAAGTGATGGGAAAAAACGTTACGCTTATCAATTCCGGATACGAAACCGCGCTCGCCGCCAAAATGGCGCTTGAAAAAAACGGTATGCTCAATACTCAGCAAATCCAGGGAACATCAAAATTCTATGTATCGGACGATGCTGATAGTTTTGCGGAAATCGGGAAAATTTTTCTTGGAGAAGATATTGCCGATGAAATTCAGAAGGTGAAAATATGAAACAAAATGCAGAAATCAAAGTTGTCGGCTCACAAGTATTAAGCGGTGAAAAAAATACGATTGAAATCAACACAACAGGCATATGCGAGGAAACGGAAAACGGAATCAAACTGATATACAAAGAAGATTTTGATAAAGACGCTGCGGTTGAAACCACGTTTTCGGTAAAAGGCAATCTGGTAAATATAAAACGCACGGGCGATTTTGAATCAAATATGCTCATTCAGCACGGCAAACGCCATCATTGCCATTACCGCACACCTTACGGGGATATGTTTATGGGAACGTACGGCGAAGAACTTTCCGTGAAAAACGGCAATATACGACTAGAATACACGCTTGATTTAAATTCGTCACTAATCAGCAGAAATGCCGTTGTAATTTCGTATAGGTGTAAGCCTGTAACAAATAATTTGGGAGAAAAAGATGTCAAAAATATTACTGGATACAAAAGCAAAAATTAAACTTTTAATAACAAGAGCCATAAAAGAAGCCTGTGCGGAAGGCATTTTCCCCGAAGCAAAAATTCCCGAAATACATCTGGAAATTCCCGCAGACAGAAAAAATGGCGATCTTTCAACCAATATTGCAATGGCAGGCGCAAGAGTTTTTCATAAATCTCCGCGCCAGATTGCCGAAATTATATGTGAAAAAATAGATTTATCCGATACCTGCGTTCAAAAATGCGAAACCGCAGGTCCGGGTTTCATCAACTTTTATCTCAGCGGTGCATATTACTGTGCAGTTATACGTGATGTTACCGAGTCAGGCGCAGACTACGGAAAATCCGATTACGGAAAAGGCGAAAAAATTAACGTAGAATTTGTTTCCGCAAATCCGACAGGTCCGATGCATATGGGCAATGCGCGCGGAGGCGCGCTCGGAGACTGCCTTGCCGCAGTTCTGGAATCAGCAGGCTATGATGTGGAAAGAGAATTTTATATCAATGATACCGGAAATCAGATTGAAAAATTTGCGCTGAGCCTCGATATACGCTATATGAGCCTGTTCCTTCCGGCGGACGATGAAAGATGCATCCTCCCTGAGGACAGCTATCACGGTGAAGACATTCTGCAAAGAGCCAAAGAATTTGCGGATATATACGCAGACAAGTATGTAACCGTTTCCACCGAAGAACGCAGGAAGGCCCTTACGGACTATGCCCTCCCGAAAAACATTCAGGCTATGAAGGAACTTATGGGCAAGTATAATATCAAATATGACACCTGGTTTCCCGAAAGCACGCTACACAAAAGCGGAGAAACACAGGAGATTATAGATATTCTTACCGAAAAGGGACTGACTTACGAAAAAGACGGCGCACTTTGGTATAAGGCAACAGTATTCGGTGCGGAAAAAGACGAGGTTTTAATCCGTTCAAACGGCACCACCACATATTTTGCGGCTGATATTGCCTATCACCGAAATAAACTAAAAAAACGCGGATTCAGCCGTGCGATTGATATTTGGGGTGCGGACCATCACGGTCATGTGGCAAGGCTCAAGGGAGCACTTGACGCAGTAGGCGAAGACGGAGGAAAACTTGATGTTGTTCTGATGCAGCTTGTACGTCTTGTTAAAAACGGTGAAACCGTCAAAATGAGCAAGCGCACCGGAAAAGCCGTAACGCTTGACGACTTACTCAATGATATACCCATTGATGCGGTTAGATTTTTGTTTAATATGCGGGAGCCCTCTTCGCAAATGGACTTTGATCTCGATCTTGCAGTTGAACAGTCTGGCCAGAATCCCGTTTACTATGTTCAGTACGCGAACGCAAGAATACACAGCATACTCAAGAAGCTTGACAATGAAAATGTTAAAATCCGTCCGTGTACGGATGATGAACTGCTTCTTCTTGATTCAAAAGAAGAAAGAGATCTTATCTGGCATCTTTCCCTTTTCACCGAGGAAATTATCAAATCGGCACAGAGTTATGACCCGGCAAAGATGACAAGATATGTTACGGAACTTGCAACACTGTTCCATAAATTTTACAATGCAAAAAAAGTTGCCGCCGAAGACGAAAGACTGATGCAGGCGCGCATAACACTGTGTACGGCAGTTCAAACCGTTATATGCAATACGCTTGCGATGCTTAAAATTTCCGCTCCGGAACAAATGTAAATAAAATATTCGCTTTGAAAACAAATATTGCCGGAAACGTATGAAGATATACCCGCCGCACAAAATTGTGCGGCGGGTATGTTTTTGATTGCTTTCAATGCAGGCAGCAAATTCGAAGTCAGGAAAGATAATCCATCGGATTATAATATTTAAGGGAACTCCCCGAACCTGTACGGATTTCAAAATGGCAGTGAGGTCCGGTGCTGTTGCCTGTGGAACCGACCAGTCCTATCTGCTGTCCCTGTAAAACTTTCTGCCCGACTGTCACATCAATTCTGCTCATATGCGCATAAAGCGTCTGATATCCATTGTCGTGTTTTATTATAACATGATAGCCGTAGCTTGTTGTGAGTTTTTGAACGGTTTCAACTGTTCCCGCCGCTGAGGCAACAATCGGCTTCCCGTTGATTTGCGCATTTGAAAAATCAACGCCTGTATGCCCTGCCTGCGTTTTTTCACTGTATGAATACGGATTGGAAACCGTATGGCAGGACGGAACCGGATAAAGGAAGAATAAATATTCCACGATATCGGAACTGCTGTAAGAACTCATTCCGGCTTTGTTTTCGCTTCTTACAAGAAAATAATATGGGACGCTCAAATCTTCGGCTTTGGAATATGTATAAGTCGTATCTGAAACGGAGGCAATGCCGGTATATTTTTTTGTTGAAGCGTTATATGTATACACTCTGTATTTTTCAGCGCTTTTCACACTCTTCCACGTAAGAATAATATTCTTTCCGTTTGCAGAAACCGTTACTTTCGGTTTCGCGGGGCGTGTAAGTCCGCTCACATTATCCGATTGCGTGTAATCACTGTAACCGTTTT
>CAZURV010000017.1:0-34802 GCA_964623515.1 uncultured Eubacteriales bacterium | reverse complement strand
AAAATGCAATGCTGTCTGTGAAAGGTATTTCACAGGCTGTTGTTGTGCGCAAAAACAATGAAGGCAGACAGCTTATCTGTGCTTTCTATACAGGCGATGAAATTGATTCCAAAGAAATCCGCAATCACATCGGCAAAAAACTGCCGAAATATATGTTACCACACATTTTCACTCACCTCAATGAAATGCCATTAACTTCAAGCGGTAAAATCAATCGTAAAGCGTTGCCTGAAATTGATCTAGAAAACATCACAAACGATACCGAGTATGTAGCACCCGAAACACAAATGCAAAAAGAACTTTGCCGTTTGATAGAGGTTGTTTTAGGCATCTCTCCTGTCGGAATTACAGACGATTTCTTTGATTTGGGCGGTGACTCTCTAAAAGCTATCGAATTTGTTTCAAAAGCACATAATGATGGCATTTATTTCAATCTGCAAAATGTTTTTGATTATCCAACAGTAAAACAGCTTTATGAGTGCATTGAAAGCGGCAATAAGCAAGAAATATCCTTTGCAGATGTTGATTTTAGTGAGGTTAATAAAATTCTTGCTAAAAATACAATGAAAAACATATCTGCTCCGCAAGAGTGCGAGGTTGGTAATATTCTGCTTGCCGGTGCAACAGGATATTTAGGCATCCATATTCTTGCCGACTATCTTGATAACAATAGCGGAACGGCTTATTGTTTAGTGCGTGGCAAGTCACAGGAAAATGCTGAAAACAGATTGACAGAACTACTGAATTTCTATTTCGGCAATAAGTATAAAAATTGCGACAGAATCAAGGTTATCTGCGCAGATTTGCGAAATGATATGTTTGGAATTTCACAAGACAAGTATGATGTATTGCTTAGCGAAGTTCAAACGGTTATCAATTGCGCCGCAAGCGTTAAGCATTATGGTTCATACAAGTATTTCTATGAAGCTAATGTTGAAACGACAAAACGGCTTATTGAATTTTGCGAAAAATCCGAAGCAAAACTTATTCATATTTCAACCATAAGCGTTTCAGGAAACAGCTTTGCCGATGAGTTTACAGGCTATATCAGCGAGAAAGAATTGCACTTCTATGAGAGTAGCTTGTATATCGGTCAACCTCTTGATAATGTTTACAGCAGAAGTAAATTTGAGGCTGAAAAAGCTGTTCTTGATGCTATGTCAAACGGCCTCAAAGCCAATATTATGCGTATGGGTCAACTGACAAACAGAATATCTGACGGGCAGTTTCAGAAAAATTATGAAAGCAACGCATTTCTTAAAAGAATAAAAGCAATTTTAGAATTAGGCGTTGCGCCTGAGTATTTAATTGATTTGTATGCTGAATTTACGCCGATTGATGAAGCGTCAAAGGCTGTTATGACGATCGCGCGGCATTTTAGCACAGAACAAACGGTGTTCCATATAAACAGTACGAAAGTAGTATATATGGATAAATTGCTTGAATACTTTAATGCCCTCGGGTTTAATCTGCAAGCTGTAGACGGTAAGGAATTTACCGAAGCCTTGCGTGCTACTGCCAAGCAAAGCGGCATGGAACACGTCTTTGAAACATTTATCAATGATATGGACGAAAACGACCGTCTCAACTACGACAGCAATATCCGTATTGAAAATGATTTCACTGTGCAGTATTTAAAACAGCTTGGTTTTGAGTGGTCGGATATCGGGATTGAATATTTGAGAAAGTATGTTGAGTATTTTAGAAAAATTGGATACTTTAGGTGAAGAAATGAAAAAATACAGTTTTTATAAGAACGATCCTGTAAATTCTATCGTTGAAATTATAAAACGTTCAAGCAGAATTTACAAAGATGCAATAGCTGTTAAATATAAACACAAAAGAAAGCTTAGAGAAAAATCTTATAATGATTTGCTCTCTGACAGCAAGATTTGCGCTAAAAATCTTTTATTGCAAAATCCAACGGTTAAACATATTGCTGTATTGGGTGCATCAAGTTATGAGTGGATTATTACATATCTCGGAACTGTTTTTGCCGGATTAGTTATTGTTCCGTTAGATAAAGAACTCACGGCTGATGAATTGACAGCTCAAATAATTCAAGCAGATGTTGACTGCTTAGTGTTTGATGAAGAGTACGCTGATGTTGTACTGAAAATAAGTGACTGTACAAAATTAAAAATTATTGCTATGCTTGATTTGTTAACAGATACCCACATTGAAGTCCCTCTTCCCGAGGTAGATCCTGACAAATTATCCACTATTGTTTTTACTTCAGGCACAACCGGAAAAAGCAAGGGAGTAATGTTAACTCAAAGGAATATTGCTAACAATGTTTTACAAGGGTTGGGTGCAGTAAATGTAAAACACGGAAAAGACGTAATAATGTCGGTTTTGCCGTTAAATCATGCGTATGAATTTACTTGCACAATACTTGGTATGGCATATAAAGGTGTAACGATTTGTATTAGTTCCGGTTTAAAATATTTGCAACGAGAATTTAAAGAATATAAACCCACTGTTATGTTTGTTGTTCCGCTAATTGCCGAAAAATTATATGAAAAGGTTGAACAGGCGGTAAAAGAGAAAGACAAGAAAAAGCTTTTCGCCTTTGCCACGAAACTGACAAAATTATTTTTTAAGCTCAAAATCAATATAAGCAATCTGTTTTTAAAAGAAATCAAAGCTGCGTTTGGCGGTAACCTGAGAATACTCATGTGTGGCGGCGCACCACTTAAAGAGGAGCTTATCAACAAATATAACGGCATCGGCATAAATTTGTTCCAAGGCTATGGATTAACCGAGTGTTCTCCACTCTTAACCGTAAATTTTGATTATTATCACCGACCCGGTTCTGTGGGTAAAATTGTTGATAAGTGCGAAGTAAAGATAGTGGACGGCGAGATATGGGCAAAAGGTGTATCCGTTGCAACGGGTTATTATAATAACTCAAAAGAAACTGAGAAATCTTTCTGTGAAGGTTGGTTCAAAACAGGAGATTTAGGCTATGTAGATAAAGACAGATTTATATTCATAACCGGACGAAAAAAGAATCTGATTATCCTTGATAACGGTAAAAATGTATCAGCCGAAGAGCTTGAAGAACTTTTATATAATATTCCCTATGTTACTGAAGCTGTTGTGTATGGCAAAAACAACTTGATAATGGCAGAAATATATATTGATAAAGATATTCATTCTGTTACAGAAGCACAACTTCAGTCAGATATTAATAAGATTAATGTTTTGTTACCTGCATATAAGAATATTAATAAAATTATTCTTCGTGACGAACCTTTTGAAAAAAACACAAGCAAAAAAATAAAAAGAGTAGATAGGTGATTAAAATGTTAGAAAGATTAAAAGATATTTTATCAAAGAATACAGGTGTAGAGGTTGATGAGATTATTGAAAAATCAGATTTGAAGGCAGACTTAGGATTATCTTCGTTTGACTTGGCAGAGTTGGCTTGTGTTGTTGAAGATGAATTTGATATTGAAATTCCAAATCGTGCAATTCCAACACTTAAAACCGTTGGTGATGTTATCGCCTTTATCGAAAAACAATGAAATGGTATACATACGATATTCGCAATTTAACCTATGAGGAATATCACAAGTGGTATTCGCTGATGAGTAACGAAAAAAAACGGCGAGTTGATAGATTTCGCTTTAACGACGATAAAAAGCGTACTGTTGTCGGAGAAATGCTTGCCCGAAAAGCTATAGCTGAATGGTATAGTGTTAAACCTGAAAGCATCGTTTTCGCCGCAAAAGAGCATGGCAAGCCCTATGTTGTTAATTTTAATGTTGAGTTTAATATCAGCCATTCGGATAATATGGTTGTTTGTGCAGTTGACGATAAGCCTGTCGGTATCGACATAGAAGAAATCCGTCCCATAGACCTAAATATAGCAAAACGCATCTGCATAGATGAAGAATTACTCTGTATATTTGGTCATATCCCCACAGATTCAGATTTTACCTATACTGAGGATACCGATATTCTAACTCGCTTCTTTGAACTTTGGACGAAAAAGGAGGCGTGTGGAAAACTTAGCGGAATTGGTTTATATGATTATTCCTTTAGCACTACAGTCAATTTAAGAAAGATTTTATTTTCAAATCTATATATCATAACAATCGCATTTTACTAATCATGAATTGTATAAATCTCATTTTAGATTAATAATCTCCAATCAGTTCATACCTCAGAGCGGTACGTTCATCTGTAATGTACTTTTCTAATTTTCCATATTGATTTGCCTCCTTTAAATTTTGTACTATCATTGTGGTAAATTAAAGCATAACAGTCGAATGTGCGAATTGACTTTTTGCATGGTATCGAGTAGAATATATGTGTTCAAAGTCAGTTTTTATATTGGCCTTACGGGCACTCCATATTTTATTTCGGTGCATCATGGATTTTGGAATCAAAATCCGATTTGCCACATTTGTAAATTTGAATCAGTAGTTTTCGCTGTTTTTTACACTAGTTTTTTAAGTTTTTTGAATACACTAAAGTGATTATCTTATTGGTTCTGATTCAATTCTATCAGTTTTCTTTACCAGTCTATCTATTTTGAAATCCGTTGCTATATAGTCGAACAGGCGGATGAAACGTATCTTTGAGATTCGTTTTGTATTTTTAACTGTCACTATGAAATCATAACATCTTGATAAGGATATTCCAGTTGAAAGGTTTCTTATGAAAATTTACCATAATATACCGCCATTGTATGATGAGAACAGCAATATATTGATTTTGGGAAGTTTTCCGTCCGTTAAATCAAGGGAAGGGGAATTCTTTTACCATCACCCTCAAAATCGCTTCTGGAAAGTGCTGAAACGCTTATATAACGCTGACACACTTGATTCAATAGACTTCAAAAAAGAATTTTTGCTAAGAAACAGAATCGCATTGTGGGATGTTATCGGTTCTTGTGAAATTAACGGTTCATCTGATAGCAGTATTCGGAATGCGGTTCCGAATGATATTTCGGAAATATTAAATGTGGCGGATATCAATCAAATTTTCTGCAATGGCGGAACTGCCTATAAATACTATTGCAGGTATATACAATCTTCCGTTGGAAGAGAAGCTGTTAAACTGCCTTCCACAAGCCCTGCAAACGCTTCATATTCATTTGATAGACTTCTAAATGCATGGATGATAATAAAAAAATATCAGAACTGACTTCTTAAATCTTCAATCACTTTTTTCTCAATTCTTGAAACATAACTACGCGATATTCCTAAAGATTTTGCGATTTCTCTCTGTGTCATTTCCTCTTTACCGTTTAGCCCATATCGAAGAGTGATAACTGTCTTTTCGCGTTCATCTTTCATTTCATCAATCAGTATTTTAAGTTTTTCCATTTTCAGTTTCATATCTATATCGTCTGCAATGGTGTCATTGATGCTTATTATATCCAGAAGAGTTAACGGATTTCCATCGCTGTCCGTATCTATCGGATCGTCAATATAAACATCTTGAGAATTCTTTTTTTGCGCTCTAAAATGCATCAGGATTTCGTTTTGAATACATTTTGCGAGATATGTGCTTAATTTTGTCTTTTTTTCTTTTCTATATGAATTTACACCTTTAACAAGTCCTATTGTGCCGATGGATATGAGTTCATCGTGATCGTTCGTTTTTGAATAATATTTTTTGCTTACATGAGAAACAAGCCTTAGATTGTGTTCAATCAACTTTTTCCTTGCAGAATCGCTTCCGTTTTCCATTTCGTCTATCAGTTTTTCCTCTTCTTCTTTTGTTAGCTGTTTCGGGAAGCTTCCGGTGTTTATAACATGCAGTGCAATAAAATAAAAATTTGATAATATGTTCATTAGCAAATGAAACATAAAAACACCCCCTTTAACTTTATGAAAGCAAAAGGGGATTTATAATTTAATTTTTTAATAACATACTTTAATTTTTGAGCCATATATGGTATATTTAATGATGGATGTGATTATAAATTTTACAGGTGATTATTTTGAAAAAAGCTGTATTTATTGCACTTGTAATTTTTATGATGGTAATCATTATAATTCTTATTGCAACAGGATTGGGGATCATAATATGCACGGATACGAAAAGTATAAAATCAGAAGTACTTACAATCGTTGTTGACTGCGGTCATGGCGGTGCAGACGGCGGTGCAGTCGGTTCGGACGGTACAATGGAAAAGGATATTAATTTTTCTCTCGGTCTTAAACTTCAAGAATTACTGAAGCAAAACGGTTATAACGTTCAGATGACACGTACAGAAGATAATTTTATCTGTGATGATTTTTCGGCAAGTCTCGCCGAGCAAAATACATCTGATTTGCATAATCGATTGAAGATTGCCGAAAGCTTTAAAAATTCGATATTTATAAGCATTCACATGAATAAATTTTCCGAAAGTAAATACTGGGGTACACAGGTTTTTTATTCGCCGAATAATCCGGAAAGCAAAATTCTTGCCGAATATATCCGTTCTTCTGTAGTTTCGGAAATTCAGAAAGGCAATAAACGCGCAAATAAAGAAATGGACAGTAGCGTTTATATCATATATAATGCTACTATGCCGGCTGTTTTACTGGAATGCGGGTTTATGTCCAATTCAGAAGAACTTGAAAATTTTAAAAATGAAAAATATCAATCTGAATATATCAGCACAGTTTTTAACGGATTAAATAAATTTATAAAAAGCAGGTAAAAATATGACAGAAAAACAAAAAACAATGTATGTGTGCTCCTCTTGCGGATACGACAGTCCCAAATGGTACGGAAGATGTCCATCATGCAAAGAGTGGAGTACTATGGAAGAAATTAAAATCGGCTCGTCCAATTCCTCCGAAAAAGCGTCTAAGAATCTGAGAGAACTTGAAGCTTTTCCGATAGACAGCATTAAAATTGAGAATGAACACAGATATTTAACCGGAATGAAAGAGCTTGACCGTGTTTTGGGAGGAGGAATCGTAAAGGGAAGTCTGATTCTGCTCGGAGGTGATCCGGGTATCGGAAAATCAACGCTTTTGCTTCAGATATGCGAATTTCTCGGAAAAGATTTGAAAGTGCTTTATGTATCGGGAGAGGAATCGGCGCATCAAATCAAAATTCGTGCCAACAGGCTGAATGTGTATACGGAAAATCTGTTTGTCATGCCTGAAAACGATGTTGAAGGTATCTGTGATTATATATCGATTATGAAACCCGATATTGTTATGATTGATTCTATTCAGACAATGAATTGTTCATCGGTTCAGTCATCGGCCGGCAGCATCACACAGATTAAAGAAGCAACCAATATTTTGATGTCTTGTGCGAAAACAAATAATATTCCGATATTTATTGTCGGTCACGTCAACAAAGACGGGAATATAGCAGGTCCTAAAATACTTGAACATATGGTAGACGCTGTTTTATATTTTGAGGGTGATAAACAGCTTTCTTATCGTATACTGCGTGCAGTAAAAAACAGATTTGGTTCAACAAATGAAATAGGCGTGTTTGACATGGGGGACAATGGACTTAAAGAAGTTGAGAACCCTTCTTTAATGCTTATTTCTGGCAGACCAAAAGATGTATCGGGAACCTGCATTGCGTGCGTTATGGAAGGAACCAGACCGATTTTTGCTGAAGTCCAGGCATTGACAACTGCAAGCAGTTACGGGAATTCAAGAAGAATGTCAACAGGGTTCGATTATAACCGTATGAATATGCTTCTTGCAATTCTTGAAAAAAGAGCGGGTTATTTTCTTACGAATATGGATACTTATGTAAATGTGGTTGGCGGTCTGATTTTGGACGAGCCAGCGGCAGATCTTTCTGTTGCGCTTGCAGTTGTTAGTAGTTTGAAAGATTTAGTTGTACCGGATAACGTAATCGCTTTTGGTGAAATCGGACTGGCAGGGGAGGTAAGGAGCGTTATTTCTTGCGAGCAAAGAATATCTGAAGCGGCACGTCTTGGCTTTTCACGTTGTGTTATACCTTATAACAATTTAAAAACCGTTTCTCCGAAGCTTAAAAGGGAGATTGCAATTATTGGGGTAAAAAATATTAGAGAAGCATTTGAAGCTCTGATATAACAGAACAAAGGGATTATAGAATACGCAAATTGAATTAAAATCAAGAGGAATCAAACATGTTTCCTTTATGTTCAAAAAGATTATTATGCTTTTCGAATGTTTCAGAAGCTAGGTTTTAAAATATACGGTGCAACCAGCAGCGAATATAAATTTTCGCTTTCCGAATCCATAGAGGAGAGTATATATACAAAGCAACGAAAATTATGATAAATTTACACAAAATGAATATTTTGTGTAAGTTAGGGGAGAAAAATATTTTTTCCCTTTATGTATAATATTAGAATAGTGTCTCTTTGCACTTGTCCTGACTTTGAATTTTTAATCTTGTTCTTTTCTCTTATTGGATGTTCGCGGAACTTATTTACGCTTGTGTTATTTTTATTTGTTTTTTGTTTATTTCATATATTATATTTTCATCACGTTAATCGTTAATCATTCAATGTCTGGTCTGCTGTGTCCGATAATTTTTATCCGAATGATGTTTTTGTTCTGTTCAACTGTTTTTTATTTGATATTTTGATTTATTCCGTGATTAATATATAATGCATATATGATTTAAATTTATTGCCTTACCTGTTGATTTTCAATTATTTTTAAAGCTTAATTCTATTAAAAGATTAAAAACCATATAGTATCTTTTAAATTATTTATAATAAAATAAAATTTAATTTATTTTTTGTGAAACTGTTTCACGGAGCTTGCTGATGAGAAAAGAAGAAATGGCGGAAATGCCGCAGTGTGTAAATGAATTTGTTACATATTTATCAATTATTAAGGGTAAGTCTGATTTAACCGTGCTTGAATATGCTTCCGATTTGCGGACCTTTTTCAGATTTATGAAAAAAATACGCGGACTCACCTCACCTGAAGAATCATTTGATGAAATAAATATAAAAGATATAGATACAGATTTTATTGCATCTATCACTCTGTCAGATGCATATAATTATTTGATATTCTGCAAGAATGAACGCGGAAATAGCGAAAGAACACGTTCCAGGAAGGTCTCTTCCCTGCGGATTTTCTTTGATTATATGCACCGAAAGAAACGTTTAATCCCCGAAAATGTTATGGAGGATTTGGAAACTCCAAAATATAAAAAGGCTATGCCGAAATATCTGTCATATGAGCAGTCTCTCAGGCTTTTGCAGACGGTTGACGGTAAAAATAAGGAAAGAGATTATTGTATCCTCACTTTGTTCTTAAACTGTGGTATACGCCTTGCAGAGCTTTGTTCGCTGAATTACGGAGATATTCATGAAGATGGTTCTATGGTAGTTACCGGAAAAGGAAATAAAGAACGAATCGTTTATCTGAATCATTCCTGCATTCATGCTATCAAAGATTATATGAAAGTTCGCCCGGTTGACGGCGTTATTGATAAAAAAGCATTGTTTTTGAGTAATCAAAAAAAAAGGATAAGCCGTGAATCCGTTCAAAAAATGGTTCAGAAATATCTTTCAAAAGCAGGTTTGGGAGACCAGGGCTTTTCAGTGCATAAGCTTCGCCATACTGCGGCAACGCTTATGTATCGCACTGGAGATGCAGATGTATTGGTGCTTAAAGAAGTTCTCGGACATGAAAATCTGAACACAACGGAAATATATACGCATATAGATAATATACAGATTAAAGAGGCTATCGATGCCAACCCACTTGCCGACATCAATAAAGATTCGGAATAATAAGCAAACCGTTAAAACTGTGATACAGGTCAAATCGCCCTGTATCACAGTTTTATCTATGGATAAATCCCATTTGATATAAATGGGCTATCTTTTGTGCTTATTACGGCGATAAAATTACTTTTTATCCTGTACTATTTTACATTCCTTATCAGTAATTCAGTATTCTAGTGTTCCGTTCATAATAAATAACCTCTTAAAAATATATACTTCATCAGAGTGAACAAAAGAAAATCCCATCGTTACCAATAGGATGAAAATAACTCTGTATTATCCTATCGGTCAAGCATTAGCACCTTGCCATTTGATAGGTTGCTGTGCGGTCATCGGGTTTGCTCCCTCACAGACTCTTAATAGGTTGATATAATTATACAAATTAAGTTCCGTTTGTCAATAATTTCTGAATTTTTTTAAATTATTTCTAATCAACTTTAAGCCTCAAAAAATCATTCACATTGACATCAAATGCAACTGCGAGTATACACCATTGAAAGAACGGAACTTCTATATTTTCACGGCTTCTGTTGAGTCAAGAATAAATTGCATCTTCTTTGCACTTGGGTATCTCATTTAGTTTTGCCATTTTAAAATTTATATTCTGGATATTGCATATATAAATATTTCTAAACATTGTCTGCGATAATTCACTACTTGTATTCTCCCATTTTTTATTCAATTGCAATCATAATCCGCAAAAAAGTTTCATTATTTTTTTAAAGAGTCCATTTTTGCTTTTGAAAATTATTTTTTATAAATTTTATCGCACAGATGTAAATGAAACCTGCATTATAAAATTTCCGAAAAAAGTGAAGTCAGAATACCTGAAATCAGCGAAATGATAGCTGTGAAGAATATGAAAATTATATATCTCTTGGTAAATGTAAAGAATGAGCATTGATAATCTGTGTTGCGAATTTTAGCAGTGTATATGCCGTTAGAAACATTTATGCTCATCAGAAAACTTTCCTTATATGAATAACTGATAAGGCAAAGAAACAGCGCCGTCGGTATTGCAAGCGTACATAAAACACATAAAAAACCTTTCAGACCGTTGTTGTAATACTCGTATGAAAAGATTACCCCGCAGAGAATCCCCTTTATAAACGGAATGGAACATATAAACGGAACGCCTATAACACATAAACCTGATATGTATAAAACGGCTATAATGACGCCGTTGGAAAATAGTTCTCTGATAAACATGGACAGTATGCTTAACGTTTTATTTTCATCAATATACTGGTTTATCAATATATTTATGGCTTCATTGTTTTTATCTCCTATAAAAAAAGTTATGATCGAACCCAATGCTATTCCTATGGTCAGTGTGGTTATAAAAAGGAAAAGAAGTTTATTGTCCTCAATAAAAATTTTTGTACTTACGATTCTTCTACTTGCGGTTTTTCTCATAATTTCTCCTGATTTTATTTATATTATTTCTTCTTGAAAATTTTATTGGTTTAAATAAATAAATGATAATACTTTCGATTACGATTGCTGCCAAAATATAAATATTTCTTAATCCGACACCATACCCTAATGCTATATCCGCAATTAAAACAATTATCGGTAGTAGCAAGGGCAAAGTTAACATGTAAATCAATTTATTTTCGCTTGCATTTCGTATGTAAATTAGTGCAACGCAGTTTAATAAAATAATGGAAGTGAATGAAAAAAATTCACATCGTTCAATATTTATCCTTGTTTCCATAATGATAAAAGCAGACAGGCTGAAAACTATAAAAAGACCGATTGTATAAATAACTAAAATAAATGATATTTTTTTTAGAATTGATTTCATATAAAAAAAACTCCCGAACACTACTTATTAAAATAGTATTCGGGAAGTTCTATTTTATGAAAAATTATTTTTTATTTTCAGCTTTTTCTTCGGTTTTGTTGTCGTTTTTCTGAAGTTTTTTTTCTTTTGCAGCTTTTTTTGCTTCTTCTTTTGCCTTTTTAGCCTCTTCTATCGCTTTCTGTTGAGCGGCTTTTTTCGTATCGTTTGACTGAATAGACCAACGTTTAACTTTCATCTTGTTTCTGTCAGCACCGGTTTCGATAACCAGAGTATCTTCTTTAACGGAAACTACCTTTCCTACAATACCGCCGATTGTTGTAACTTCGTCTCCAATGTCTGTTTGATTTCTCATCTCTTCTTCAGCTTTACGCTGTTTGTTCTGTGGCCTTATCATAAGGAAATACATAAGAGCAAAGATTGCTATAATCGGAATAAGCATTCCGTAGGTTGAACCGAAAAAACCGCTCGAAGTGGTTTCCGTTGAGGACGTTGCTAATAATATAAACTGCATTTTCATACCTCCGTGTATTTTATACTTTTTTATATGCCAAAGCACTGTAATCTTAGACATTTTAATTATTATATAGTAATTTTGCCATGATTGCAAGCATTTAAATTCGGGTATCCAATTTATTTACATTTTCGACATAATAATTCTCAAATGTTCCGTTTTCGAGACTGCTTCTGATTTCAAACATAAGATTATTATAAAAATGTAAATTGTGGATGACCGAAAGTCTCATGGCGAGTATTTCATTCGCTTTAAAAAGATGTTTAATGTATGCTCTGCTGTGATTTCGGCAGGCTTCACAGGTACAGGTTTCGTCGATAGGATTGCTGTCATAAGCATATTTGGCATTATTAAGGTTAATTATTCCCTTTTTGGTGAAAAGATGTCCATGCCGTGCATTGCGTGACGGCATAACGCAATCAAATAAATCCAATCCGAGTTTTACGCCCGTTAAAATATTTCCGGGTGTTCCCACTCCCATAAGATATCTGGGTTTATCTTCTGGCATATAGGGTTCTACCGCATCAATTATACGGTACATTTCCTCTTTAGGTTCCCCTACTGCAAGTCCTCCGATGGCATAACCGTCCAAATCCATATCCGTAATTTTTTTCATATTCTCAATGCGTATATCCTCAAAACAGCATCCTTGGTTGATACCAAAAAGCATCTGCGCTTTATTTACTGTCTCATCCAACGAATTAAGGCGTTGCATCTCCTTCTTGCATCTTTCGAGCCAGCGAACGGTCCGTTTACTTGATTTTTCGGAATATTCATGTGTTGAAGGGTTTTTCACGCATTCATCAAACGCCATTGCAATGGTTGATCCTAGATTTGACTGAATTCTCATACTTTCTTCCGGACCCAAAAATATATGGTGTCCGTCTATATGGGAGGCAAAGGTAACACCCTCTTCCTTGATGTTGCTCTGCTTAGCAAGCGAAAAGACCTGAAATCCTCCGCTATCTGTCAGGATAGGACCGTTCCATCCGATAAATTTATGAAGGCCGCCCATTTTTTTAATTAGTTCATCTCCAGGTCTCAAATGCAGATGATATGTGTTTGAAAGCAAAATTTGGCAGTTAATATCTTTTAAATCAAAAGCAGAAAGACCTCCTTTAATTGCACCGCATGTTGCAACATTTTGAAAAGCCGGTGTCTGTACAATCCCATGTGGGGTAACAAATATGCCGCGCCTTGCCCTGCCTTCTTTGTTTATTATCTTCATATTTTACCTCATTCAATCAACATTGCATCGCCAAAACTGAAAAAGCGATATTTTTCTTCCACTGCTGTTTTATAAGCATTCATTGTATTTTGTTGTCCTGCAAGCGCGCTTACCAGCATAATAAGTGTACTTTCCGGCAAATGGAAATTTGTTATCAGTGCATCAATGCATTTAAATTCATATCCGGGATAAATAAAAATTTTACTGTTTCCTTCACAGGCTGTAATTTTTCCACCGTTTTCCGAGGCGACTGTTTCAATCGTTCTGCAACTTGTGGTACCAACTGAAATAATCCTTCCTCCTTCTTCCTTTACGGAGTTTATCAGATCTGCGGTTTCTGGCGGCATAATATAATGCTCAGAATGCATAATATGATTTTCAATATTTTCTGATTTAACGGGTCTGAAAGTACCTAAACCAACATGAAGCGTAACGTATCCTATTTTTACTCCTCTTTGTTTTAAGGTATTCAGCATTTCTTTCGTAAAATGCAGTCCGGCAGTCGGAGCTGCCGCTGAGCCTATATTTTTTGCGTATACCGTCTGGTATCTGTTTTTATCATCAAGCGTTTCGCTTATATACGGTGGAAGCGGCATCTGCCCTATTTCATCAAGTATTTCAAAAAAATTGCCATTATATTTAAAATCTACGATTCTGTTTCCATTTTCAAGAACATCACAGACCGTTAATTGAAGTATATTTTCCTTTATCACAAATTGTGAGCCGGTTTTAGCCTTTTTCCCAGGACCTGCAAGTGTTTCCCACCTGTTTGATGAAATCTGTTTTAAAAGCAAAAATTCAACAACGGCTCCCGTATCTTTTTTTTTGCCGTAAATTCTGGCAGGCAGAACTTTTGTATCATTCAGAATCAAGCAGTCTTGTTCGCCGAGCATCTCCGTTAAATCATAAAAATGTTTGTGCTTTATTGCACCGGTTGATTTATTTAAAACCATCAGCCTCGAATCATCTCGGTGCTCCAGTGGATGTTGAGCAATTAAATTTTTTGGCAGATAGTAATTAAAATCGCTTTTTTTCATTTCTTCTCCATAGATTGACTAAATATAATATAAATGTTAAAATATATTAACTGGGAGTATTATAATGCATATTTAAAGCGATTACAACATTTATTTTAAGGGGATGACTATATGAAAACTTACAAGGTGGGTATAATAGGTGCTACCGGAATGGTTGGTCAGAGATTTGCGATGTTGCTTGATAAGCATCCGTGGTTTGAACCGGTGCTTGTTGCAGCCAGCACGCGTTCTGCTGGGAAAACATATGAGGAAGCTGTTTCGGGGAAATGGAAGATGACAGAGCCTATTCCTGACTCTATTAAAGATTTAATTGTTTATAACGCTTCAGCGGATGTTGAAAAAATTGCGAGTCTCGTTGATTTCGTTTTCTGTGCAGTTGATATGCCAAAAGCAGAAATTAAGACGCTTGAGGAGCAATATGCAAAAGCAGAATGTCCTGTTATGTCAAATAACAGTGCACACCGTTCAACGGATGATGTTCCGATGATTATTCCGGAACTTAATCCAGAACACACGGAAGTTATAAAAGCGCAGAGAGAAAGGCTGGGTACAAAGCGCGGTTTCATTTCGGTAAAATCCAACTGTTCTATTCAGTGTTATGTTCCCCCCCTCTTCCCTCTTGATAAGGCTGGATATAAAGTCAAGGATGTGCTTGTATGCACCTATCAGGCAATTTCAGGCGCAGGCAAAAATTTTGATTCTTGGCCTGAAATGAAAGATAATATCATACCTTATATAAATGGTGAGGAAGAAAAAAGCGAACAGGAACCGCTGAAAATATGGGGAAAAGTAGAAAACGGCAAAATCGTTAACGCGACAGCTCCGAATTTTACGGCGCAATGCATACGCGTTCCGGTTACAGACGGTCATTTTGGAGCAGTTTATGTGCGTTTTGAGGGAGGGAAAAAGCCAACAAAGGCAGAAGCTGTAAAAGTTTGGTCAGAATTCAAGGGAGAACCGCAGATACTTTGTTTGCCGAGTGCTCCCAAACAATTCTTGCATTATTTTAGCGAAAATGATTACCCACAGTCTACACTCCACAGAAATCTAGAAGGAGGTATGGCTGTTTCCGTTGGAAGACTCAGGGAAGATACGCAGTACGATTATAAGTTTGTATGCCTTTCTCATAATACTCTGCGCGGTGCAGCAGGCGGAGCTGTTCTTATGGCAGAACTTCTTGCGGCAAAAGGTTATCTTGATTGATTAAGGAGTTAATATGAAAAAACCTATAATTTTTGAGGGTGCGGCAGTGGCCATTGTAACACCTATGTTCCCAGACGGAACCATTAATTACAATGTATTATCGGATTTAATTGAGTTTCAGATTGCAAATCATACCGATGCAATCGTTGTATGCGGTACAACAGGAGAAGCAAAAACATTAAATACTGATGAACATATCAAAGTTATTAAATTTGTTGTTGATGAAACAAGAGGTCGTTTACCCGTTATTGCCGGTGCCGGGAGCAACGATACAGCCTATGGCGTTGCGCTTTCTGAAGAGGCTTCAAATTGTGGTGTAGACGCTCTTTTAATGGTTACACCTTATTATAACAAAACTTCTCAGGAAGGGCTGATTCATCATTTTAATTATTTGGCGGATCGTGCAAAAAGACCGATTATTCTTTATAACGTTCCAAGCAGAACCGGTATGAATATTGAACCGGAAACTTATGCCGAACTTGCTAAACACGAAATGATAGTCGGTGCTAAAGAGGCGAACGGTAACATTTCTGCGCTTGCAAAGAGTATTGAATTATGTGGAGATACTCTCACCTTTTACAGCGGAAACGACGATCAGATAACACCCTTTATTTCTCTCGGCGCAAAAGGCGTTGTTTCGGTATTGTCGAACATTATGCCTGAAGAAACGCATAATATTGCGGCAACGGCACTCAACGGAGATTTTGCCAAAAGTGCACAACTTCAGATTGAGTATCTTAAAATGTGCAAGCAGTTGTTTTGTGATGTAAATCCTGTTCCCGTTAAAGAAGCGCTGAATTTAATGGGGTATAACGTCGGCGAATGCAGACTTCCTTTATTCCGGCTGAATGAGAAAAATGCATTGGATTTAAAGGAGACTATGCAAACATATCATTTAATCTGAATAAAGGAAATGTTAAAATATGAAGAAAGTAATTATCAGCGGATGTTGTGGAACTATGGGAAAAGTAATTGCATCGCTGTGCAATGGCAATGATTTCACTGTTGTTGCCGGTGTTGACGGATACATCTGCAAAAAAGGAAGTTATTCTTTTCCCATTTATAAAAAATTTGAGGAAATTGATGAAAAAGCTGATGTTATCATTGATTTTTCTCATCCCTCGATGCTGGATGCACTGCTTGAATATTCTAAAAAAAATCATCTTCCTGTTGTTATAGCAACTACAGGGTACAGTGAAAAAGAAGTAGAAAAAATAGAAGAAGCTTCAGAAAATATACCTATATTGTTTTCATACAATATGTCTGTCGGTATCAACCTTCTTTGCGAACTTGCAAAAACGGCGGCTAAAATTATAGGGAATGATTTCGATATTGAAATCATAGAAAAACATCACAACAGAAAGATAGACGCACCAAGCGGTACAGCTATCCTCATTGCAAATACCATTTCGGAATCACTTGATAAAAAGATGAATTACGAGTATGACAGACATTCAAAAAGAATTAAACGTTCAAAGAATGAAATAGGCATTCATTCCGTCCGTGGTGGAACAATCGTGGGAGAACATGAAGTGATTTTTGCTGGACATGACGAAGTACTTTCTATCAAGCATCAAGCAGCAAGTAGAGAAATATTTGCAAATGGTGCCTTAAACGCCGCAAAATTCATTTCTGAAAAATCGGCAGGTATTTATACAATGAAAGACTTAATTGAAAATTCATAAAGCATATTTTTGGTAGCAAAATCAGCGTAGCCGCCTTTGTTTTGTCCATATAGAATTAAAACGGTGCAGTTGTTTTAAGATTCTGCACCGTATTATTTATCCATATAAAAAGGCAGCATAAAAAGATATGCTGCCTTTGCTTTATCGACATCGATAAAGTTGTTTCCGGTGGTGTTATTCAGATTACTTTTTTACGACGCCGATTTAGCCCCTGCATAAATTCAAATTACAAATTATTTTATCATATTTGCAATTTCATTTGCAAAATTCTCTTCTTTTTTCTCGATTCCCTCGCCTTTTGCATATCTAATAAAGCCGGTAACTTTAATTTCACCGCCAAGTTCTTTCGCACATTTCTCAATGTATTTGCCAACAGTTAAATCGCTGTCTTTTACAAATTCCTGGTCAACAAGGCAGTTTTCCTTATAATATTTATGAATTTTTCCGCCGACAATCTTTTCAATAACCTGCTGGGGCTTGTTGGCAAATTTTGAATCAGCAGACATCTGCGCCGCAAGGATTTCTTTTTCATGCTCAATAACTTTAACGGGAACAGATGCTTTATCAAGATAGGAAGGACTCATAGCGGCAATTTGCATAGCCACATCTTTACCCATAACTGTGAAGCCGTCTTTTGAAGCAACATCATCGGTTGTATCAAAAGTAACCATAACACCTACCGAACCGCCTGCATGAATATAGGAAACGGCATAACCGATAACTTTTTCAAATCTGCGGACTTTCATATTTTCGCCGATTGCAAGAATGAGTTCATTCAGCGTATCTGTAACAGTAAGGTCTGTGTCATTATATTTAAGACACATAAGAGCTTCCACATCATTATCTTTAACATCGTTTTTGAGTATGGTTTGCGCAACGCCATTGCAAAAATTCTGAAACTTCTCATTTTTTGCAACGAAATCAGTTTCACTGTTTACTTCAACGAGAACGCCTTTTTTTGCAGTTTTATCATAATAAGCAACAACTGCGCCTTCGGCCGCAACGCGGGATGCTTTTTTCTCTGCTGCTGCCAGTCCTTTTTCTCTCAAATAATCTATTGCTTTATTCATATCACCATCAGCCTTGGTAAGTGCTTTTTTACACTCCATCATCCCAACGCCTGTTTTTTCACGCAGTGATTTAACATCTTTTGCTGTAATAGCCATTTTATATACCTCCTGTAAGATTTATTCAGCCGGAACGGATTCCGATTCCTTTACAGTTTCAGCTATTTCTTCTTTATTTTCAACAGTCTCTGAATCCTCAGTAGCATTTTCAACTGCTTCATCAGCGCCCTGTCTGCCTTCAATAATTGCGTCAGCCATAGCTCCGGCAAGTAGCTTAACTGCACGGATAGCGTCATCGTTACCGGGGATAACATAATCAATTTCATCCGGATCACAGTTTGTATCAACAATAGCAACAATTGGAAGACCAAGCTTCTTTGCTTCCGATACAGCAATTCTTTCTTTTCTAGGGTCTGCAATAAACATTGCCTGCGGAATTCTCTTCATTTCGGAAATGCCGCCCATAAACTTTTCGAGTTTTTCGATTTCAAGTTCAAGTTTAATGACTTCTTTTTTAGGAAGCATATTAAAAGTGCCGTCTTCTCTCATTTCTTTGAGCTGTGCAAGACGGTTAACTCTGCGGCGGATTGTTTTAAAGTTTGTAAGCATACCGCCAAGCCAACGCGCGTTAACATAGGGCATACCGCAACGCTCTGCTTCTTCTTTAATTGAATCCTGTGCTTGTTTTTTTGTCCCTACAAAAATCATTTCGCCGCCGTTTTCTGATAATTCCTTAACGAAAGCATACGCTTCATCAAGTTTTTTAACGGTTTTTTGAAGATCGATAATGTAGATACCGTTTCTTTCTGTGAAGATGTATTCGCTCATTTTGGGATTCCATCTTCTGGTTTGATGTCCAAAATGAACACCAGCTTCGAGCAGTTGTTTCATTGATACTACTGGCATAATTTTTCCTCCTTAGTTTTACCACCGCAGATTTCAGCTTTCCGCCGACATTTCTGCACTTGGCGAAAAATCCGTCTGCGTGCGTAGTACTGCTATTTAAACAGCTTAAATATATTATCATATTTATATTTATAATGCAAGCATTTTTTGCATAATTTAGTGCTGAAATAATTTTAATTCCAAAATTTATCAAAAATGCTTTTTTGCGGTGTAAATACACCATAATCTTTACCCCCAGAGACAATAATCGAATCAGCACCTATCACTCTGATATCTTCCCAGTCGACACGGATTTTATCGTTTTTTGAGAGAAGGCTTGCCCTGCTCTTCGCACTGACGATTAGCGCGTTTAATTTTGCCTCCTCCGTATCAAGTTCAACATCGCTAACATATCCTATTCTGTTGCCCGTTGAACCATCTATAACAAATTTTTCCTGTAAATCCATAATACTGCATTTCATAATATCACCTCAAAAAAATATATTAAGCAAATACATTTTTTATGTGAATTAGTACTGCGCATAATGCCAATACTCTAATTATGGAGTTGATTTTATGCAGTACAGTAAAGTTGTAATATGCGGTGTTAACACTGCCAAATTAAAAGTATTAAAGGAAAATGAAAAAATTGAGCTTCTCAATAAATTAAAAAGCGGTGATAAAAAAGCCAGAGAAGATCTTATAAACGGAAATCTGCGCCTTGTATTAAGCGTTATACAGCGATTTGTTAACCGCGGAGAAAGTATGGATGATCTTTTTCAGGTCGGAGTAATTGGACTTATGAAAGCAATTGATAATTTTGATACAGGTCATGGCGTTAAGTTCAGTACTTATGCCGTTCCTATGATAATTGGGGAGATACGTCGATACTTGAGGGACAATAATCCAATCAGAGTGAGCCGTTCCATGAGAGATATTGCATACAAGGCAATGCAGGCAAAGGAGATGCTTATAAATAAGAATAACACAGAACCGACAGTGGAAGAAATATCCGAAGAAATCGGGTATTCGCGTGAAGACGTTATTATAGCACTGGAAGCAATAGTTGATCCCGTTTCACTCTATGAACCCGTTTATTCAGACGGCGGAGACACCATATATGTGATGGATCAGATAGGCGATAAAAGCAATGATTCCGATTGGATAAATTTGATAACGATAAAAAATGAGATGCAAAAATTATCAGAAAGAGAAAAAAAGATAATCAATCTGCGTTTTATGAAAGGCAAAACACAAATGGAAGTTGCCGAGGAAATCGGTATATCGCAGGCGCAGGTTTCACGGCTTGAAAAATATGCGATTAAAAAAATTAAAGGCGAATAAAAATAAACCAGCGATACCGTTTGCTATTCCGGTATCGCTATATTATTTACCGAATAAAATATATCCTCGCTGATTTTTTTGAAGATCGGAGCACAGTCGGTTGAACCAGAATTGCCATCTTCTTTCATTACAAGCATCGTATATTTTTTATCTTTAATCTCAAATGAACCCACAAAATAGGAATATAGGATTTCTTTGTTTCCCTGATATCTTCCCGTTTGTGCAGTTGCTGTTTTTCCGGAAACGGAAAAATGATTTGAATATGCATTCTTTCCCGTGCCGTCAATTACAGTGGCGGTGAGGAATTTTTTAATGATCTGCGCAGTTTTTTTGCTAAAAATTCTTATTGGATTTGTATGATCCTCATTTTCCTTAAAAACGCCGTTTCTTATAGTTCCTTTAATGAAAGTAGGCGTATTCAGAATACCATTGTTGTCCACTGCAGCGTAAATTTGGCAGAACTTAAGAGGAGAAGAAAGCAGTTCTCCCTGTCCAAATGCAAAATTTGATAACCCCGCAGGAGATGAAAGAATCTTTGTAGATGGTAGATTGCCTGCTTCGCATATAATTGAATCGGATAAAACTATGGATTCATCAATCCCCATTTTTTTACACATATCAAGTATTTTTTTATACCCAATTTTTTTTGCGAGATTTATAAAGTACGGATTACACGATTCCTGCATGGCTTCTTTCATCGACAGTTTTCCATGTCCGTCTAATTTATGGCAGTTGAATCTAATACCGCCGCTGTCTATGAAACCACTACATTCGTAAGTGTAATTTTCATGATATCCGCTTTCGAGAGCCGCCGCGCAGACGATAATTTTAAATATAGAACCGACAGAATAATTTGATATGCAGCGGTTTAAAAATGCATCCTGCCCGCTGTTTAGGCTTTCCTCAAGATTATTTTCGTTGATTGAAGGTATACTTTCGGCAGCTCTGATTTCAGCTGTTTCGGAATCCAAAAGCACAACAGCTCCCCTGGTCAGTTCACCACAGTATTTTTTTACAGAATTTTGCGCTACGGCATCAATGGTTGTAACAACGCCGTCAGTTTCATTTATACCGCTTTTGTCAATATTTGTTCCATTTCCCAAAAGCAAATTTCCCTTAGCGTCGAGGTTGTATGTTATTTTAATCTCATTTTTTATAGACGAAAGGAATGAATTATAATCTTTTTCTATTCCGCTTACTCCCTCACCCTCTGCATTTAAATACCCAATAAAATGTGTACATATCTGATTGTCGGAATATCTTTTATTGACGGTAAAATGCGCGTTGCTGTCAAATTGCGGCGTAATAATCTCAATATCATTTTCAACTAATTTTTTAAAATTACAGTCCAAAATCAAACCACGGTTTGAACCAAAATATTCAACTCTGCTGTGTGAACAGACCGCCGCATCGGTATATTGATACTGTGAAATATAATAGATTCTGCCGACAAGAGCCATCAATACACAAAGAAATACGGAATAAATAATTATGATTCTTTTTTTCATTTTTATCACCAATATTAGTATTAGCGCTAAAAGATACGGCATACCCCGAAAATCAGGTATACCGCTTAATCATTTGATATTTAAATTGCGCAGTGCTCCGTCAAGCTCGCTTGAAATGGGGCTTGCGAACGATTGCAACCTGCGCAGGGATCGTTAGCTCCTCAGGGTTTCAGTTGAGATTATCACTCCCCCACTGAAATTTTGAAATTGACCCAGTCGCCTAAGAGGCGGAATCCATCGGCGAATAGGTTATAATTTCTTTCTTATTATCGAACCTTCTGCAAAAATTTTTCCGCTTTTGATTTTAACCGTCATCATCGCATGGTTTGCACTGGCAATTTCATTCATCTCCTCATCGAACAAAGCTGACGGAGTAAAATGTTGAGGCTTTTCATTCGGTTCAAGCACTTCAAGTTCATCATTTGGTAAAAATTTATTCCGCTGTGAGAGGGTTATGATTTCACCGTCGCACTGAACAACATACGCAACAATGGCATAATTTTTAATATAACCACCGCTGTAATCAATGTTCGTCGAATGATTTGGATGTCCGAAATAAAATCCCGTACTATATTCTCTGTGGCTTACTTTATCCATTTCGTCAAGTATCCAGCGATCGGGAATATATGAGTTGCAGGGATTTTTATAGTATCCGTCAACAGCCTGACGATAAGCGTTTGTTACAATAGCTACATAGTAAGAAGATTTTGCCCTTCCTTCAATTTTAAAAGAATCAATGCCTGCTTCAACTAATTCAGGAATGTGTTCAATCATACAAATATCGCACGAATTCATAAAATACGTTCCACCTCTGTCCGTTTCAACAGGATAACGAATAGAAGGCCTAGATAAATCCGTAATTTCAAATTCCCAGCGACAGGGCTGTGCACACTCTCCCCTGTTCGCATCACGCCCAATCATAAAGTCAGACATCAAGCATCTTCCGGAAAAAGACATACACATAGAGCCATGAACAAAACATTCTATTTCAAGGTTTTTATTGGTTTTTGCGCGGATTTCTGCGATTTCATCAAGTGAAAGTTCTCTTGCAGTTACAATTCTGCTTGCACCCAAATTGTAATACATTCTTGCAGTTTTATAATTGATAATTCCGGCTTGTGTAGAAATATGGATTGCCATATCCGGAACTGTCTTTTTAGCAATTTCAAGCACGCCGAGATCGGCCACAATCAATGCATCTATCCCTATTTCATCGGCTTCCTTTAAAAAATCCGGAAGAAATTTCAGTTCATCGCTGTGTGGATAGGTGTTACAGGTTAAATAAACTTTTTTATTCAGCGAATGCGCCAATTTAATGCCTTCAGCGAGCTCATCTTTTTCAAAATTTTTCGGTGCCGTTCTCATACTGAAGTTTCTGCGTCCGAGATAAACAGCATCAGCACCGTATTGAAGCGCGATTTTAAGGCATCCAAAATCACCGCAGGGTGAAAGTAATTCTACTTTTTTCATTATGACAGACCCGCCGTAGCAAGATTTCTTTCATGCTCGCTCAAAGTGGAAGCCAGATAAATTTCGCCGTCCTTATCATGGCAGAAGAAATAATAATCTGTTTTATTTGGATTAAGCACAGCATAAATCGCGTCATATCCGGGATTGCATATTGCTCCTGCAGGAAGCCCTGTGCAGGCACTTGAATTCGTATTATAATATAGCGAAAAATAATCAACCGTTCCTTTATTAGGAACAATTTTTAAATATTCTGCAAGTTCACCATTAAGAAAATCTGTTGTTGAATCACAGTCAAGATTCGGGAAAGTTGCGGAATCATTCAGTCTATTGAGAAGCACGGAGGCAATATCCGCCATTTGCTTTGAATTTCCTGCTTCTTTTTGAACAATAGAAGCAAGAATAACGACTTCATCAAGAGAAAGCCCGAGTGCCTTTGCTTTAAGCTTGTCCTCCGAAGAAATATGTGCCTGAAAACCGTCTTTCAACATCTTTTTGATAACGCTGGATGGACTCTCGCCCACATAAAATTCATAAGTTGACGGGAATAAATAGCCTTCAAGATAACACAGGCGCTTGCTGTCATTCATCAAATCGTCGGTTATAAAATCAAATTCCGTAAAGTCAAAATTTTCAAGCGTATCCACAAAGTTTTTAACGCTACAGACATCGTTAGCTTCAAGTTTTGTGGCCATTTCCATAACGGTATAACCCTCAGGGAAGGTAATTTTAACCGCTTCTTCCGTGGTGGCGGTATTTTTTAATGCCATAAGCATACTTTCAACGCCCATATTATCCGTAAGATAAAAGACACCGGTTTCATAATCATCCGAAAAGTTGCGAAATTTACAGAATATCTTGCAGAATAACTTATTTTTAATGAGCTTTTTATCTTTCAGTATATCCAATACGTCGTTTGTATCAACTTTTTTATCAATAGTAACCGTTATTGTTTTGTCGCCGTCTCTGTTGATTGCCAGAACATCATTAACGCATGAAATTCCCCATGCCGACAAAATTGCAGATGCAACTATAACAACCGTAAAAAAAATTAAAGGTCTTCTAAATCTGTCAAAAAATCCTGTTTGAACTGTGTCGGCAGTTTTGGTTTTCTTAGAATGATGAATATCTTTCAGTGAATAACGGTTGGATGAATGTTCATATTTTTTGCGGTATTCATCTTTTGATATGGAAGTAAAATCGCTGGGTTTTTCGTCACTTTCATAATAAGTATGTTCAATCGGCGTTGAATCGCTTCTGAGATATTGTCTTTGTGCCGAATTAAAGCTTACGCTTCCCTTTACATATTCCGGTTTCTTGGTTTTGGTTATGCTGTTTTCGGAATTCTCATCAAGTTTGAGATTTTTTACGGTATCGGAATAATAATTCTTTTTTCTTGCTGCTTTGTTATCAGAGCGCTTATTAAATGAGAAAAGTTTGGAAACATTTGAATTTTCTTTTACAATGCCTTTTGCCTTTTTGGTTGACGGTTTCGTCTTTTTGGTACCAAAAGACTTGTCATAAGATGAGATGACGGTAGAGGCTTTTTGATCGGCTGAAACAGGCGCAGTATCAGTGTTTGATGAAGATGAATTCTTCAGCTTATCGGAACGTTTCATATATTCATAAAATAAATCATCGTAATCGCTCATATTTCATCCTCCTTGTTTTCAAACTGTATGGCTTTTTTTATACGTTCAGCTTCATCAGTTCCGCGCAGAACTTCCACGCATCTTAATCCGAATTGTATTGAAACTCCGGCTCCTCGTGCAGTTATAATTTTCCCGTCAATAATTACACCGCTATTTTTAAAACTGCTTTTTGGCATTGAATCTTCAAATCCGGGGAAACAGGTTGCCGACTTTTCGTTAAGAAATCCGCGGTGACCAAGTATGGACGGAGCAGCGCAAATTGCAGCAATATAAAGTCCGTTATTATATGCGTATGTGAGAAAAGATTGCACAGTTTCTGATTTTTCGAGATTTAATGTTCCGGGCATACCTCCAGGGAGTAAGATCATTTCTGCGTCTGTTAGATGCACATCATCAGCGGAGCAGTCCGAAATCACTTTGACTCCGCAGGAACTTTTAACTTCCATACCGGTGATTCCTACAGTTTTAACAGGAATTTTAGCACGCGTCAGCATATCAAATGGTGCAAATGCTTCGATTATTTCAAATCCGTCAGCAAGAAAAATATAAACCATAAAATCTCCTAAGACATTGTTTTACAGAAAAAAGCTTTTTTGTTTTCTATAAGATATTCCGCCTGTTCGTTAATGGGAAGAACCATCCCATTGCATTCTATATTCCCTTCAATATCCATATCCATCGGATAGCTTTTTCGTTGATAATCCGAATCCGTAACTTTCGCAGCAAACGCTTCAATATCTTCAAAATGCAGATGATTATAATTTTTTATATTATAGTCGAAAATATTATTATTGATTTTTCTATAGAAAAAGCGTTTAAAGCCGAATTTCGAATAAAATTCAAATAGTGATTCTGATGCGGGAACGAGCGCCAGATAGGAAATACTTTCGTTTGTTGCAAATTCTTTTGCATAATTTATAAGTTCGCCCATATAACCGTGTGAACGGCAGTCTTTTGCGGTGCAGGCGGCATAAATATACCGGCAGGTAAAATCATCACCGTTTATATTTAAAAACGAATTTATGAGGAACATCATAGAAACGAGTCTGTTATCAAATATTTTTCCAATGGCGTTACCGTTGCTGAAAATATTCTGTAAATAATAATCTACCGTTTTGCTGTCATCGCCAAAAGATTCGCGCCATAGTTCCGAAATCTTAATTTTATATGAATCATCAAGAAATTTAACCATGATATATTGCCACATAATTTTTAAGCAGTATCGGGTGATAACTCATCTTTGCTTTTCTGAGACCTTCAGAGCCTTCGTCATCTTCACGGTTTATATATTTATATGCACTGAGTCTTTTCACAAATTCCCTGTTAATAAGCGGATACGCTCCTCTAATTTCACGATATGCTTTTTCAATATGCACATCAAAGGTTAGCTTGTCAAGTTCTTCCCCGATAGTAAAAGCAGCAATATTTCCGTTGGCTCTGATTAACCCGCCTTTAAAATCCAATTCATGAAATAAATCAAACGATCTTGTTACGCATCTGAGCTCTTTTTCGAGACTTTCATCCAGTTCTTCTGCTTTCCCTATTGCCCAGCTTTTGCACATTTCATAGCACTCTTCCATATTTGAATCCGTTATTTCTTCATAATTCCAATCATAGTTTTTTTCAAAATATGCTATATGATTTCTTTTTGAATGATATCTTTTCCCTTGTAAAGCTTCGAGTTCGGACTGTTTATAAATATAATCAAATCCGTTTCTGTTTTCAGAGACGGTAAATGCATTCCCGTATGCGGTTTTAAGTTGTTGAACGTCATTTTCAGTTAGAGAAATAAGGAACAATTTTTCACCGCGTTCTCCGGCAAGATTAATTAAGCTGTTCACAGCCGGTCTAATATCGCCCTGTCCACGCGGAAAAGAACATTTAAAATATGCATCACCGCTTGGTTCATATAAGATAAACAGATTTCCATATCTTCCTATCTTTGTATGATATTCAGGACCCCAAATCATTATATTACCGAATGTATATCCGCAACCGTAGGAATCCGAATAGGATAGTAATTCTCTCACCCAGCCTTTGTCTGATATTTTAGGTGATCTAAAACTAATCATTTAAAGCCTCTTTAATTATTGATATAATCTCATGATTTATACTTTCCACAGAACGCGGCATATTATTTTCCGCGCAGTTGACAATAACCCAATCCCATTTTTCAGCGGTATACAATGCGGCTTTTCTGCAATGATTTAAAAAATCAACATTTTTTTCATGCACATCTTTCTTAAGTTCATCTCCGCTGTATCTCTTTGTCATCAGCTTTTGCGATACTTGCACGGGCATATCCAAAAAAATGGTTAAATCAGGCTTTGGAATCCCTGTTTTAACGTATTCAAAATCTTCCAACCACTTCAGAAAGTCATCCCAGTCCTTTCGTGGAATTTTAGCGGTTTGATAAATTGCATTGGATGTTGTATATCTGTCTGCAATAATATGCACACCGTCAAGATAATCACTTTTCCATTTCGTAACAAAATTTGCATAGCGGTCGACAGTATAAAATGCGGAAGCGGCATAAATATTAACATCCTGTGGTTCGGTTCCAAAGCTACCATTAAGATACATTTTTACCAGAGCGCTTGATGGGCTTTCATAATCGGGAAGTTTTATTCTTTTAAATCTGTAATTATTTTCCGCGAAAAATTCTTCCATTAAATTCAATTGTGTTGATTTGCCTGAACCGTCAAGTCCGTCAATAACCACAAACATATTATTCTCCCAGCGACAAATAAATTTCCAGTAAATGTTAAATGCTCAAAAATTTGCCAATCTAAGGCAATATTAGATAATATTATAACAAATAGTATATATTTTTTCAAGCATTATAATATCTTTAGTTTTAACCTTGTATTGATTTTATCGTCATGAAATAGTAAAATTAAATAGAGGTGTATTATTATGGCTGAAAAAATAAGTAGAAAAATCAAGATTTTTGAGATATTACATATACTGAAAGAAGAGACTGATGAAGACCATTATATCAATGCGCCCGAAATTTGCAGCATTCTCGCAAAAAAAGGGATAAAATGCGAAAGGAAAAGCGTTTACAGCGATATCGACTGCCTGATTGAAGCGGGATATGATATTGATAAGGCAAAAAAAGGTTATCATCTGCTTGAAAGAGAATTTGAGATTCCTGAATTATGTTTTTTATCAGATGCCGTGCGTTCTGCACCTTTTATTACTCAGTCAAGAGCAGACAAGCTTGTCGGTAAACTAGAAACTTTCTGTAGCCGTTTTCAAAGGAAATATATCTCTAATATGGTTTATGTCAATTCAAACCGAAAATGTAAAAACAATATGGTATATATCTGCATTAATAACCTCTATGAGGCTATAAAGACCGACCATAAAGCCATTATAGAATATAAAAAAACCGAATTTAAAAATAACCGACCTTGTGAAGAAATCAAAGAATTCAAAATAAGTCCATATGCAATGATATGGTCCGGCGATAACTATTATCTTGTCTGCAATAATGATACGAAGGAAAATCTTATGCATTTGAGAATTGACAGAATTTTATCCGTAAAAATCGCGGAAGAATTTAGACGTTCTTTTACAAAATTCACAGGTTATCATAAAGAATTTGATGTTGCGGATTACGCAGATAAAACTTTTAATGCATTTTCTGGCGAACGGAAAAAGGTTGAACTGATATGCGATACTGAAATTTATGAAATGGTTTATGATCGACTCGGTTCCGGCGCCGATTATATTATGCTTGATGATAAAAGAATTATGGTTGTGTTTGAAGCTGCTGTAAGCGAAGGACTGGTAAACTGGATTCTTCCCTACGGAGCAAGTATATATATAAAAGGACCTGAAATATTAAAAAGTATGTTTAAAAATAAGCTTAATGATATTTCGGAATTTCAAACAAAAGTTTAAACTAAAACAGCAGATAAAATTTATTGAAAAATATAAAAAAAATCTTGACAATATCTTCCGCTTATAGTATTATATTTTAGCGTTCAAAAGCGCTTGATGATTCATTAGCTCAGGTGGTAGAGCACTTGACTTTTAATCAAGGTGTCCGGGGTTCGAATCCCCGATGAGTCACCAAATTAAAAACCATTAAAGCAAAGCCTTTGCTTTAATGGTTTTCGTTTAATTTATCCAAGAGAAAAACTACAAATGCGATTTACGTGCCGAAACTTTCTAATCCATCTTGTTAACTTAAAAGGCTATCCAATCAATTAAAGAAGGTGTATTTTGAAACAAACTGTTAAAAATTACATATTATTCCTTATCGGACTTTTTATTGCCTCAATGGGAGTGGCGCTTTCCACAAAGGCTGGCCTAGGAACCTCTCCGGTTGCATCGGTTCCGTATTCCATATCACTGCTCAACGAAACACTTACCTTTGGCTGGTGGCTGAATATATGGAGTGTAATTCAAATCCTTGTTCAAATTGCACTGCTTCGCAAGAAATGCAGGCCTGTAGAAATTATTATACAGACAATTCTTGCATTTGTATATGGATATCTGACTGATATTTCCTGTAAGCTTATCAGTGGTATAGAAGCAAACAGCTATACGATTCAGTTTGGACTTATGATATTAAGTTGCTTTGTACTCGGATTAGGGATTTGGATACAATTCAAAGGCGGTGTGGCAATGCTTCCTGGAGAGGCGATGAACAGAGCAATCAGTGAGTTCACAGGAAAACGTTATGAAAATATCAAAATTTTTTTTGATGTTCTGTACATACTAGTAGCGGGTGCTATTTGTTTGCTTTTCCTCGGAAAGTTAAAAGGTGTCCGTGAAGGCAGTATCATTTCAGCTTTTTTGGTCGGTAATATTATCAAGCTCTATGAACGTCTATTTAAGAAGCTGACAAAAAAGGAATTAAAAGAGATAAAATAACATAAAAAAATTGATTTTATATTGCAAGATAAAAAAGTGTACAACGCAAAGCCTGTTAACTTTTTCAAAAATTGCGAAAAGAGCGTAGATACGAGGATTAAACAATTTTATCATAAAAAATAAAAGAGCGGTTAAAAAACCGCTCTTTTTGGTGCGGATGACGGGACTTGAACCCACATGAACTTGCATTCACTAGAACCTGAATCTAGCGCGTCTGCCAATTCCGCCACATCCGCATATTTTTACTTATGTCACCCCTGTGTTTTATATGGTGGAGATGACTGATTAGGTGCATGATTTCGGTTAAAAGCTTACTGTTTTACTAAACACACGTTTATAATAACAGCTTATGCTGTTATTGTAAAATTCACATACAAAGAATTTTGCTCGTTAATAGATAAAACAGTAGTGACCTGTTAAAACAAAGGTTTAATCTTTTTCCTTATCAGAGTAAAACCGGACACACCTTTTGATGCGTCCGGAATGGTGCGAGAGACGGGACTTGAACCCGTACGTGTCACCACACACGCCCCTCAAACGTGCGCGTCTGCCGATTCCGCCACTCTCGCACAACAGTAGGTATTTTATCACAGCTTTTTAGATATGTCAATACTTTTAAACTTTAAATTTAAATTTAAATTTTCTCTTTTTGACTACACGCATATAAAAAGCGGTTACCCCCCATATCAAGGTAAAAATTCCGATGACTGACACTATCGACCAAATTGAACCCGTGCTCTGTGCACGGACTTCTGTCCACAAATCTTTCTGAAGTTCGTCAATTTCAGGGGGAAGATTAACAAATATCTCTGTATTCTTTAAAACTTTCTCCGATGGATAAATAATTTGGTTGGACTTAATCTTTTCATCAAGAAGCTTGTAAGATTCTACATTCGGCGTAGAATAGCCTAGAAATTCCGAAACTTCTTTGCCGACTTCAGGTTCAAGAATAAAGTTAATATAAGATTCGGCTTCTGACTTATGTTGGCTGTCTTTCAACACACACATAGCATCTACGAATCTATTGGCAACACCGTCTGACGGAATTATAAAATCAAGATCTGGATTTTCAAGCATACAAGTATACGCGTCCCCTGCATAATATGGTGCAACTGCGGCTTCTCCCGCAATCATTTTATCCATAATCTGATCCATTGCATACGACTGCACAAGCGGTTTTTGACGAATAAGTTCTGCGGCGGCAGTGCGCCATTCTTTAACATCGGTTGTATTCAGGCTGTAACCAAGCTTTGAAAAAGCAATTGCAAAGGCATCCCTGCTATTGGAAAACATCAATATATTCCCTGAATACTTCTGATTCCAAAAAACATTCCATGTTTTCACGTCATCAATATTATCAATTAATTTTTTATTATAAATAATTCCGACTGTTCCCCACGAATAAGGAACGGAATACTTGTTGTCGGGATCATACTGAGGATTTAAAAATTCCGAATTTATATTTTTGATATTCGGGATATTGTCAAAATCAAGCTCAGCAAGCATATCGTTCTGAATCATCTTGGAAATCATATAGTCCGATGGAATAACAATATCATAGCTGACGCCACCGCTTGCAATTTTTGTATACAGCTCTTCATTACTTTGATACGTTGTATAATTCACTTTTATACCGGTTTTTTTCGTAAATTCAGCATTTAAATCCATTGTGCCATCCGTGCCGTCAGGTATATACTCCCCCCAATTGTAAACATTAATTACCGGTGCCGCAGAAAAAGCATTAACAGGAAAAACCGACATCATAACGGCCAATGTGAGCGCAAGAGCAAAAACGTTTTTCATGTTTTTTCCCTCCTGCCGGCTTTCTTATCTGATTTATTCTGAAAAATATTCACAACCATAAGCAAGATAAAAACCGTAACAAACATAATTGTTGAAAGTGCATTTATCTTCGGACTGATTCTTTTCCTTGTCATTGCATAAATAACAATCGACAATGTCTGAGATGTCGAACCACTGGTGAAATAACTGATAACAAAATCATCAACACTTAATGTAAAAGCCATGATAAATCCTGAAATCACACCGGGCATAATTTCATGCAGAACTACTTTTTTGAATGCTTGAATCGGCTTGCAGCCCAAATCAAGAGCAGCTTCGTAAAGATGACGGTCCATTTGTTTCAGCTTCGGCATAACGTTCAGGATAACATAAGGAACATTAAACGTGATATGTGCGCATAGCAATGTGGCAAAATTAAGCTCTACTCCACCGAAAATCCTTCCGATGTAAACAAAAAGGATCATCAAAGACACACCTGTTACAATTTCAGGATTAAGCATTGGAAGATTATTTATCTGCATGAATATATGTCGAGGTGCTTTTTTCATATTATAGAGACCGATTGCAGCTAGTGTTCCGATTAATGTCGCTATAATCGAAGCGCACAGCGCTACAAGCAACGTTGTTCCGAGGGCGGACATAATTTCCTCATCTCTGAAAAGCTCGCCGTACCATTTAAATGTGAAGCCTCCCCATACAGATCTGCTTTTTGATGCGTTAAACGAAAACACGGTAAGCACTGCTATTGGAGCATATAAAAATAAAAATACAAGCGCTATATAAGTTTTGGAAAACATCTTTTTCATACAATCACCATATCATCACGGTCAGACTCAAATTCGTTCATAATTCCCATACTTATTAAAATCAGAATCATAAGAACAAATGAGAGTGCAGAACCTAAATTCGGATCATATGAACCGCCTAAAAACTGAAGTTCAATCAAATCGCCTATCAGCATATTCGAACCGCCGCCAAGCATCGTTGAAATGATAAATGTACTTACAGCAGGAACAAAAACCATTGTTATGCCTGAAACAATGCCAGGGGTACTGAGCGGAAAAATCACTCTTTTTATCACATGAAAAGAATTTGCGCCCAAGTCCTGCGCTGCTTCAATACAGCTTTTGTCAATCTTTGTCATAACATTATAAATCGGAATAATCATATAAGGAAGGAAATTATATACCATTCCGAGAATAACAGCACCCTCCGTATTTATCATATGAAGCGGTTCGATGCCGAAAATACCTAAAAATCGGTTTATCAGACCGTTATTTTCAAGCAGAGTCATCCATGCGTATGTTCTGAGCAAAAAGTTTATCCACATGGGAAGCATGATAAACATAATCAAGATCACTTGTTTTTTTGCTTTTATCTTCGATATGATATACGCAAACGGATATGCAATAAGAAGACATATGAGCGTTGCAATAAGCGCCAGTTTTATAGACGAAAGAAAAACCGGAGTATAATCTCCCATATTGATAATATTTTCAAAGGTAAATTTCCCGTTTATGTCTGTAAAGGAAAAATAAATCACAAGCGCCAATGGGATAACGGTAAAAATAAGCATCCATATCATATAAGGTGCAAATAAAAGTTTCTTTTTGTTACGCATTATCTCCCGGCCCCTCTTCATCTTTATAGGTTATATCTGAAAGCTGTTCAATTTCATCACTGAAAGTGCTGTAATCACCAAAGCGCCCTGAATACTTTGATTTATTCATAATATGAATCGCATCCGGTGCAATAAATAAACCTATCACGTTTCCAACAGCCTGATAATCCGTAGACTGTATCATCCACTTAAAACCGCACACGTCGACGATTATTTCAAAATGTACACCTTTAAATGTAACGGCTGTTACTTCACCTGTAAGCATTGCCTTATCTAAAGGAACAACATTAACATCTTCCGGACGTATTACGATATCTACCGCTTCGTTTTTAGCAAATCCGGCATCAAGGCATTCAAATTCAACGCCATCCATCATAACTCTATAGTCGGCAATCATTTTTCCGTCGATAATATTACTTTCACCGATAAAATCGGCAACAAAGGCATTTATCGGTTCATTATAAATATCTTCGGGAGATCCTATCTGCTGAATTTCACCGTTATCCATAACAACAACCGTATCAGACATCGAAAGTGCTTCCTCCTGATCGTGTGTAACAAAAACAAATGTTATTCCCATTTTCTGCTGGATAGACTTTAGTTCAACTTGCATATCCTTACGAAGCTTTAAATCAAGCGCTGCTAATGGCTCATCAAGTAGTAAAACATCAGGATTGTTTATCAAAGCTCTCGCGATAGAAACACGCTGCTGTTGACCGCCCGATAGACTCACAATATCTCTGTTTTCGAATCCGGAAAGATTCACCATCTGAAGCATTTCAGAAACTCTTTTTTTTATTTCTTTTTCCTTAAACTTTTTTATCCGCAGACCAAAAGCAATATTCTCAAATACATTGAGATGTGGAAACAAGGCGTAGCGCTGAAAAATGGTGTTGACATTTCGCTTATATGGAGGAAGACCGTTAATTCTTTTACCATCAAAATAAATGTTCCCATTCTCAGGTTCAAGAAAACCGGCAATCACACGTAGCGTAGTAGTCTTTCCGCAACCTGAAGGACCCAGTAACGTGACGAATTCTTTATCGCGGATGTTCAGAGAAAGGTCATTGAGTACATTTTGTCCTGATAGTTTCACGGAAATTTTATCAAGTGAAATAATAATTTTTTCCTCCAATCCGATTCCTCCTAAAACAGAATAGCTAAATTTAATATATAGGAAATGATAGGCAATGTCAATAAATTAAATTAAACAAAATTTTATAATATTAATGTTGACAATAATAATCAGTTATGATAAAATAATCTGCGTTGCAAGGATTGCACGTAAAGCAAATTGTTGATTATGCTATATATTTTATTATAAGCGGGTGTAGTTCAATGGTAGAATCCCAGCCTTCCAAGCTGGTTGTGTGGGTTCG
>CAZURV010000016.1:0-37638 GCA_964623515.1 uncultured Eubacteriales bacterium | reverse complement strand
ATATTTTCCGTCTTCCTCTCCGGCGGCCTCGTCAATCACGATTTCTTCAAGCGGAGAAATCGAGTGATCGCTTGTGGTAAATTTAAGGAACTGCGGATATTTTTCTGTATCTGTGTAAACGTTAACTCCGCTTGTTGTAATCATCCATGTAATAAATGCAGCGGCTTCGCTCTGATACGGATAGGCAACGTGAACAAGACCTTTCACGAACCATGTGTTGTCAGGGAACAGCGCAGTGGAAGCGTCGATAATTTTGTCCGGTGAAACGTGATCATCGTGTCCGTCGTCTTGCTCCTGTTTATAGTTGTCTCCAAGCGTTGTGAAGAGGTTTGCAGCAACAGCGCCGTAAGAAGTATTTACAGTGTCAATCAGATAATCTGTATTGGTTACCATTGCTTTATCGGTAAGGGGAACGCCTACGATATCATACTGAGATGAAAATGCAAATTCAACGCCCTTGCTGCTGAGGTCTTTCAGCACGTCGTCTATGCCTTCTTGAATAGCATAGTATCTGTTCAGTTTGTTGGCAAAAGTTGTATTGCTTACATTTTCGCTAATTGTTTTCTGCATGGCTTTGTCACTGCCCTGGGCAAGCTCCCAGAGTCCCGGCATAGTGAAAAATACCGGCTGCAATTCATCCCAGATTTCTTCAATCTGGCTGTCAATGAATCCGTTTGCGATTTGCGTTACATAATTGCTTACTGCGGAAAGCGCCGTTGCCACCAAAAGGCCGTTACCGCCCATCGGCTGTTCAACGCTTGCGTTGAAATACGGCGCAATGGCCTCTCTGATAACTTCAACATTCTTTGCAAAAACAGAATTTACAAATGTAACTCCGTTTCCTGCTGAGGAAAGGAAAACATATTTGTTAACGTCATTTTTATCGCCGTAAAGCGTGGCATACGTATTTCCTACCGAACCGCCCATAGAAGAGCAAACAAGCGTAACCTTATCTGCCCCGGTCTCTTGTTTAACATGTTCAACAAACGGCCTTAATTCGTTGTTAACCGTGTCAACAATGTCAAGCCGCCAGTCATATGTAAACATGTAACAGTTTTTAGCTCCGATTTTTTCCGCAACCTGTTTTGCAAAACCGAATTCTCCGCATATTCCGTCGAGCGAAGTGTCAACTGCAAAGGAAGAATAAACTTTCTTAACATGCAGATTGTTTACGGAGTTTCCTTCTGCCGTGCATTTCACAGGATCAAACCATTCATGCAGAAGAGGAATAAGCGTTTCGGAAACGCCTGCATAATCTTTGCTTTCTTCAAGTTTGGCAATCTTTTTAACAAGATTAACAATATTTTCCGTGTCATTGAAAAATTCCGGCCAGAAAACTGTTTCTCCGTTTGCGTCATAAAGGGGAGAGTTAAGAATTCCCGGAACAAATATAACCGGATAAGTTTTTGAATCTTCGTTTTCAGCAGCCGCAAAAGCGGGAATGCTTATGCTGAAAAGCATGACTGCGGCAATCACAACCGCGAATGCCTTTTTCAAATAATCTTTCATAGTGTTCCTCCGAAAAATATGATTAGAAATATGATAAAACAGTATATTTACAAGCCACTTTAAGGCTTTGTATTCGTTGCCCAAACCTGATTACTGCAGAAAACACAGCATTCTTTTAATGAGGTATGCAGGCTTTCGTTTTTCCGTATTCACGAAATCTCTGGTTTCTAGGCAGTATTTTTTCGCATTAAAATCAATCAATTCGTTAATATTGTTTGTGATATAGCCGTTGAGCTTTTCAGGGGGGTACGGCGGAAATTAAAAAAGTAACAGCTCTTTGAATGAAATCGGTATTTCGGTATGCGCTCTGTACGAAATCTATATCAGCTTGACTAATCTGAAAATCCTTTTTATCAAACAGATAGGATTTAATAAACGTTCGGAACACATTTGCCGATTCAATGCTGAGCGCTTCTTCATATTCGCGACCGAGATTGTATTTTTCAATCATTTTGTACTGATAATTTTTAACCAACTGATAATCTTTAAAAAAATTGGGATTAAATTTTGAAGATCCGCCGCCGAATCTGTAATAATAAAGAGCTTTGTTTACAGATGATATTTTTTTAACATTCGGCATAATCTGAATGTTTACGCATAAGTCGTCGCCCATAAAGATTTTGTCAAATGCAACACCTTCAAAGAGTTCTTTTTTATAAAGCTTTCCATGTAAGGATACCGGAAAATCACTTATCCCGAAAAAAGAAATGTAGTGATTTTTCATAAATTCTTCGTTCGTTAAATTTCCGTAATCGTTATAAGTAACGCTGTACTTCACCGGACCTATAAATTTATTGGAACCGAAAACAACCAAATCCGCGTTGCTTTTTTAACGGACTGCATACATTCCTGCACGGTGCTTCGATCAAGATAATCGTCCGAATCAACAAACATGACGTAATCGCCTGTGGAATGCTCAAGGACTGTTTTCCTTGCCATTGAGGAGCCACCGTTTTCTTGGCTTAGTACAGTTATACGGCTGTCTTTTTCGGCAAATTTTTCAAGGAGGGTTTTGCTGTTATCGGTTGAACCGTCGTTGACGGCAATAATTTCAATATTTTTATAAGTTTGATTGATAAGAGAATTTATACATTTCGATAAATATTTTGACGTGTTATAAACAGGTATCAAAATACTTACTTTGCTTTTCATTAAAAAATTTTTCTTCATTTTTTCTTTACTTTCAAAGGCAATATTGTAAAAATCCGATTCGGATCTTGGCATTGGAGAGAAAATTTCATGGGCATTCTTACTGTAGATACAAATCACAGTTGTTTTATATGATAGTTTTCAATAAAAACTACACCGACCTCGTATCTCTGTTTACAAATTCGGTAGTGAGTTTTGAATACATTATTTTTTGGCTGGAATATAATCCGAAATATCCGGAAAGCAGATAGCTTACCGCGCAGATAACCGCAAAATAGATGATTCCGCGGGAATCAAAAACTTCAACGCTGAGTATAATTCCGGCAATCGGACAATTCATTACCGCGCAGAACATAGCCACAAATCCAAGCGCGGCTCCAAATGCGGGATTAAGTCCGAAAAGTGCTCCCGCAGTGCATCCGAGTGTTGCACCGATAAAAAACGTAGGCACCATTTCTCCGCCTTTTAATCCGCAGCCGATGGTGACTGCGGTAAAAAGGATTTTAACTAAAAATGCATACGGCCTTGCCGTTCCGTTTTCAATCGCGTTTTCTATAATATTCATTCCTGCGCCGTTATAATCCCGCGAGGAAAAGATTAAAGTTAAAAGAATGATGACTGCACTTCCCACGGCAATACGCAGAAATTCGTTTTTAAACAGTTTTTTGAAGATTCTTTGCGTTCCCTGCATTGCAATGCAGAAGAATATGCTTACCAATGCGCATACTATACCGAGCCCGACAACTCTGAGGCATGTAATGCCGTCAAATCCCGGAACGTCTACTACGGTGAAACTTACCCCTTTTACTCCGATAAGTTTTGACAGGCTGTATGCGGTAAGCGATGAGGCAAGGCAGGGGACGAGCGCCGAGTAGTGCAGAATGCCGATACTAATAACTTCAATCGCGAATACCGAAGCGGTAAGCGGTGTTCCGAACAGAGCCGCAAACACACCGCTCATTCCGCACATTGTGATAAGATGCATATCTTTTTCGTTCAGTTTGAGAAGTCTGCCGATTTGATTGCCTATGCCTCCGCCGATTTGAAGCGCGGCGCCCTCACGGCCGGCTGAACCTCCAAAAAGGTGTGTGATAACCGTGCTTATAAATATGAGAGGAATCAAAAATAACGGAACTTTCTGCGAAGTGCGGATGGATTCAATCACGTGATTCGTGCCGATTTTCATTTCAACTCTGCACAGCTTATAGAGAAGCACAATCAGAAGTCCTCCGGCTGGTAACAGGTAAACCAGAAAATTGTGGTTTTCAAACACTTCCGTTACTGTATCAACGCTTATGTCAAAGGCGGATCCGACAATTCCGCATATCACGCCGGTAACTCCGGCGGTTATAATCCATTTTATAAATGTTTTTGCATATTTCAGGGCGGAAAAAAATTCTCTGCGGACTTTTTCTTTCACAGTTTTCATTTAATCTGCCTCATTGGAATTTTCGCTTTCTGGTTCTGATCCGAGCCAGCCTTTTTTATACATCAGGTGTGTTGCAATCAGTGCAGCGATAACACCTACGGGAATTAAAACGCCAACCTGTGTGCTGCCGCTGAAGATAAGTATGATAAGATTTACAATTAGCGGAGCAGCGCACAGTTTCCAGTGCTTCAAAAAGTAGGACGCGCCGATTGCTCCGAAAAGGCACGGCAAAATATTTTGGAAGGCAGGATAAAGCGGAGAGCTTTCGCTTGTTATTGTTTGAATAAACCCCGTGAAAGACATCAGAATGATGCAGGCAGCTATAATAACAGTTGTTACGATTGATGAAACCGCAACGGCTATCGTGGCAATAACTTCTCCCTCTTCGTCTGTTATTTTATAGCCGGACGAATCAAGCGCGGTTATTGTACAGGGAAGTTTGAGATTTGTAATATTTCCTGTAACGAAACTCAAATATGTACCTGCCGTGCCGAGGAACGGCGCATAGGATATAACTTCAATAATTCCGGTCGGATAAAATATAACCGCAGTCATTGCAAACGCTTTGAAAAAATCTCCGGCTGCCGGCCATGCATTGTAGTAAATACTTATGGAAAGCGGAATAAAAATAAACACAATCAGCGTGATAACTGTCCAGATTCTGCCGAACAGATGCGTTTTGTCAAAATAAGGGCTCATATACGCGCCCTCCATTCCAGCGCGGCTATTGTATGCGGCAGGAAATGATTCACTGCAATAACCGCCGCCATTGCAAGAAACATGCTCAAAGGCATAGCCAGGCTTTCAAATTTTTTAAGCTTCGGAAATTTCTTTAAAAGAAATATAAAAATAAACATGAAAAGAATCGAACTTACAAGCCCCGTAAGAGAAAGCACACCCGCTCCGGCGGTTTCCGATTTCAGGCTTCCCGTGCCGAGCAAAGCTCTGGAAACGAACGCCATAACGATGCCGATAAATGCCGCAGCACTCATACAGTCCGACCACAGTTTCTTTCCGCCCATTGCTTTGCCGATTCCTTTTTGAATCTTTTTAAGTGCAAACGGAAGTATAACAAGCGGAAGTATACTGCATACAGTCATCACCCATGCTATGGTTGAAAACTGCGTTTTATCGGTAATTGCTGTTGAAATCGAACCTCCGCCGAGCGCATCAAGCGCATTTTGCGCGGCAGTGGTTTCGTAAGAAAGATTGCCGATTACGCTCAGCCTTATCCACGGAAGCACAACTCCGAGCGCCGCCGAAAGCGTGATGATGGTTGCAACGATTGAAAAAGCCGGAGCTATGGAAAACAGAGCTGATCTGACAGCTGTGTTTTTCATTGTATCGGATGATATTCCAAGTTCTTTTCCGCGCTTAACGGCGCGGACTAAAAAGAATACAGACTGCGCCAGTACGAAGCATATAACAACAGCAGCGAGTATGTACATAAAACGGCTTTCTTTAAAATCACTGAAATTCATATATGCCTCCCGTTTTCGGCTGTAATACTCAATTATAATAATATAATTATAACTAAATATGTAAAAAAAAGCAATACAAATTATAAAAATACCTAATAACCTATTCGCCGATGTCCCCACCTCTTAGGCGGTGGGGACCGTTTCAGGGTTTCAGCGGGAGTGATAATCTCCCGCTGAAACCCTGAGGAGCGAACGCTCCCTGCGCAGGGTGCATCGTTCGCAAGCCCCCATTTCAAGCGGGATTGATGGAGTATTGCTCCGATTAAAATTCAAAATACCGATATGTGCAGTATTCTTTCAGAGTGTTTTCGTAACAAAAAATCACAGCACTTTTAAACTTGGTTTCACCGGATTTTTATATTTTTGGCGGAGAGCTATCTTTCCAACGTTTTTGGAGAAAGCAAAAAACATCTGTACCGATAACAGATACAGATGTTTTTGTAATTGGCGAAATTAAAAGATTGATTTGTTTGCTTCGCGGAAGCCGGACAGGGAGGACAAGGGTTCGGAGATTATTTTTTAAAATCAGTCAAGTTTCAGTTTGCTGAACAGTTCATCGAGTAATTTCGCGCTTTTCTTCAGTTTTGTAAGTTCTTCATCTGTCAGTCGCAAAGGCAGTATTTTTGTTACGCCCTCCGTTTTGATATAAGCGGGAGTTCCCATAAATACGTTGTTTATGCCGTATTCACCGCAGAATTTTGTGGATACGGTTATGATTGAGCCTTCGTTTCCGAAAATGGCTTTTGTTATTCTTAAGAGACTCATTCCGATTCCGTAATTGGTAGCGCCTTTTGCGTCTATTATGGTTCTTGCACTGGTGCGCACTTCTTCGCTTATCTCATTTAACTGTTCCGAGGTACAGTATCCGCTTTTTTCAATTTCTGTTATCGGAATTGTTGCGAGGTAAGCCTGACTCCACGGAACAAATTCACTGTCTCCGTGTTCGCCCATAACATATGCATGTATATTTTTCGGATCTGTTTTAAAAAATTTCCCGATATTGTATCTCAGCCGTGCCGTATCCAAGCTTGTTCCGCTTCCGAGAACTCTTTCTTTCGGAAAGCCAGACAGTTCGTATGCTGTCCTTGCCATAAGATCAACAGGATTGCTTGCAACAAGGATGATTCCCTTAAATCCGCTTGCAATCAGCGGATTTATAATATTTTTGAATACTCGCACGTTTTCCTGAAGCAGATCCAGCCGGGATACGGTTTTATCGGACTGTGCGGCGCCTGCACAGATAACAGCTATGTCGGCATCTTTGCAGTCGCTGTATGAACCGCTGTAAATCTGCATATTGCTTTGAGAAAACGCAAGACCGTGGCTCAAATCCAGCGCTTCGCCCATCGCTTTTTTTTCGTTAATATCGACGAGAAGAAGCTCATTGCACACGCTTTGGTTAAGCAGGCTGAATGCATAGCTCATACCTACAAATCCTGTGCCGATTACGGCAATTTTACGTAAATCATCAGTCAATTTTATCACCCTAAAATATTCTAACGAAGCTGTGTAGGTTTGTCAATGCGCATTGTAATACCTACATAATTTCATCACTCTTAAATATTTTAATCAAAATGCGTGTATATATTCATCAAAGGCAAAATTTGTGTTTAATCTTTGCATTTTTGACGTAATATATTATTGAAATGGAGATACAAAGATGTTATGATATTGATTTGATGGGAGCATGCTTAAAATTGCTGTGATATTTTTCTGTTTCATTTAATAATCTGTTATCAGTAAGGAGAAAGCCGATGAAAGATATAATAAAAATCAATGATATTGCAGACGGAATCCGTTTTATATCCTGTAAAACAGACCGCTTTAAAAACACGCGCCTGAGCGTAAGGTTTGCGATGCCGCTGGATGAAAATACCGCTTCCGCCAATGCGCTGATTGCGGGTTTGTTACGGCATACTTCCGCCGCATTTAGTGAAAATATTGCTATGGAACGCCACCTTGCGTCGCTTTACGGCGCGGATTTTTCTTCGTATATTGATAAACTGGGAGATGCACAGATTATTTCGTTTGTTTTGACTTCCGTTGCGGATAAATTTGCTCTTGCGGGCGAAGCGATAAGCCTTGAAAGCGTGGAATTTTTAAAAGAAATTATTTTTAATCCCGATTTGGATAAAAACGGCTTGTTCAAAGAGGTGAATATTGAAAGGGAAAAACGTCTTCTTTGTGAAAATATTGAGGCTGAACTCAATAATAAGATAACATATGCTCTAATGAAAATGGAAGAAAATATGTTCGCGTGTGAATCCTATTCCGTCAATGTCAAAGGAATTCCGGATAGAATCGCTTGTCTTAGCGCTTCGGATATAACGGACGCCTGGAAACGTTTGCTCTCTTCCGCCAGAGTTCAGATAACAGCTGTGGGAAGCTGTGATATGAATGCCGTTTCGGATATTTTCAAATCTGCTTTTGAAAGCATAAACAGAGAACCCGGGAAAATCGTTACCAACATTCATAAACAAAGCGGTGAAATCAAAATATGCGATGAAACGCTTCCGATTCAGCAGGGGAAACTTGTTATGGGCTGGACTATCGGAACGCAAAACGAATATGCCCTTAAAGTTTTTGAGGCAGTTTTCGGAGCAGGCGTGAATTCAAAGCTTTTTAAAGTTGTCAGGGAAAAAATGAGCCTTTGTTATTACTGCTCTGCAAGAATTATAAGGATAAAGGGCGTCATGTATGTCCAAAGCGGCATTGAAAACGCAAACCGCGATAAGGCCGTTAATGCCGTAAAAGAACAGCTTGATAATGTAAAGCAAAACAACTTTACAGACGAAGATTTGCGCCTTGCAAAAATTTCGCTTGACGATGCATATAAAAGCGCATTCGATACAACGGCGGAGATTGATTCCTGGTATGCCTCGCAAATGCTGGATGAGAATCTGCGCGATATAGAAAGCTTCCGCACGGAAATTCAGAAGGTAACACGAAACCAGGTGGTCGAATGTGCGCAGAGCGCCGTACTTGATACGGTATTCACTTTAAATTGACGGGAGTTGAAGAATAATGAAAAAAATCAGAAACGAGCTTCTGAATGAAGAATATTATGAGATTAAACATCCGTCAGGGCTGAAAATTTATGTTATGCCTAAGAAGAACTATTCAACCTGTTATGCCGCTTTTGCGGCAAAATACGGTTCCGTCAATGCTTCATTCAGAATCGGCGGAAAAGCTGTATCTGTACCGGACGGCACGGCGCATTTCCTGGAGCATAAGCTATTTGAAAGCGATGAAGTCAACGCTTTTGAAAAATTTTCGCAGACAGGCGCAGACGCGAATGCTTTCACAAGCTTTGACAGGACATGCTATCTGTTTTCCTGTTCCGAAAATGTATATGAAAATCTCGGAATCCTTCTGGATTTCGTGCAGAATCCGTTTTTTACCGAACAGACAGTTCGAAAAGAACAGGGTATCATTGGGCAGGAAATCAAGATGTATGATGACAATCCCGGCTGGGTGGTAACGTTTAATCTTCTGCGGGCGCTGTATCATAATCATCCGATAAATAAAGATATTGCGGGCAGTGTTCAATCTATAGCGGAGATAACAGCGGATAAGCTTTATGAAGTGTATGGTGCTTATTACAATTTGAACAATATGGTATTGAGCATCGTCGGAAATGTTTATCCCGACAAAGTTGCGGAAGTGTGCAATCGTGTTCTCAAGCCGTCAGCACCGTTTGAAACAGAGAATATTTATCCCGTTGAACCCGATGATGTCGTCCGGAGTGAAATCAGTGAAGAAATGGCTGTTTCAATTCCGTCTTTTGCCATAGGATATAAAGAAAAAATAAGCGGAACGAGAACGCTTGAAGAAAAAATGCGCGCGGTTATCATAACCGAAGCGGTTGCCGGCGGAATGTCTCCGCTGTATCAAAGACTTCTTAAAGAAGGTCTTGTAAATAGCAGTTTCGGCTGTGAATATTTTAACGGATACGGTTATGCGTCCGTAATTTTTCAGGGAGAAAGCAAAAATCCGACCGCGGTTAAAAACGCGCTGGATGATGAGATTGCCAGAGTGAAAAAAGAAGGTATAGACAATGAGCTTTTCAACTGTATAGTAAAAGAACTTTACGGAGATGCCGTTATGGCGTATAATAATATTGAAAATATTGCACAGGGGATTATTGAAAGCCATTTTAACAATAACGGACTGTTTGACGAAATGGATTTCTATAAAAATATAAAGCTTGGAGATGTGAACGCTCAGCTTCAAAATATGATGATAAAAGAGCGTTCAGCACTTTCGGTTATTAAACCGTCGGAGGAAAATAATGGATAAGGTAACGGTATTTTTTAACGGACTCGGACTGCAGTTCGATGTTTCATCGGTTGCTTTCGGCAACGTTAAGATGTACGGCCTTATAATCGCCATAGGCTATTCGATAGCTGTTGTTATGGGCGGTATGAGAGCGTACAAATGGCGGATGAACATCGATCATATGATTGATGTTGCTATTTTCGGCACGCTTGCGGGAATCGTCGGCGCACGGGCCTATTATGTGATAACGATGTGGGACATTTATAAAAATAATATCTTTTCCATATTTAAAATCTGGGAGGGAGGTCTTGCCATTTACGGAGGTCTTATAGGCGCGCTGATTGCGGCACTGATTGTCTGCCGTATCCGTAAACTCAGTATAACCAATTTGCTGGATTTGTGCGCCATGAGTTTTTTGCTGGCGCAGGGAATCGGCCGCTGGGGCAATTTTTTCAATCAGGAGGCGTTCGGCTGCAATACCGATTCTGTTTTCGGTATGTTCAGTGAAAAAACAAGAGCCTATCTTCTGACGCATCAAGCGGAGTTGATTGCCAAAGGAACCGATCCGTCAATTATAAATCCCGATTTACCCGTACATCCTACGTTCCTTTATGAAAGCGTTGCTTGCATAGTCGGTTTTATCATCCTCAGAGTTATATGTAATAAATTTCGTAAATTCCGCGGAGAAATATTTGCTCTTTATCTGATATGGTACGGTGCCGAAAGGGCAGTTGTGGAAGGTCTGCGTACGGACAGCCTGTACATAACCGGAACCAATATAAGAATATCTCAGCTTCTTTCCGCTATTATGGTTCTTGCGGGAATCATATGGCTGATATGCGGTCTGGTTTATGCAAGGAAACATCCGCTTCATCAGGAGATACGGCATAAGAAAAAACCGGGGGAAAAAATCGATTGGAAAAATACAGCTCCGCATGAACCCGGATTTGACGTAAACGGTGTTTGGATTCAAGAGGGGTACATTGATCCTGCATACCGTGAGCATAAAGTGATGCGCGCAGTAAAACTTGATAAAACAGAAGCTGACAAAAGCACTGTGGATGCAGCGGAAAGTACGGTGAAGGAGAATAAAGAAGATTATGATTAAAATGGACGGAAAAGCAGTATCGCTCAGTGTGAAAGAAAGGATCAAAAAGGAGATTGCCGAAAACAAATATACACCGGGATTGGCGGTAATTATAGCAGGAGACGATCCTGCTTCCAAAACATATGTCAAAAATAAAAAAAAAGCCTGTGAATTCTGCGGAATCAGGAGCTTTGAATATGCGCTTCCTGCCGATGTGAGTGAGCAGGAACTTTTGGAGCTTATAGCGGAACTGAATAAAAGGGAAGATGTTGACGGTATTCTCTGTCAGTTGCCTCTGCCCGCGCATATTCATGAAAAAGCGGTGATTGAGGCGATTGATTCCGAAAAAGATGTTGATGCTTTCAGCGAAGTAAATACAGGCAGAATAATGATTGGTAATCATTATTTCTTACCATGCACGCCTGCGGGAGTTATGGAACTGCTCAGATATTACAATATTGATACAGCCGGGAAAAACGCCGTCGTTATAGGCAGAAGTAATATCGTTGGAAAACCTATGGCTATGCTGCTTATGCATTCTGACGCAACAGTTACCGTATGCCACAGCAAAACGAAGAATCTTGCGGAAATATGTTCGCGAGCAGATATAATTGTTGCGGCAATAGGCAGGGAAAAGTTCGTTACTGCCGATATGGTCAAAGAAGGCGCGGTTGTTATAGATGTAGGGATAAATCGTGGCGCGGACGGCAAGCTTCACGGCGATGTGGATTTTGAAGCCGTCAGCCGCAAAGCGTCTTACATAACGCCTGTTCCCGGAGGTGTCGGGCCGATGACGATTGCCATGCTTATGCAGAACACGCTTACATCCTATAAAAATAAAATAAATAAGGATTGACAAGGTCTTCCAACTGTGATAAAATGCTAATTGCCGCATATTACGGGCGCATTCTATGCATAAAAGCCGCTGAGGCTTGCCCTTCATAGCGAGACTGATAAAGGAAGGTATGAAAAGATGTACGCTGTTATCGAAACAGGCGGAAAGCAGTACAAGGTTGAGCAGGGTGATGTAATTTATATTGAAAAACTCAATGTTGAAGCAGATTCCGCAGTAACCTTCGATAAGGTAGTTGCTCTCGGGGGAGACAAATTCATTGCTGGCACACCATATGTTGAGGGTGCGACCGTTGAGGCTAAAACCATCAAAAACGGCAAGGCAAAGAAAATTGTTGTTATGACTTATAAGCCAAAGAAGAACGAGAAACGCAAGATGGGACACCGTCAGCCTTATACAAAGGTAGAAATCACAAGCATCAATGCATAATGATTAAAGTAAAGTTTTTCTTAAGCGAAAAAATCTTATCGGGATTTGAAGTGTCTGGCCACAGCGGCTCGGCTGAAGCAGGGCAGGATATTGTATGCAGTGCGGTAAGCTCGGCGGTGATTATGGTTGTCAATACCATAACCGAAATTGTAAAAATTCCCGCCGAAACCGAAGCGAAAAGCGGATATATTTTTTTTAAAGTCGGTCAAGCGGAAAACGTTCAGTATATCTTAAGAGGCCTTGAACTTCATCTTAAAGAACTGGAAAAGCAGTATCCCGATTATTTGAAAATAACCTACGGAGGTAATTGACAATGATTAAATTAAACATCCAGTTATTTGCTCATAAAAAAGGTATGGGTTCCACAAAGAACGGACGTGATTCCGAATCCAAGCGCCTCGGTGCAAAGAAGGCAGACGGTCAGTTTGTTCTCGCAGGGAATATTCTGTATAAGCAGAGAGGAACGCATATTCATCCCGGAAACAACGTAGGCATCGGTTCTGATGATACGCTCTATGCTAAAATAGACGGCAGAGTTAAGTATGAAAGATATGATAAAGATCGCCGTCAGGTGTCGGTATATGCTGTTGAGCATTAATGAACGTTTGAAGTTTGGTGTATGATTTCAAAATTTTGCACCGAGATTTAAACCGAATGTATAATTATGAAAAAGAACTGCCCGTAATCTATTTTGGATTGCGGGCAGTTTTTTATCTGCGCCGATTGAATTTTGCTTTTTTATATGGTAATATGTATTTAATTATGTTGGCTTAACCCCGGAGGTATCAGTATGAGTGTATCTATCATTACCGCTTTTATTATTGCGGCATTTTGGGGATTGGAATGTATCGTTTTTCCCCGGTTCATCATTGCACAGTGGCCGGAAAAGTGCAAAAAATCTTTCTGCTTGAAAGTAATCAGCGCCACGGTATTTGTAGCTTACGGCGTATTCGCGTATTTTGCAACGCGATCGCTGGAGTGCTTTATCCCAAAATTCGCTCTCTATATGGTCATAGGTCTGATAGGCGGATGGTTCGGTGATGTTTTGCTACACCTTCAGCCGGTACTGCCTGTAAAAAGTAAAACGGTTGACGGAGGCTGTTTCGTGCTGGGTCTGCTTGCATTCCTTGCAGGTCACATTTTCTATGTTCTTGCTTATATTGAGGGACTGCACGCTATCGGGGTTGAAACGATTCCCGTCTGGAGCTGGGTTGCAGTTGCGGTTTTGTTTGTTATGGAGGCGGTCATCGCCGTTGTTTCTCCGATAAAGCTTGGAATAGCAGTTGTCCCGGTTGCTTTGTATGCGCTTACGATCAGCACCATGCTTTCCATGGCTGTAACGCTGGCGATATATTATGCAAAGTATAGCATTTTTGCTTGCGTTATGCTGATTGCGGGAGCGGTGCTGTTCGTTATATCGGACGGAACACTTGTGTTCAATTTGTTTGGAGGCGACAAATTTAAAAAGAGCTATTCTCTTAAAATCGTTAATCTGACAACATATTTTATTGGCCAGATGCTTCTGGGCTCAACGATTTTTCTCATTAACAGTTGCGGATTAGTTTAAAAATAACATTACCGAAAGGGATTATGAAAATATGGCAAAGGAACTTGCAAAAAGGTATTCACCAAAAGAGGTTGAAGACAAAAATTATAAATTTTGGCTTGAAAACGGATATTTCAAGGGCGAGATAAAAAAAGATTCTCCGTCTTTTTCAATTGTTATGCCTCCTCCGAATATTACAGGGCAGCTTCATATGGGGCATGCGCTTGACAATACGCTTCAGGATATTTTAATAAGATACAAAAGAATGCAGGGATATGGTACGCTGTGGCTTCCCGGTACGGATCACGCTTCAATCGCTACCGAAGCAAAAATTGTGGCGGCGATGAAAGAGGAAGGACTGAGTAAGGAAGATATAGGCAGGGAAGAATTTCTTAAGAGAGCATGGGATTGGAGAAATAAATTCGGATCCAGAATCGTGGAACAGCTAAAAAAATTGGGTTCTTCCTGCGACTGGAGCAGAGAACGTTTCACGATGGATGAAGGCTGTTCAAAAGCAGTTCGCAAAGTATTTGTGGATTTGTATAAAAAAGGATTGATTTACCGCGGTGAAAGAATGATTAACTGGTGTTCTCACTGCCGCACTTCCATTTCGGATGCGGAAGTTGAATATGAAGAGCAGAACGGTTCTTTTTGGCATCTCCGCTATCCTTTGGCGGATGGAAGCGGTGAAATTCAACTTGCGACCACGCGTCCCGAAACCATGCTCGGCGATACTGCAGTTGCGGTTAATCCAAACGATGAACGGTATAAGCATTTTGTCGGAAAAACGCTTATCCTTCCGATTGTTAATAAGGAAATTCCGATTATTGCAGACGATTATGTTGAGATGGATTTCGGCACAGGCGTTGTAAAGATTACACCTGCGCACGATCCAAATGATTTTGAGGTGGGACTCCGCCATAATCTGGATGTTATCACTGTTACCACGGAAGACGGGCATATGAATGAAAATGCCGGGAAATATGAGGGAATGACGATTGCCGAGTGCAGAAAAGCAATCGTTGCCGATCTTGAAAAAGAGGGATTTCTTATCAAAGTTGAACCGCTTACCCATAATGTAGGCACATGTTATCGCTGTCATACTTCCGTTGAACCGCGAGTATCGAAGCAGTGGTTCGTTAAAATGCAACCGCTTGTCGAACCGGCGCTGGAAGCGGTAAGAAGCGGTGAAATCAAGTTTATTCCCGAAAGATTTGAAAAAACATATTTTCACTGGATGGAAAACATAAAGGACTGGTGTATATCGCGTCAGCTTTGGTGGGGCCACCGTATTCCCGCTTGGTATTGTCCGGAGTGCGGTGAGGTTATTGTTGAAGCAGAAGATCCGAGCGTATGTCCGAATTGCGGATGTAGGGATATTTATCGCGATCCCGATACGCTGGACACCTGGTTTTCTTCGGCTCTGTGGCCGTTTTCAACGATGGGATGGCCCGAAAAAACGCCGGAGTTTGATTATTTTTATCCGACCAACGTTCTTGTTACGGGATACGATATCATTTTCTTCTGGGTGGCGAGAATGATATTTTCCGCTCTTGCCTATACGGGGAAGAAACCTTTTGACACCGTTTTGATTCACGGAATTGTACGCGATGCGCAGGGACGTAAGATGAGCAAATCTCTCGGCAACGGCATTGATCCGCTGGAAATTATTGATAAATACGGCGCCGATGCTCTGCGTTTCACGCTTGCAACTGGCAACAGTCCCGGAAACGATATGCGTTTTTCGGAAGAAAAAATAACGTCGTCTTCAGGATTTGCCAATAAACTCTGGAATGCCGCCCGTTTCATAAATATGAATATCGAGGGCAGAAAAATCACGCACAAACTTCCGAAAAATCTTGCACTTGAAGATAAATGGATCATCAGCAAATTCAATACGCTTGTTAAGGAAGTTACGGAAAATCTTGATAAATATGAACTCGGAATCGCCGTGCAGAAGCTGTACGATTTTATATGGGATTATTTATGTGACTGGTATATTGAACTCGCAAAAATCCGCTTTAATGCCGATGATGAAAACGCGCAGATTGTGTGCGAAGTTATCGTTTACGTTATGAGCGAAACAATGAAGTTACTTCATCCGTTTATGCCGTTTATTACTGAAGAAATCTGGCAGACTATGAGCGATGAATGCGAATCTATTATGATTTCCAAGTGGCCTGTGTATCGCACCGAACATTATTTCCCAGAAGCTGAAGCGGAGATGGAAAAAATTATAAGTGCGGTAAGGGCTGTGCGTACAAGGCGTAGCGAGATGAATGTTCCTCCGTCCAAAAAAACGAATGTTTATATTGAGTCCGCATTTACGGAAACCTTTAAAACCGCTGTGCCGTTCTTTAAGCGTCTGGCTTCTGCAAAAGACGTTCAAACGGCGGAAACTTTTCATATGCCCGACGCAGTTCAGATTATAACGGATGACGCAAAAATATATATTCCTCTTGCTGAACTTGTGGATTTTGATGCGGAAAGAAAACGGCTTGAAAAAGAAAAGTCAGAGGGCGAAAAGAAGCTCGAACAGTTAAAAGGCAAACTCTCAAACGAAGGATTTTTATCCAAAGCTCCCGAAAAAGTTGTTCGGGGAGTAAGAACTGATGCCGCAAAGTTAGAAGAAAAAATTGCAAATATTAATAAGAGCCTTGAGAATCTGGGAAAATAATGACATACGAAAGCGCATTATCAAAAATTCATTCATCGTATCAATTTACAACCCGTCCGGGGCTGGAAAGGGTGTCCCGGTTGCTGAAAAGGCTGGGAAATCCGCAGGATAATTTGGAGTTTATCCATGTTGCGGGCACAAACGGCAAAGGTTCGGTTTCGGTTATGCTTGCCGAAATTATGCGTGCTTGCGCTAAAAAAACCGGGCTTTACACTTCTCCTTTCGTTGCCGATTTCAGGGAACGTTTTCAGATAAACGGCGAAATGATTAGTAAAAGCGAATTTGTTTCCATTGCGGAAACCGTTTTTTCCGAAGCAGATAAAATGACCGACGATATGCCCACGGAATTTGAGCTGATTACAGCGCTTGCAATGCTTTATTTCAGTAATCATAAATGCGATGTTGTAGTGCTCGAGGTAGGGCTTGGAGGAACTTATGATGCTACAAACGTTATCCAAACACCCCTTGCATCGGTTATAACTCCGGTTTCGTTTGATCATACCGAATATCTCGGTGATACGCTGGAAGAGATTGCATATAATAAAGCGGGAATTATCAAACCGGGTGGAATCACCGTTCTTTCTTGCCGTCAAAGCAGGGAAGCGGCTGATGTTATCCGAAAAATCGCTGAAGAAAAGAATAACCGTTTGATTGCGTGCGATAACAAGCTTATCAAATCATATAACGGCAGATCTTTTATTTATAAAGATAAGCTTTATCATCTTTCCATGCTTGGCACGCATCAGAGTGAAAATGCAGTAACGGCGATTGAAACTGCAAAGGCTCTCGGAGCGGATGATATAGCAATCCGCAAGGGAATCGAAGCGGCAAAATTGCCTGCAAGGATGGAACTTTTAAGCAGGGAGCCTGCTGTTATTCTGGATGGCGCGCATAATATCGACGGTATTCAAATGCTTTGCAGGAATATGCGCAGATTTTTTTCAGACCGTGAAATCATCGTTGTTATGGCAATGATGGCGGATAAGAGATGGAAAGATTGCGTGCTTGAAATCGAAAAAATTGCGTCGTGCATGATTACAACAGAGGCTTCCAATCCGCGTTCTCTTGACTGTGCTGAATTGGCAAAGATAACAGGCGGTATACCGCTGAAAAATCCGTATGACGCAGTGCGTGCGGCAATTGCAAAATGTACGGATCATTCGCTCGTTCTGATATGCGGTTCACTGTATCTTGCGGGAGACGTTCGCGATTTTGTGATACGCACGACAAATTAAAACATAATATTTGCAAACGGGTCGGTATGCTGGTCATACCGGCTTTTTAATTTTGCGCCGAATTTGAAACAGGAGGCAGACTTATGCCTGTAAGGATAGAAAAAGATAAAAATTTAACCACCGCCTATATAAGCGGGGAAATTGATCATCACTCGGCAAAGTATTTGCGCGATGAAATTGATAAAGCGATAGCGAGCGTAAGCCCCGCAGAACTTGCGCTTGATTTTATGGGCGTAACCTTTATGGATTCATCGGGCATAGGACTCGTGATGGGAAGATATAAGCTGATGCAGACTATCGGGGGCAGAGTGCGCGTTAAAAACGTGAGTCCTTCGGCTATGCGCGTAATGAAACTTGCAGGGCTTGATATGCTGGCTAAAATTGATTGCAAAGGAGAATAAAATGAAACCTTTAAATGAAATGAGACTGATAATGGAAAGCCGTTCTGTCAACGAGGGCTTTGCGCGCGTTGCAGTGTCGGCATTTATTGCGGAGCTCGATCCTACGGTGGATGAAATCGCCGATATCAAAACGGCCGTGAGCGAAGCAGTAACCAACTGCATCGTGCATGCGTATAAAGATACGGTAGGCAAAATTTACATAACCACAGGTATATATGAAGGCCGCACCGTACGCGTTAAAATACGTGACAGAGGGTGTGGAATTGAAAACATACCGCTTGCAATGACTCCGCTTTATTCCACTGCCGGAGACGAACGTGCAGGGCTCGGATTCGCAGTTATGGAAAGTTTTACAGATAAACTCAGAGTTCGCTCAACTCCCGGCAAGGGAACGACCGTTACGCTCACAAAAGAACTTCGGTCGCGGGATAAGTGTTAGCCGAAAAAGAGAGAGAAGAAAAGATACGGGCAAATATAAATCTTGTTCATGCGTGTGCGGCGCGGTTCAAGGGAAGAGGGGTGGATTACGATGATCTCTTTCAGGCAGGGTGTATCGGGCTAATAAAAAGTGTCGACGGATTTGACAAATCAAAAGGCTTTGCGTTTTCAACGTATGCTGTTCCGGTTATTCTCGGTGAAATACGCAGTATATTTCGCAGCGGAGGTTCAGTCAAGGTAGGCAGGGTAATGAAAGAAAAAGGAAGGCTTGCACTTGCACACCGCCGTGAGTTTATGGATAAAAACGGGAAAGAACCGACCATTTCCCAGCTTGCGGAAATGACGGGGATGTCTGCGGCGGAAACCGTACAGGCGCTCGGAAGCCAGCTCCCCGTAGTTTCGCTCACGGCGGATAATGATTGCGAAATGGATATAAAAGTGCCATCTCCCGAAACGGAAATATCCGATTCGCTTGCGCTTAAACAATGCATTGCGAAACTCGAGCCGCTTGAACGCCGAATCATTTATTTAAGATATTTTAAAGAATTCACACAGGTTCATACCGCGTCGGTTCTCGGAATCACGCAGGTACAGGTTTCACGCAAAGAAAAAAAGGCGCTTTTGCGCCTGCGGGAACTGATGAGCGGATAAAAAATCCGAATTGCCTGTGTGCAAATTCAGAATCTTGTTGGTTTTCCATAAAGGACAGCGTTAGCTGTCTGAGAAATCAGAGGGAAGGAGATCCTTTCACCGGTTTTGAAAACGGAGCCGCCGATTTTAGGGAATAAAAATATTTGCCCAATATCCATCACAGCTGTCCATCAATCGGGACAGCTGTGTTCGCTTAAATATCAAGCGGGATTATGTCTTTATATACCGCGTGAATTTTTGAAGTTATCTGTTTGTCCAGATGGAAATAACCGAAAAACCATTTTTTGTATTCAACATCCTCCATAAGTTTGTCGAGAAAAGCGTTAAGTGCATTGATATGGCTCATAGTTCCGAGCTTGTACTGATCGGATAAAATGGATTTCAGCTTCGTGGAAGGCTCATATGTTATCACAGTGTCTACCTTTCCGCCGTAAACGTCAAAGTTGGCGGCGCCGGTGATTAGTTCCGCCTTGTTAGGCAGGCTTCGTCCCCACCATTTGCTGTTATCGTCAAATTCACTGCTTTCGCTTTCGCCTCCGCCCATTGTGAATACGGTTTTGCCCTGAATATTGTAATACTGTCCGCGCATAAGATGGATAATATTCGGTGCGATTCTGTGAATGGTTCCGCCGTTCCAGTTTTCAACGGGGCATGCTTCTATTCTGCCAAAATTTTCGTGTGCGCCATCTACAAATGCAATGGTATATTTCTTCTTGGCAAGAATTTTAAGATTTTTTCTTTCTTCCGTTCCTCCGGACCAAATAAATCCGAAATCTCCGCAGACGATAACAATATCCTCGGCGGTCAGTTTTCTGAGTTTTCTTTCCTGAAATCTGGATATATCTCCGTGCGTATCACCGGTTATATATATCAAAATATTTCCTCCGTGTAAAAAATGCTTTAAATTTGTAAAACAAGTTGCTATACTATATATAATACACGGAAAGGGGCGAAAAGTCTATGAAAAAATTTTTATGCGCGGTTTTGATTCCTGTTATCGTGCTGTCGGTTTCGCCTCTTTGCACTGCGTATGAACCCGAAGAAAAGGTTATCAGTGACAGCGCACTGATTATGAGCACCGATGTGGATACAGTGCTTTATGAAAAGAATGCAGATGTGAAAACCTCCGCTACAACGCTCACTAAAATTATGACTGCCGTTATTGCGCTTGAAAATACGAAAAATCCGAATTCCTTTCAAATCACAGCTTCTTATGAGAGCGTTCATACGAACGATGAGGAATGGGTAACCAATTACGGCATTCAGGAAAATGAGGTTTATACCGCGCTGGACTTGATTTATATGATGATGTATACAAGCGCGAATGACGCCGCAAACGTAATCGCTTCAAATATTGGCGGAAGTATTGAAAAATTTGTGGCGCTGATGAATGCAAAGGCAAAAAAGCTTGGGATGAAGAATACGAAATACGTAAATCCTACCGGACTGGATGAAGACGGCGCATATTCAACCGCAAGGGATATAGCGCTTCTCACAAAGCATGCCATGACGTTGCCTGTTTTCCAGACAATGGCAAAAGGCGTTTCGTACACAGTAAGCAAAAATTCCACACACGATGCAAAAACGATATATAACGATTGCGAACTTATACCTTCCGATTATGAGAATATTTACGCTTATGATTACGCTGTAGGTGTAAAATCAGGAGCAACGGAAGAGTCCGGTTATTGCGTTTCTGCGGCGGCTTCAAAAGACGGTTCAAATTATATCGCCGTTGTGCTTGGTGGGAAAAAAACATCTATAGACGGTATGCAGTATACTTCTGCACTTGTTGATGCACGCCGCCTTTTCAGATGGGCTTTTGATAATTTTAAAATTAAAGTTGTTGCGGAGGATACGTCTATCATAGACGAAGTTCCGGTCAGGCTTTCGAGCAAATCGGATTATGTTTCGCTTGTTCCGTCGGAAAATGTAGCCGGTCTTGTCCTGAAAAACGTGGACGCTTCCACTGTTATTATAGAAGCTGTGGATAAACCGGAAAGCCTTGAAGCACCGATTAAGAAAGGGGATTTCGTCTGTAAAGCGAATGTGATTCACGCGGGTGAAGTGATTATGACGATTGACCTTGTCGCATATGATGATGTGCCCCTGTCCGTTCCGAAATACATATTTAACTTTATAAAAAAACTTTTAATCAACCCGTTTGCACTGGTATTTTTGTTGATAGTAGTTGCTGCAGGCATCGCATATATTGTGATTCAGGCTGACAGACGGAAAAAGCGGAAGCGCGAGAGAGATCGTGCGATACGTCAGCAGATAAATGCAGGGAATCACCGTCAGTAGCTCAAAAACAGAACGTCTGTTCCAATCAGTGGAACAGACGTTCTGTTTTTGAGCAGTATCAGTATTGTTTTCCCCAGTATACCTGATGCTTCGCGGGTTTTCCGCAGCATACGCATACATCGCTTAAATGTTCTTCTTCAAAAGGAATGCATCTGCTTTTTACTCCGCCGGTATCGTTTTTGATTTTTTCCTCACAGGCGGCGTCTCCGCACCACATGGCTTTTATAAATCCGGGATTGTTTTTTGCCGTGTCAAGGAATTCCTCGTATGTAAGGGCGGTGTATGTTTTTTCTTCGAGATTTTTTAGTGCTTTGCAGTAGAGCCCTTTATGGACTGCATCGAGGGCTTTTTCGGCTTCCTCTTCAAGATTGTCCTGACTGACAAATATTTTTTCGCCGTTATCCCTGCGTACAAGTACGCACTGATTCTTTTCAATATCTTTCGGCCCGATTTCCAGCCGGAGAGGAACGCCCTTCATTTCATACTGGCTGAATTTCCAGCCGGGAGAGTTGTCTGATTTGTCAACGAATACTCTGAAATTCTTTTTGAGAAGTTTTGCAATTTCGTCGGCTTTTTCGATAACGCCTTCCTTGTGGGCGGCGATAGGAATAATTACGATTTGTATCGGTGCGATTTTCGGCGGCAGAACCAGTCCGCTGTCATCACCGTGCACCATAATGATAGCGCCTATCATTCTGGTTGATACACCCCACGAGGTCTGATGCGGAGTTTGCAGGGTGTTGTCGCGACCTGTAAACGTGATGCCGAACGACTTGGCAAATCCGTCACCGAAATAATGGGATGTTCCGCCCTGAAGCGCAACACCGTTGTGCATCATCGGCTCAATCGTATATGTAGCGAGTGCACCTGCAAATTTTTCTTTTTCTGTTTTTTTGCCTGTTATGGCAGGTATGGCGAGCGTTTCTTTATAAAAATCTCTGTATACGCCGAGCATTTTCATCGTTTCTTCAATGGCTTCCTCTGCCGTTTCATGCATGGTATGACCTTCCTGCCACAGAAATTCGCTGGAACGAAGAAACGGGCGCGTTGTTTTTTCCCAGCGCATAACATTGCACCACTGATTATAGAGTTTGGGCAAATCCCGATATGAATTGATAACTTTCTGGTAATGCTCGCAGAACAGTGTTTCGGAAGTAGGTCTGATGCAGAGTCTTTCATTCAGCTTTTCACTTCCGCCTTGGGTTACCCATGCAACTTCGGGAGCAAATCCGGCAACGTGATCTTTTTCCCGCTGGAGCAGACTTTCTGGTATCAGAAGCGGCATATAAACGTTTTCGTGTCCGGTTTCTTTAAAACGCCTGTCAAGATCCTTTTGTATGTTTTCCCATATAGCGTAGCCGTACGGTCTGATAATCATACAGCCTTTCACGCTTGAGTAGTCTATAAGTTCGGCTTTCTTTACAACGTCCGTGTACCACTTTGCGAAGTCGTCGTCCATAGACGTTATCGCTTCAACCTTTTTTTTATCCTTTGCCATTCAGAAATCCCCTCCGTTTTTTGTCAATACAAAGTTAATTATACTATAAAATACTTGTGATTTCAACATTTTATATAACGTAGCTACGCAACGGGATTTTTCAAGCAATCAGCACGGCACAATTTGTCCCTGCGATATATAAGCCGGGTTATATGCGGAGATTTACAAATCTGATAAAATCGGATATATATGTGATTTCCGAAAGAGCATCTTCCGCTATTTTGATTTTATATTTATCTTCTACCGCCATGGCAATGTCAATCATATCCAGCTCGTCTACATCCATTTGGGAAAACGGAGTTTCCGGCGTGAGATCCTCCGTATCAAAACAGAAATCTTCTTTTAAAAGCTGAATAAAATCTGCAAAATCCATCGGTAAAATCCTTTCGTATAACTTAGGCAAAGATGTCCCGAATTTAAAATAGCGGGCTCCATTTCCGAAATCAACGCAGGGAAATCCGTCTTTGATTTCACAAACAGAGAATGTTGTCCTGTACCGCGTTGCCTGACCGGGTAAGCATATTATTGCATGGGTCGGCAAATGCAGATGCCGATTCCCCGGTAACCAATGTATATTTTTATTTCAGGTTTTTTATGCGTAAAAAAATACGCAGAGTTTGTTCCGGTTTATGTCTAGATAAACAGTGTGCGTCCAGTCAATAAAAAATCGTCACAATTGCTAAACTTGTTGCGTGAATTTTGTTAAAATAGCTAAAAAATATTTATATCAGGTAAAGAGAATTGATTTTTATATTCTTTTATAGTATTATTTATATAGGCAATAGCCGTATTGCGTCCAAAAGGCGTATACATTTGCACATTGAATGGAGGTAAATATAATGAAAAAGTGTAAGAAAGTCTTAGCACTTGTTCTCGCTCTGATTATGCTTGTTTCAACAATGTCTGTTATGGCGAGTGCGGTAAGCGCCAAGGATACATACATTGGTTCTTCTCTCTCCGGCAAAATGAATGCCGCTGATTCCTATGAGTTGACGGATACACAGTATGCTTCATGTATTCTTGATTTTGCCGATAAATCCCTTGCAGAGGCGAATATCCCCAAGATGACGATGTCAATCACCGCGGGTCTCACAATTGCTATTGATGCAACGAGTATCAACGGTTTGAATAATACAATTGTCAATCTTGCTCCCAAACTGGATTCGTTTTCGAGTTTCCTCGGAGATCTCGGAGATTTAAACCTGAGTTATTTCAGCGCGAATACGGCGAGGGACGGTTCAGGTGCGAGAGACGTTGCGTTTATAACTGCGTTGGTTAATTTGCTCAAAGACAGTACCAACGCTTCCGCAATCGCTAAAATTGTTAAGGGCGGTTTCGATGAGGATAACGGCGGTCTTGACGCAGGGCTTGTAGGTAATTTCCTGCCCTCAAGTGTTACCGATGTAGTAAACGATATTGTAGGTTTCCTTAAAGAAACGCTTTTCGGAAGCAAAACGGCAAGCTTCGATACGGAAATTTCAACGCTTATCACGGATTTGATTGACAGCCTGAATCTTGAAATGCTGGCTGATTTCACGTTCAGTTCTTCGGATTCGGTATATTTGATTCTTGACAAACTTGTGCGCTCTCTTGTTAATTGGGCTGTACAACAGCTTCAGCTTCAGAAAACAAGCCCTGAAGACAGCGCTTTCGGAGATATTAAGGAACTTATATTGACGATGCTTCCGACTTTTGAGGAAGATTTCCCGTTTGTTAAGCTTGACAATATCGGGGACATAACATGGAATTGGTCGGATGCAGGCGCCGGAACACAGTATGTTGCAGGGACAAAATCAACTTATATTGTTTATTACATCAACGATATGCTCGGAACCATTATCAATACGGTTGTTCCGGATTTTGCCGATGCATCAAACCCGAATTATACCGGCGGCTGGACTATGGATCATTCTACAGGTTCTTTCACCACGCTTGACAGCAATATTCAGAAGGCGGCAAAATTTGTTGATTTGGTTATAAATGGCGGAAGTCTTACTGCAGAGGAAGAAAGCCAATCTTCGAACCTTACAAAATCTTATGCGATGGTTCTTGCAAACTATGTAATCGGGCTTTATCTTCCGGGTCTGAAAGTAGAAAAGGAAGATATAATTGAGGGCAATATCGGAACTCTTGCCGTTCAGGCACTCAATGAATTCCTTTGCTACTATATTCCCGAAGCCGCGCTTGATGATCTTTACACATATGATGTAAACGGAACGGTTCTCAACAGAACAAAATATACCGAGTCTTATTGCCTTAGCATCTATAAAAGTCTCGGCGCACAGATAATCGCTAAGTTCTGTTCCGGTTATTTCCCGTTTACATTCAGCGATACGTCGGATTTCGACGCTGTTCTTAAAGATCTCGCAGCATACTTTGTGAATACTGTTGCAAAAGCCGGTTCAACGAGCGAGGGCGCTCTCGGTACGATTTCATCTTCCGAAACCGTTTATGCGGCGGTAGACAGAATCATATTCTCGCTGAATACAAGCGGAACGTATGTTGAAGGCGCTTCGTCTTCCGGCAAACGTAATGTAACAGGTATTCTTCCTAAGGGATTTCTTCCCGCTAAATATAATACCTCTAAGAAAGTTGTAGATCATATCTTTGATTGTGTTGAAAATCTCAGCATAGGCGGGTTGCTTGAATTCTTTGTTCCGAATGAAACGTCAACCGGAACGGAAATGGCTTCAACGTCGGCTATCAGTCTCGTATGTTATGAGCTTATTCGTATTATAAATGTTCTTTTCCCGGGAACATGGACTTCAAAAACAGGTTCTCTTGATACGCTGATTACAAATTCGAACCTTTCAACAATTGTCAAGAGCATACTCACAAATCTTGATATGAACTATCATATTTATCCGGCTCTGCGTGCCGTAAGTACACTTCTCGGCATTTCCACTAAGCAGAGCAGGGGTGAAGCGGAAGCTTCTCTTGCAAAGGCCGTTACGATTGACGGTTCGGTAGCGTATTCACCGATTGACCCTGTAATAACAACTTCTTCAACAACTATACCATCCGATACTTATTACATAAAAGTTGATAATACTTCTGCTGGAATCAACGGCGGTTATCACAACGCCAGCTCTGCGGAGATTCAGGATACGCCATATAAACTCCGCGTTTCGTCCATTGTTTGTGAAAATGATTCAAAGGTAACGATAAGCGGCGTAAGTTCTTCCGGCACAATCATTGATTCAGATTCAAGCGCCGGATTCGCTGTCGGCGGCAGTCTTACAAGCTCAAATGAGATTCTTTCCATTCTCGTCACATATGCAATGTCTGATGAAACAGGTCGCCGTTATTCAGAAGAACAGCAATACAGACTATACTTGTTTGCAGGTCAGCAGTATACAACATCAACTCTGACTTCGCAAACGGTCAAAGTTACTGTTCCTACCAAAGTATACGGTTCTGTTGATATGTTTAACGATGCAGTAGGTTCATATTATACAACAGATGCATCTGCTACCTATTCCGCCTCTGCCGAAGATACGGTATTCCCGTCTGCTCTTGTAACAGCCGGAATCACTTTCAAGGCTTCCGATCCGGGTAAGCCGTCCTCAACGGATGCAACCACATTCAATCCGTGGTCTGCTTCAACAAAACTTAAATCTGCGGCTATAGCGGAACTCGCAGGAAGTTATACTATAAATTATAAGATAAAAACCAAAGATACATCTGCCGATAGCCCAACTTACGGTAGCAATCAGACAACAAATGTTACATGGGTACTGTTTGATGACGGTGGATTGTACTCGGCAGTAAAAAGCTATGAAGCAATGACGCTTCAGTCGGGCGCGTTCAGCAGTTCTACTCTCTGGGATGCATTCACATCGGAACTTGTTAAGTCCGAGCTGATGATTAAATATCCGCAGTCTGCAGGCACAACTGCTTCTGTGCTCACGTCAAAGTTTGTAGCACAGCTGAAAGCTCTCAATCAGGCGTATGAGAATTTACTGGAAACGCAAACCTCAAGCGGATTATCTCTCCTTAAAGAACGTCTTGATCAGTACGACGGCAATGCGGCCGAAAATATCCGCGCAGCCTACACAATGTGGGATTACACGCCGGTTTCCTGGGCAAGATATTCGGATTCATTAAGCACGGTTAAGAGCAATTACAATAATAATGAATCTTCTTCCATCACCATTAACGAAACACTTCGTTACAATCAAGTAATGTCAACCAGGCTCTTTACCTCAACCGAAACCGATAATTCGAAAGCGAATGCACTTTCAAATCTTCAGGATGTAAGATCGTCATTCAGCGCTGAAAATTATGATGCAACCAAGTATACACCTGAATCTTATACAGATCTTATTGATGCGCTGGACCAGGCGGATACAGTTCTTGCCGGAACAGCAATCAGCGGTACGGGCGAGCCTAAGACATCTGATTATGCGGATGCCCGTGCAGATATTCTTTCATCGCTGAATAAACTGACAGAACAGCCGCTTGACGTAAACGCTTTGTATCAGGATTATCAAAATGATACTGAGCTTTATAACGATAATATGTATTATACAGACGAAGCTTGGGATAATTATCTTGCAGCTAGGGAGAATGCCGAAACAGCAATCAACGATCCTTACAGTCTGCTTCCTGCGGATTATACAGATGAAGATATTGTGGCTGCCAATGCTATTGTTGAACAGTACAGAACGGAGCTTGCCGAAGCTGTTCAGGGACTTATTGATAATCCATATGTTTCATCCCTGATAACGAATAGCACTACGATTACGGTAAACAATATTGAAATAAGCGGAAGAAGAGTGTTTGATAATGCTGTGCTTCATGCCGGTAAATATGTATTTGAAGTTGACAACACATTGCTTGTTCCTTACGGAATGAAAGGCAACCAGGTTGCTTCCTACTTCACAATGTCTGCAAATGAAAGCCGTTATCAGACGGATGAAGACGGAAATCCTTTAACTTATTCGTCTGCGGGTACTTCCACAACCTTTGCTTGCTATCAGGATGCAACTCTGGCAAGAACCGTAACGAGTGCAAATCTCAAAACGGGCAATGTTGTTCAGGTTACTGACGGAAACGGCAATAAAACAGTTTATACGATTGTTGTTATAGGAAATAATGGTACAACAGTTATCAAGAACAGCTTCTCAAGTCCTACAAAATCGACTGTTCCGGCGTGGCTGGAAACAACAATAAAATCGATTCTTTCAGGTACAGGTTCTTCACTTACTGCAGAAGAAGTTCTTAGCTGTGATCTGAATGTAGACGGTAAAATTGATAATACAGACCTTGTATTGCTTAAGATGTATAAAACGTCTGTAGCAAACAGCGGTACGGATGCTGAGGCTTATTATCCTCCCTATATGGGTACAATGCTCCAGTAACAGAAATAAGGATATGTTGTAAAATAAAGCTTGTATAACAAACCTCCCGGGAGACGGATGCACCTTTTGTGCAGTTCGAAACCGGGAGGTTTCGTTTGTTGCAAAAAGCAGGGTAACGTGAACTTAATTAGGATTTTGCCCTTATCTTGCTTTATTTTTGTTGTCCGCAATATGCTTCCTTGCAAGAATGCAGTTCTTATTATATAATGAAATCCGGGAGTGATGGAATGAATAACAATATTTATATAAAAAATGCACGTGTTTATTTTGAAGGCAAATTTGAAAATAAAAGCGTTGCTGTAAAAAACGGAAGAATTATTTCTCTCGGTAAAGCGAATAGCGAAAATCTGCCTGAACTTGATGCTGGAGGCAATATGCTGATGCCCGGTTTTATTGATATCCATACACACGGCGCGGTAGGCGAGGATGTCAATCTTGCGGATGAAAACGGATTCGGAAAAATAGCGGAATTTTTTGCTTCACGCGGTACAACGGCTTTTCTTGCTTCCGTTTTGACTGATACCCGGGATAATACTTTAAAAATATTGAAAACCATAAACCGCTATATTTCAGGGCAGCATGAAAACGGCGCGCAGCTTTTAGGCGCGCATCTTGAAGGACCGTTTCTCTCCAAAGCTAAAAAAGGCGCTATGCCGGAGGAACTCATTATCGATGGAAATTATGAGTTGTTTGAAAGCTATTTAAAATGTGGAAACGTAAAATACATAACTATTGCTCCGGAATGCGGCAACAATCTGGAATTTATAAAAAAGATTTCGAATAAAATTTGCGTTGCAGTCGGGCATTCGCAGGCAGATTATCAAACGGCTCTCCGAGCTGTAAAAAACGGTGCAAAAGTTTCAACGCATACATTTAATGCTATGGTAGGTATAGACCGGGTTGAACCAAACCTTCTCGGAGCAGTTCTTGATTCCGATATATATAATGAAATCATAGCTGACGGCAGGCATGTTCATCCATCTAATATACGTCTGCTCTATAAAGCAAAAGGGAACAGAAGGATGATTGCCGTTACGGACAGCATTCAGGCGACAGGATTCGGTGATGGTTCTTATACTTTAGGTGAATATGCCGTTACTGTAAAGGGAGCGGACGCTTATCTCACAGGAACGTCTGTACGTGCCGGAAGCGTATTGACAGTTGATAAAGCATTTAAAAATCTTATGGAGTTTTTGCATCTTGCGCCGTGTGCAATTGTGCCTATGTTTTCCGAAAATCCTGCCTTGCTTTTCAATTTAAATAAAGGATTTATTAAAGAGGGATACGATGCGGATTTTGTGATTGCAGATGATAATATCCATATAAAATATACAATTGTGAACGGAAAAATTGTTTACCGTGCGAAATGAGTTTAAGATATAAGTAGCTGAACGCCAATGTTTAAAACTTGTTATTTCGAGAATTTTCATCTTTCAATGTTTAGAAGGATTCGCTCATTGTTGCTTTAATGGAAAAATGCATCCAAAAGTTTTGCACTTTAGGTGTAAACAGTTCAAAACGAGCAAATCTTCGTTAAAGAAAAGCATCAATGGATGTATACTGTCATGTGTTGAGAATTTTCAATACTTCAGCGAAAAAAATGCCGTTTGCGTCATATCGGGTTCAGCTTTTCTGTGCCTATGCTCTGCTGTTAACGGCAGAGCCTTTTTTGCATATACTGATATGAGAGCTTGAAAAAGCAAATTCTGTTAACGGGGGTATCAATATGTGCGGAATCGCCGGCGAAGTTTCATATAAGTATGATCTTAGTAAAAAAATGGGTGTTTACAGAAATATGGCGGATAAACTTGCTGCGAGAGGGCCGGATGATGAGGATATATTTACGGATGGTAGCGTGGCTTTAATTCATCGGCGACTTGCGGTAATTGACGTGGAGCGCGGTAAACAGCCTATGCGCTTTTCAAAAGACAACAATACATATACAATCTGCTATAACGGGGAGCTTTATAATACGTTTGAAATCCGTATGGAACTGATTGAACATGGTTTTACTTTTGAAACGCATTCCGATACGGAGGTTGTGCTGAAAGCGTATGTGTGTTTCGGTGAAGAATGCGTAAAGAAATTTAACGGAATTTTTGCATTTGCAGTATGGGATGAAAAGAAAAAACGTCTGTTTCTTGCAAGGGATCGAATTGGCGTTAAACCGCTGTTTTACGGCATAACGGATGACGGGGCTTTTGTTTTTGCAAGCGAGATTAAGGCTGTTCTTGCACATGATGCGTTTGAGCCTGTTATCAATACCGATAGCATTGCCGAAATTATGCTTGTAGGTCCCGGTAGAACAATTGGCAATGGAATTTTCGAAAATATTTATGAACTTCCTCCTGCCGTATGCGGTTATTTTTGTGAATACGGGCTGTCCACAGAAAAGTACTGGGAACTGACTCCGCAGGAGCATAAAGAGAATTTTCCGGAAACAGTGGATCATGTGCGTTATCTTGTAAACGACGCGATTACGAGACAGCTTGTGAGCGATGTTCCCGTTGCAGCATTTTTATCGGGAGGGCTTGATTCCAGCTTGATTTCAAGTGTTGCCAATAGGTATTTTGCCGACAGGGGAAAAATTCTCACAACTTATTCGGTCGATTATGCAGACAACGATAAGCATTTTCATGCTTCAAAATTTCAGCCGAACAGTGATAATCCGTTTATAGATATTATGTGCGCCTATCTGAACGGAGATAATCGCAGAGTGTTGCTTGATACAGGAGATTTGATACCTGCACTCTTTGAAAGTGTGGAGGCGCGCGATCTGCCGGGTATGGCTGATGTTGACGCTTCTATGCTGTTGCTTTGCAGGGAGATAAGGAAAACTTCAACCGTTGCGCTGTCCGGAGAATGTGCGGATGAGATCTTCGGGGGCTATCCGTGGTACAGGGATAAAACAATCCGTGAAAGATACGGCTTTCCGTGGGCACAGTCAACCGATTACCGCTATTCATTTTTGAATGAGGATTACAGAGCAAAAATCAATCCTGTTGAATATGTGTCTGAAAAATATGATTACACTGTTAAATCGGTTAAAAAACTTCCCGATATAAATCAAACGGACGGCAGAATGATGGAAATGATGCGGCTGAATCTTGATTGGTTTATGCAGACTTTGCTTGACAGAAAAGATAGAATGAGTATGTATTCTGGGCTTGAAATACGCGTGCCGTTCTGTGATTATAGAATTGTGCAGTATCTTTATAACGTTCCGTGGAAATTTAAGGATTATAATCATTATGAAAAAGGGCTACTCCGCGCCGCAATGCATGGGCTACTTCCCGAGTCGGTTTTGTGGCGTAAAAAGAGTCCGTATCCGAAAACGCATAATCCGAATTATCTGAAAGCAGTTTCGGATATTCTGCAGGATATCATTGCGGATACGTCCTCTCCTTTGTTTGCATTTATAGACAGGGAAGCGCTCAAATCTTTGCTTACTGCGGATAATTCCACACCGTGGTACGGTCAGCTTATGACTACGCCGCAGACGATTGCATATTTTATTCAGATGAACCATTGGCTTAAGCATTATAAGATTAAAATTAAAAACTGAAAGAAAAAACGTCCCTCGATACATCAGTATCAGAGGGACGGATTTTTACGTAAAAAAATATCGCTGATAAAATCAGCGAAAATTCTTCTTTTATGCTCTTTCAACTTTGCCTGAACGAAGGCAACGAGTGCAAACATAAACTCTTTTAGGTGATCCGTTTACAACAGCTTTAACTCTTTTTATGTTCGGCTTCCAGGTTCTGTTTGATCTTCTGTGAGAATGGGAAACTTTAATGCCGAAAGACACCCCTTTGCCGCAGTATTCGCATTTTGCCATGTGTCTGCACCTCCTTTTTAAATTTACAACAGATGCATCTTATCATATTTAGAGCAAAAATGCAAGAACTTTTTTAAATTATACTCTTATTATTGCATTATTTTGTAAAAAAAACAGAAAAATCGAACATTTGTACGATTTAAGCTTGACAATTATAATTGTTCTATATTATAATATAAAATATAATCATATTATTGCGCTTGTTTTAATGGCCCGAAACGTAGATTTTCGGTGATTTTGGAGATTTATCCTGCGGCGCTTTCATATGCTTTAAATTAAAAGATGAAAATTAAGGAGAACAACTGATGGCTGAAACAAAAGACGGAAAAGAAAAAGCGCTGAAAGACGCCATTTCTCAAATTGAAAAAAAATTCGGAGCAGGCTCAATTATCCGCTTGGGGAAAAGCGAAACTATGAATGTGGATGCCGTTTCCACAGGTTCTTTGGGTCTTGATTTGGCAATCGGAATAGGCGGACTTCCCCGCGGCAGAATTATTGAGATATACGGGCCGGAATCGTCTGGTAAAACAACGCTTGCACTTCACGCGATAGCGGAAGCTCAGAAGCTTGGAGGAGAGGCGGCTTTTATTGATGCGGAGCACGCTCTCGATCCGCAGTATGCTTCCAATCTCGGCGTCGACGTTGACTCTCTTCTCGTATCGCAGCCGGATGACGGTGAACAGGGGCTGGAAATTGCAGAGGCGCTGGCACGTTCGGGTGCAATTGATATTATTGTTGTGGACTCCGTTGCCGCGCTTGTTCCCAGAAGTGAAATTGAGGGCGATATGGGGGACAGCCATATGGGGCTGCACGCGCGTCTTATGTCGCAAGCTCTGCGCAAGCTTGCCGGGGCTATTTCCAAAACAAACTGTATCATTATATTTATCAATCAGTTGCGCGAAAAAATCGGTATGGCATACGGCAATCCAGAAACTACAACCGGAGGAAGAGCGCTTAAATTCTATGCTTCCGTTAGAATTGACGTAAGGCGTATTGAGCAGATAAAAGTTGCAGGTTCTAATGGGCAGGAATTTGTTGGTTCAAGAACGCGCGTTAAGGTTGTCAAAAACAAGGTAGCGCCTCCGTTTAAAACGGCAGAGTTTGATATAATGTACGGAACCGGTATTTCCAAACTGGGCGAAATTATAGATACCGCCGAAACGCTCGGAATTGTCAAAAAAGGCGGTTCATGGTATTCTTACGGCGATATACGTCTCGGTCAGGGGAGGGAAAAGGCGAAGGCTTTTCTTGCCGAAAATTCAGATATATCAGATGAGATTGAAAATAAAATCCGTGAAGAGCTCTCTTCTTCGGGCAACAGCGAGGGAGAAAGCGAAGATAAACCAGAAGAAACAACGGCGGAAACAAAATCTTCTTCTGCGGCGGAGGTTAAAACGGCGATGCCGGTTTCAAACCGCAGGTCTTCCGCCAAAATAGATATCATTGTAGATGACGATTGATAAATATGAAAATAACTTACTCAAAAGGTAAGGGAACCAAAATCCATATCAACATTGATGGCGAATATCGTTTCACCACCGATGTTGATTTTTGGTTTTCTTTAGGTATTCATTCCGGAGATGAAATATCTGCTGAGGAACTTGATGCCCTGGAAGAACAAATATATATAAGAAAAGCCTTTAATAAGGGAATTGACTTTCTTTCCGTGCGTGCGCATTCAAAAAAAGAACTGATTGATAAAATAAAACGCACAGTTGATGAAAAATATGCTATAATAGCAGTCGACAAACTGGAAGCGCGCGGTTACGTTAATGATTTGGAGTTTGCTCGCGCTTACTATCGCCGCCTTTATGAAGGAAAGCATTATGCAAAAAAACGTATTTTTTATGAGCTTTATTTAAAGGGGATAAGCCGGGAAACAGCGGAGAGCATATCTCATGAATTTGAAGACGATCCCGTTCAGTCTGCAAAAGATTTGATTGATAAAAAATATCTAAGATATCTTGCCGATGAAAAGGGTAGAAAAAAAGTTTTTAACGCGCTTGTGCGCCTCGGATATTCCTATTCGGATATCCGCGCTGCGATGTGCGAATATGATGAGGAATAAAATGGATATAAAAGTCGGTATGATTTCACTCGGATGTCCAAAAAATCAGGTGGACGGTGAATTTATGCTTGCCCGCCTTGCGGATGCGGGTTTTAATATAACAAATAATCCTGTCGGAGCAGACATAGTAATTATCAATACCTGTGGATTTATTGAAGACGCAAAAAAAGAAGCGATTGAAAATATTCTGGATATGATTGCGCTGAAAAATGAGGGAAAGCTTGGGCATATCATCATTTCCGGCTGTCTGGCCGAAAGATATAAGCAAGAGGTTGCGCAGGAATTCCCCGAGGCAGATGCCGTTATCGGCATTGGAAGCAATGGAGATATTGTTTCGGTATGCCATAGCGTAATGGAGGGCGATTGTTTCTGTGAATTTCCGCCCAAGGAAAATATGCCGCTTAACGGCGCACGAATATTAACAACTCCCTCGCATTGGGCATATCTTAAAATAGCAGACGGTTGTTCCAATTGTTGTTCTTACTGTGCGATTCCGTCCATCAGAGGGCCTTACCGTTCCAGAAAACCGGAATATATTATGGATGAGGCAAAAGCTCTTGTTGCAAGCGGCGTAAAAGAGCTGGTCGTTGTGGCGCAGGATACCACGCGGTACGGGGAGGATATATATGGTGAACCGAGGCTTGCGGAACTGCTTGAAGAGCTTTGTAAAACCGATGTTGAATGGATTCGGCTTTATTATCTTTATCCGGACAGAATAACGGATAAACTCATCAGTGTGATTAAAAATCAGTCCAAGATTCTGCCGTATATAGATATTCCGCTTCAGCATGCTTCGGGCAAAATATTAAAAAGTATGAACCGTCGCGGAGATAAAGATACCCTAACCGCTTTAATTCGTAAAATAAGGCGCGAGATTCCCGGCGTGGTTTTAAGAACAACGTTTATATGCGGTTTTCCGGGTGAAACACAGGCGGATTTTACCGCTCTTGCAGAATTTGTTAAAGATATAGGCTTTGACAGGATGGGCTGTTTTGCATATTCACCGGAGGAGGGAACAGCGGCCGCATCCATGGACAATCAGATTGATGACAGAATAAAACAGCGCAGGGTTGAAGTTTTAATGAACAGCCAGTATAATATAGTGAAAGAAAAAAATGAAAGCTTTATCGGAAAAACTTTTAAGGTGATTGCCGATAGGTTTGACGATCAACAATCCATGTATTTCGGCAGATCTTATATGGATGCGCCCGAAATAGACAGCGGCATCTGGTTTGTATCCGAAAAAGAGCATAAACCCGGTGAATTTGTTAATGTAAAAATCGAAAATTTCGATGAATATGATTTAATTGGTAGAGAGGTTATTTGATGTTTGAGCAAATAAAAGAAGATATTAACTGCATTCGTGAACGTGACCCGGCAGCTAAATCAACTTTTGAAATCATTTTATGTTATCCCGGATATAAAGCTGTCCGTGCATATCGCCGGGCACATAAGTATTATTTAAAAGGGCATTATCTGCGGGCAAGGAGCATTTCGCAGAGAATCGCCAATAAAACCGGGATTGAAATTCATCCCGGCGCCGTGATAGGGAAACGTTTGTTTATTGATCACGGGCATGGCGTAGTGATTGGAGAAACGAGTGAAATCGGCGATGATGTAACCATTTATCAGGGCGTAACTCTAGGCGGTACGGGCAAGGAAAGAGGAAAGCGTCATCCGACTATCGGAAATAACGTTATGATAGGAGCAGGCGCAAAGCTTTTGGGTTCCTTTAAAGTCGGGGATAATTCTCGTATTGCCGCAGGTTCGGTTGTGCTTTCGGAAGTGCCTGAAAATTCAACGGCAATTGGCTCGCCGGCACGAGTTGTAAAGCAGAACGGAAGTCGTGTTGTAGCGGATTTGGATCAAATTCATATTCCGGACCCGATAGCCCAGCAGTTTTGTCTTCTTCAGAAAAGGCTGGATAAAATAGAGGAAGAAATCAAGGAGCGCACCAAATGATTGTATATAATACTTTAAGCAGAAAAAAAGAAGAACTTAAAACCATTCAAGAGGGCGAGGTTAAAATTTATGCCTGCGGTCCTACCGTATATAATTTTATCCATATCGGTAATGCGCGTCCGCTTTGTGTATTTGATGTCCTCAGGCGTTATCTTGAATATAGGGGCTACAAGGTAACCTTTGTTCAGAATTTCACGGACATAGATGATAAAATAATCAACAGAGCCATTGAAGAGGGATTAACTTACAGCGAGGTTGCTGAAAAATATATAGCTGAGTATTGGACGGATGTTAAAGGTATGAACATCAGAGAAGCAACGGTTCATCCTAAGGCAACGGAAAATATTGATGAAATGATTGATATCATTAAAATCCTTGAGAAAAAGGGATACGCATATGCAGTAGACGGCGATGTTTTTTTTCGCACCAAAAAGTTTTCGGAATACGGCAAGCTTTCCCATCAGCCGCTTGAAGATCTCGTTGCAGGTGCGCGCATCGCAATCGGAGATATCAAAGAAGACCCGATGGATTTTGCACTTTGGAAAAGCGCGAAGCCGGGCGAACCGTACTGGGAGTCGCCGTGGGGAAAAGGCAGGCCCGGCTGGCATATTGAGTGTTCGGCGATGAGCCGTAGATATCTCGGCAATACGATTGATATTCATTGTGGCGGTCAGGATTTGATTTTCCCGCACCATGAAAACGAAATTGCGCAGAGTGAATGCTGCAACGGCGTTCCGTTTGCCAATTACTGGATGCATAACGGATATATTAACGTTGATAATGTAAAAATGTCCAAATCACTCGGCAATTTTAAAACAGTCAGAGATGTTGCGAATGCGTACGGCTACGAACCTGTCCGTTATCTGATGATTAGCTCGCATTACCGCAAGCCCATCAATTACAGCCTTGAAATCATTGAGCAGTGCAAAGCCGGACTGGAAAGGCTTTATAACTGTAAGGATAATCTTGTTTCGTATCTTTCGTCGGCGGAAGACGTGCCGGGAAGTAAAGCGCTTCAAAAGAAATTTGCTTCTTACAGAGCACAATTTATCACCGCCATGGATGATGATTTGAATACTGCGGACGGTCTTGCCGCTGTTTTTGAACTCGTAAGAGAAATCAACACGGCCGTTTCCGGCTCAATGAGCAAAACGGATGCGGAATATGCGCTTTCCTTATTTAACGAGCTTACCAATGTTCTGGGTATATGCTATGAGAATCATTCCGATGATATTGACAGTGAAATAGAAGCGCTTATCGAAGCCAGAACAAAAGCGAGAGCGGAAAAAAACTGGGCTGAAGCGGACAGAATACGGGATGAGCTGCAGCAAATGGGAATCACGCTCAAAGATACGCCCGCAGGCGTACAATGGAGCAGAAATTAAGCGAACGCTCCCTGCGCGGGTTGCAATGGTTTGCAAGCCGCATATCAAGCAGGC
>CAZURV010000015.1:0-40752 GCA_964623515.1 uncultured Eubacteriales bacterium | reverse complement strand
TAATATTCATATATTTATCTAAAATATATATTTGTGTATTAGCAATAGGTTTGCCGATAGTAATATCTAATGAATCTTTAATTTCTGAATTCGTAGACCATACCGTAGTTTCAGTAGGTCCGTAGATATTAAAAATTTTAGAATCGGTTAATTCCTTGAGCTTTTTTACTAAAACTTCATCTAAAGTCTCACCGCCCAATATGATTGCTTTAAGGTCTTTGAGATAATATAATTTTGATTCATTGGCGATTAAAGATTTCATCTTAGTTGGCGTTGTCTGTAAAACATCAGCAGAATGCTTTTCTAACAATTCGCTCAACTTATCTTGAAATTTTGCTTGTTCTTCGTTTGCAAGGATGACTTCTAAACCATTCGTTAGCGGCAATAGACTTTCAGTTACAAAAATATCAAAACCTACTGTTGTTACAGAAACGATCCTTTTATAATCGCTTTTGACGATTTTGTGTACTACGTTATTATTATTATTATTTACATAGTTAACTACATTTGCGTGTGTGAGCAGTGTTCCTTTTGGCTTCCCTGTAGAACCCGAAGTATATATGCAATAGCATAAATTATCACTTCTCATTACAACAGATGGATTTAAAGAATTGCTATTATTCAACAATTCGGCAATGTTATCTTCAGTGATAAAGTATTTTGCGTTACTGTCCGAAAGCATATATTCAATTCTGTCTTTCGGATAGTCGGGGTCGATTGGCAGATATGCCGCACCTGATTTAAGAATGCCTATCATAGTTGCAATAAGATAGCTTTTTCTCGGCAGAGCAAAGGCAACAATATCCCCAACACCTATACCTTTTTTAATAAGCGAGTGTGCTATTCTGTTAGCTTCTTCGTTAAGTTCACGGTAGGTAAGAATTTTATCGCAAGTGATAACCGCTGCTTTATCAGGAGTTCTTTCAACTTGCTCTTCAAAAAGTTGATGAACGCACTTATCCCTTGGATAATCTACTGCGGTGTCGTTGAATTCATAGAGGAGTTTTTGCTGTTCTTCTGTAGTTAAGATACTCAACTCATACAGTTTTTTGCTGTCGTCGGCAATACCGTCAAACAAAAGATTCAGAATGTGAGCATGAAGCATTTCAATTTCCTGCTCGGTGAATTTCTCTGTCTGAAAATCATAATGAATTTTATATATGCCCTCATTATCACGGTCATCAATATGTATTTGCAAGCTCTCACTCTGCATACCGCAATGATACCAAGTGCTGTCAGTATCATTTCGCCCATAATAGCGGCCGTTTTGGTAACTGAGCATAACATCATATAGTTTTTCGGTAAAGTTATTCTCTTTACGAATGGTATTAAGCACATCGCCGTAGTTATATTTTTGGTGGCGAAATACCGAAAATGCAGCGTCTTCGATATTTATTAGATTGCTTCTAAAATCGGCATTGTTATCAAGTTCAATTAACAACGGCACAGTGTTAATAAACATACCGGCGGTGTTCTTTTCTTTATTGTTACTGCGGTTGAGCACAGCGGTACCGATATAAAACTTTTCGGCATTCATTTTAGTGCGGTTAATATAGGCAGCAAGAGCCGTTATAAACAGCATAAAAGCCGAGGTTTCGTGCATATTAATATAGTCGTTTATAATCTTTGCCTTGTCCGAATCAATAACAAATGTCTTTCGATTTGCATCAAAGGTTTTATTTTGCTTTTCACTGATATAGGTTACTTCATTGCATTTTTTGAATTGGTCAAGGAAAAAATCTTTATCCTTCCCGTAACGTTTGCTATCAAGATAGGTATTTTCGCTTTCGATATAGTCGGTATAAGAATAGGCTTTGGGTGATTCACCGTTCAGAATAGCGTTAAACTGTGAGCCTAAAAGCGATAAAGTCCATGCATCTCCGATAAGGTGGTGGAGTTTGGCAAGAATACCGTAGCTGTCGGGCAAAATAACAACCTTGATTTCGCAAAGTGAACCCGCCATAGCAATAGGCACTTTTGCGTAATTTTCGGCATAGATAGCTAACTCTGCTTTATCGGCAAAGTCTAAAATCTCTATTTCTTGCTCAATAAAATCAGCAACGCTCTGCTTGACATCGTTATCCGTTTCGGCAACACGAATACGCAAGGCGTCATTAAGCCGATAAATTTCATTTATGGCTCGCTTTAGTTCGGATAAGTCATGCTTGCCGTGTATAAGCATACTTCCGCAAATAACGGCAATCGCCCCTCCGGCAAACTTCTCCATATCATATATCAGTTTTTGTGGTTTGGTTAGGTTCATTGGTGAATCTCCTTTGATTTATATCAATCACTATGCGATAGGAAACATAATCCACATTATGTTGCTTGAAAATTGATAGTAACCTTTGCGGATACCGATATATTTCAAAAAATAGGCACAAGAAAACAAGCTCTTCCGAGGCCACTTAAAAAATAAGCCGAAAGGGCTTTGTTGTTGTGTCCGAATTTGTGACAATTTCTCTTAATCATATTTTTCGTGTCACAAGCTATGGACAAATCTTCTTTTTTCTATTATAATTGATACGTTAAATTTAGTTCGGTATAGATAAATTTCTTTTCGCCTGATTACATAATGTGGATTATGTTGCGGTCGCTGAATTTGGAATCTTTTATATTATCAAATGCATATTTTCCATATGCCGACGGTGTTCGTTGCCGGTTGTGATTATGTAAATTCTTGTTGTGTTGATACTGCTGTGACCGAGAATGTCCGCAAGCTTGGCGATGTCTTTTTCAATGCCGTAAAAGGTGCGTGCAAACAGGTGGCGCAAATTATGCGGAAACACCTTTGAAGGATTTACTTTCGCCTCTTTGCAAAGACCCTTCATCTCCCGCCAAATGTTGGTTCGGCTAATCGGCTTGCCGTTACGGGTAATAAATATTGCTCCCTCTGTGATTCTTCGCTCCGCAGCATAGCGGAGCAATTTCTTTTTCAGGTCTTTTACGATGAATACAAACCGATTTTTTCCTTTGAGCAAAACCGTTGCCTCACCGTTTTTTACCGATTCTACAGTAATGAATTGCAGTTCGCTGACTCTGATTCCGGTCGCGCAAATTGTTTGCAAAATCAAATTCAGTCTTTCATTCCCTTTTTGTTTGGCGGTATTCACAAGCCGCATATATTCTGCCTTTGTCAGTTCCTTTTCTTCGGGACAGTAGATCTGCCGTTGAAGCTTGATAGATTTTACCTTTAAGTCCACCCAATCGAGAAAAACAAACAGGCTATTGAGAGATGCAAGCATTGAATTGATGCTCCGCACAGCGTAGTTTTCATTTATGAGTTTGCTCTTGTAGGCGATAACCGTTTCTTTGGTTATCACACCGCCGCCGAGATATACCGTAAATGCCGTTACATCACGGATATATTTTTCGATTGTGTTTTCACTCTTTTCTTCTGATTTCAGCCAAGTGTAAAAATCGCTGATTCTGTTTTGTGTTAAAGTCCTTTCCATTGTATTTACCTCCGGATATTAGTGTCTATATTGTAACCCGAAAAGTATGATAAAGAAATTGTTCTTTTCATTTTAGAAAATAGCACTTATAAAGTCGAATGTATGAAAAGTAAAAACCGATCTGATTACTGGATTGAAGTGATCAAATCGGCTCTTTTTGTTTTCCGTGAAATTTATGTTAAGGTGGATTTTCCTTTTCAGCGGAAATATGATAAAATGTTTTTGAGAAGATAAGAACAATAATGAGCAGCGTATTCCGTTTAAATATTAGAGAACACTGTTTCTCTGGGAAGGAAGGCGAATATATGCCTATTATTAAAACGAAAGAACGGCGAAGTTACGTCGTTTCGCAATGCGGAATTTATTCCGAAGTCTATGCTAAACCGCAGCGGTATGGAACTGAACAGCATTCCACGAACCCAAGAAAACTTTGCTTGATTTGGATGCCATTGCCGCCGTTGAATGCGACTTGTTCCGTCTGCTTTTCCTCGACGCCTATGCCTTTATGGTTTGGCCTTTTATAGGACTGGGAGCAAAGCGAGAAATCTATTTCGGATATGAGCCATTGTAGATTTCAGCTCACTCCCCGGTATATTGGATACAGGAAATGACCGATGAAAAGATCATACCGGCAGCAAAAGAGCTATTGGATAACGGCGGACTGGATTTTGATTTTGGCTATGTCAGAGAGGCAGAGTCTGTAATTGGCTCGTACCGCAGACAATGGCGCATCACAACATGAAAGCTGTCATTGAAACGCCAAAGGAATACCGCTACATCACGCTGCTCCTACATACGAATGTGCATTGATATGAAAAAATCGAGTGCCCATAACGCCAATCCGTTATGAACACTCGTATGGTGCGGGTAACAGGATTTGAACCTGCACGCCTGACGGCATAAGATCCTAAATCTTACGTGTCTGCCAATTTCACCATACCCGCATGGATAAACGGAAACCAAAGATTATTTTCCATTTAAATATTATAACAGAAACAAAATGGTTTTCAACAATTTATTTTACACTTTTTTCTACGGCAGAAAAATATTTACTTCCGTCGGTTCCTATAATTACTGTTCCCTGTTCGTCCGTTCTGTAATATTGAATATTTGAATCATTCAAATTATCTATAACTTCTCTGTGAGGATGGCCATAACTATTATCTTTTCCGCAGGATATAACAGCGCCTAACGGTTTAACATAAGCCAGAAATTTTTTGGAAGTGGACTTTGCACTGCCATGATGCCCTACTTTGAGAATATCCGCACGCAAGGAATAGCCTTCACTTATAAATTCATTTTCGATCGTTTTGCTTGCGTCACCCATAAAAAGGAATGATGAATCTTTATATTGTATTTTCGTAACAATTGAATAACTGTTTGTATCGTCAAAACTCCCATTTGTGACATATGTAATGAACTTCATTTCACCGAAATTGTATTGTTTCCCGCAAACGGCGTATTCGGTTTTTATATTCATCGTTTTCAGAATATTGATAAGCTTTATCTCTGTTGCGGTTTTTTCTACTTGGTCAGGAATCTGCGGCATAACAAATAAATCACATTTTATACCTCCGTTTAACAAATCATAAAATCCACCGATATGGTCGGAATCAGGATGCGTTGCGATAATCATATCCAAGCGTTTTATACCGCAAGCATTTAAAAAATTATATACGCTTTCCTCATATTCAGCTTTACCGCAATCTATCAGAATCGAATACTTTTTATGGCGAATTAGTGTTGCATCGCCCTGGTCAACATCAATATAGCTTACACTTAAATCCTTCGTACCGGCTTCAGAGTTGATAAGACTCTTCGCCGCAGAATAATTTATGTCGGTTTTCGCTATCAGCTCATCCCATATGTTATTGTATGTATCATCCGTCTTAAAATGAGAAAGCAAGAAGCTTGCCGCCGCTATCATCAGCGCAAGCAAAATAGTTATAATATATTTTAAACTCTTTTTCGTTATACGTTTCATTTCTTAAACTTAAGCAATTTGTTGATTGCTGCGTGCCACGGTATCAGAAAATCTTTTATCTCCGATGAAATCATGCTGTTTTCACGCTTCAGGGGCTCTTGAATTATGTTTTTGAAATCATAATATTGAAGAAAAGCCATGCGTGGATGGCTTTTCCTCTTTTGTTTTTCAACCGTTTCGTCTTCCGGGGCAGGTAAAAATTGCATTAAAAATCTTCATCTTCATCATCAACCGTAAAATCAACATCTGAAATTTTATCGGCAAATGTCAGCTGGGAATCGCTACTGACCGCATTTTTTTCGAGCCATTGTTCCTTCGTTATCAGTATTTTTCTCGGCTTGCTACCTTCTGCCGGACCGACAATTCCCATCTGCTCAAGTTCATCAATAATACGTGCGCCGCGCGCATAACCGACAGATAGACGCCGTTGAAGAAAGCTTGTTGAAGCCGTACCAGTATCCAGAATCAATTCAATCGCTTTTGGAATAAGGTCGTCTCCAACGTCAGAAGTATCAATATCCTGCTTTTTATTTTTTTCTTGAACTGCCCTCGCTTCCATTTCTTTAACAACTTCATCATCATATTCAGCAGAAGCCTGAGATTTTATAAATTTAACAATTTTATTAATCTCGTTTTCATCTACATAGCATCCCTGAATACGAGTAGGTTTTGATGCACCAATAGGCATAAAAAGCATATCTCCGTTTCCGAGAAGACTCTCGGCACCATTTTGATCAATTATAATTCTGCTCTCAAGACCGTTTGACACTTTAAGTGCGATTCGGCTCGGTATATTGGCTTTGATAAGACCGGTGATAACATCTGCGCGCGGACTTTGCGTGGCAACAACAAGATGTATACCTGATGCTCGTCCCATCTGCGCCAAACGAATAATGCTTTCTTCAACTTCATGTGGCGAAACCATCATTAAATCCGAGAGTTCGTCTATGATAACAAGAATCTGCGGAAGCGGTTCAACATCCGGTTCGTTTGCCACTGCACGATTGTATCCTGCGATATTCCTTACTCTTCTTTCTTCGAAGCGGGCATATCTGCTGAGCATTTCGGAAACAGCCCACTGAAGTGCGCCGGATGCTTTTCTCGGATTTTTAACAACGGGAACAAGCAGATGAGGAATCCCGTTATATACTGTAAGCTCAACGCCTTTAGGGTCAACCATTATGAATTTAACTTCATTGGGTTTTGCTTTATAAAGAATACTTAAAATCATGGAGTTCAAACAAACCGACTTACCTGATCCGGTTGTTCCGGCAATAAGCAAATGCGGCATTTTAGCGAGATCGGTATAATTACAGGTACCGGCAATATCAAGCCCGAGACCAACGGTAAGCCTGCTTTTCTGCCTGTTAAACTCGGCGTTATCCATCAATTCCCTAATTCCGACGGTATGTTTGATTTTATTTGGCACTTCGATGCCAATAACGGATTTATTGGGTACGGGTGCAATACGCACCTCGCTTGTAGAAAGGTTGAGAGATATTTCTTTTGAAAGCCCTGTAATTTTACTGATTCTTATTCCGATTTCCGGTTTAATATCGTATCTCGTTACAGACGGTCCGCAGGTTACTCCCGCAATCTGTGCGTGAACGCCAAAGCTTTTCAATGTATTCATTAGTATGTCCGCATTGGTGCGTATTTCATATTCACTGTCCGAATCATCGCAGTTTTTAATAACACTTAAAAGACTGACGCTCGGAAGATGGTACACAAGATTGTGATTTTGTGAACTTTCGTCGGAAGAAAGCGACTGTTCAATCTCTCCTAAAACTTCTTCCTTTGCCGCCTCATTTTTCTCTTTATTTTTGAGTTGTTCCTCAATTTCCATGGCTTTTTTTGTTTTAAATATTTTATTATAATCTATATTGTCAAAAGCGCTTGTTTTTTCCCCATGGACACTCCCCTGTTCTTTTACTTTTCTTTTTGAACGCTTCTTTTCATCGGCGAAAATATCAGACTTTGGTTTTTCAATTTCAGTATTGAAATCAGGCTTTATCGGTTTACCGTTAACCGTAGCAACATCGATATTGTCAGTGTCAGTGCTGTTCCCCATTCTAGCGTAATATTTTTCCTTTGCGGTTTCCGATATCTTCTTAACAGGTTTCGTAAGATCGGATACGGTGATTTTTGCGATAATCATAATGATTGCAACCGTTAAAACAACAAGCGTTATCTGAACGCCAGGAGTACCCAGCCAGTGGTAAAGCGGATAACCCAAAAGTGCCCCGAAAAGACCGCCTCCGTAAGTTTTTGCGGCATGGAATTCATTCAAAAGAACATTGGAGTAAATATCTGATTTTCCGCTGTAAATAAAAGAAAAAACCATGGATGAGAGGAGAATCAGCATAAAAATAAACTCAACAATTCTGATGATCAAAGTTTTTCTGCTAAATTTATTTAGGGAGAGGCATATGGCAATATAAGCCATTATAACAGGCAAAATATACGAACATAAACCAAAAATTCCCAAAACGCTGTTATGAATGCGGGCCCAGCCCGAATTTCCTTCTACAACAGCTGCAAGCATCAAAAGCAGAGCAAATGCAAACAATACAATTGCGCTGACTTCCCTGATTCTGGTTCTGTGTTCTTCTTCGGCTATTTTTTCCTGCTCAATTATTTCCCGGAGCTGTTTCTTCGACGGAGTTTTTTTCTGGGCCGGTTGTTTTGAAGTATTTTTATGATTTGAAGCCATCAGCCATCACCTTAATTTTATAATTATATATATTATATCACTTTATATAGAAAAACGCAATATATAGAAAATTTAGATTAGGCCAATACAAAATGTGCCTTAAGAATATTAAGCGTAGCCTGCCTCTATTTGACAAATCCATATTATGGAATTATAATATTAAAACAAACTTATTCGAAAGGCGATTTTATGATAACAGTTAGCGAAGGACAGATACTTGACTTGATTCCCTATTCATCCGGGATACTCTTTGTTGAAAAAATCCGCCTTGAATCCGGGGAAGCGCGTTTGGCATACAGATCGTTTGATATAAAAGCCAACGATTTTCTGCCCGTAACGATGGGCGTATATCTCCTTAATAAATTTGGTCCCGCATTCACAGAAATTTCGGAAAAATTAAGCAACTGCATTCTATGTGACGCCGCCGTTCTTCCGGATTTCAGGACAATTGTTTTAACTCCCGGAGGAAGCAGTGCCGTATTTTCCAAGCAAGGCGATTTATCCTGGAAAGGTCAGTTCACATATCACGATCAAACTGTCCGCTCACCATGGACCTATCAAAAGCATTTTTGGTGTACTGTTCCGGATGAAAATGCCGTTGTACAGTATGATGCTACAACGCTGAAAGTTCATATACGTATTGGTAGTGCCGAATCTGCGGCTTTCACTTCCCCATCATCGTTATCTGTATATGACGATACGGTTTATGTCTGCAATACAGGTATAGGAAAAATTAAAACGATATCTCTGCCTGAATATACCGTAAACGATTACAAAAGTTTTGATGAACCGATTTATAAATATCTCCGCGTTGACGATAACGAGATTGTGTGGCTCAGTTCGGGAATTTACATATTATGATTTTACTTAAAACTGAACAAGACAGATAAAAAGCTTGATGAGTAAATCATCAAGCTTTTATTTATTGCGTTATAAAATTTCATTTAATCATCATAGTGGGAAAAAATATCGGTATACGAATTATTATTATCATATTGCTTGATAATATATTCGGCATTATCCTCGGTCATCACATTATGATATAAACGCAGTCTCTCGTTATCAGACAGATTTTTTGCAGAAAGAATATCCGCCGTCGGCATATGTGGTACTACTGTATATTTATAATTTGAATCAAGATGATATTCGTTATTATAACTAATCATTTTCGATTTATATTCATCCCATGAATTTTCAGCTGCCTCTTTATCAAACTCATGATTGTACATTTTATTAAATAAGTCGCTACAATCAAGCATAATATTTACTTTTAATACTTTTTTCTCAAAATCGTATTTTAATATATGGCCATTCCCATAGGTACTCCTATACGTCAAGTCAGATAAGTCGTCAATTTCAAGTTCGTCATCGCTTATAAAAATATCACAATTATGGAATTCAAGAGAATCTGAAGAATCAATCATTGGATTAATCGGAAAAGGAAGTTGGCTTACTTCACTTTGAATTTTTCTCTCAACATATTTTTTTCCGTTATACTCAAAAATTCCATTCAACCAAGCATATTGATAAGCTGTTCCAGAATATGAGCAATACAAAACTTCAGGGATTTTATCATTGTTCAAATCAATTAATTCTATGCCAGCATAATCATCTTCAGGATCAAAACCATAGTTCGGGAAATTGTATAATAAATCTTTTAGAGCTTCTTTATAATTTTTTTTAGTTGATATGCTGCCCTTCTTTGTGCATTTGTCAACAATCTCGCCATTTTCGATATGCCATTTCCATTTTAGAGGTGAATTATCCTTATCAAAAATTGTCCACGAAGCTGTAACATCAAATTCTGAAAGTAAAGATTTTTCGGAATTTATGAACGCTTCAAATATCCAGTACAGATTGATGTCTATACAGCCATAATCATTATTTTTGCCATCGGCTTCAAATCCTGTTTCAAATCCAACGTCAAATAAATCTTTGCCAAGCAATACGGCAAACAGCACAACCTTTGGTTTTACATATCCTTTCGCCGTGCAGTTCACATCGGCATCAGGATTATCAACCGATTTTGATAATTTCGGAAAAGCTCCCTTTTTGTATGAAAAACCTGTTTCAAAATCACAAGAGATTTTTGCATTCGCAGAACCTGATATTCCAACATTGATATTGATGTCAATTTCACCGCCTACACATCCGAATAATGTAAAAGGACATTTTATTGCAGGTATATCCATATTTTTTTTGACCGTTAGCGAAACCTGCATTTTAATCGTAGTTGATACTGCCGCATATACTTTCTTGATACCGTGATCATATTTAAACTGAAATTTAACAGAAAGGTCTGCCAGACATAATTTGCCGTTTACTTCAACATTTTGATTAACCTTTGATTCAAGTCTTATCCACATATCCCCCACATTTTGTTTTTTATCAATATTAACAGACGCATTTTTAATCTCTGGTTGTGAGGATGTTCCGAGCCGTGTAACAACGATTTCTTTATTATCATCAAATTTCATCTCTTCAGGATTGTTTATTATGCTGACGCCGTAATCATCACTGTCTATTGTCGGCTCCAGAAGCTGCGGAATGAAATCACCTACAATATCCACATCATCAAGGACTTCGTCCAATTTGGCTTCTTCATAGTTAGCGGTATTGCCGTCAGCGCCCGTTACTTTTACTGCTTTTCCAGAGGGATATTTTTCACAGGCTTCAATGAACATAATATCGCCTGCTTTAAAATTCGAATTAATTAAATTTAATGTTTTACCTGTATCTTTTATAACATTATCTGCTTTAATCTCTTTTACATTATCTTTCAGCTCTAATTCTACCGAATTATTAAAAGTGAGATTATCGATGATTGTTTTAATTGATGATATAATTTGTTTTGCCGTTTCTCTATCGAGAACAAGATTCTCTTCTATATTGAGTCCTGTCTGTTTTTTAAAGTAAGTGATTATATCATCGTCATCAGATACACTTCTACCAGATATGGATGCGTTAATGAGGTCTAATCCGATTGACTTAACAGCTGTTATCATTGCAAATCTGTTAGTACATCCGTCATTAGGGTGAAACTGACCGTCAGATTTATCTAAAATATCCCATTCCGTACAGTACTGAACCGCTTTAAAGCAATCGCTTGAAATATTAATATCATCAAAGTACGGTTCCTTTTGTGCACAGTCTTCCATACTATAGCTATCGGCAAGCATAACAATCCATTCGGCTCGCGTCATTCCATTTCCCGCAGCAACCGGCACATATGATTTATTTCCACCGGAAAGCAAACAGATTAAAACAATTAAAATTATCAGAAAAACGGCTGATAAAGTTACCGATAGGGCTATGACTGCTTTCTTATTTGTCTTTTCCCCTGTTGAAGCACATCCGTTCACGCCGGCAGACTGTAAAGAAAAATTCGTTTTACATAAATTTTGCTTTTCAAAACCATTTTCAGTTATTTTATATCCGCAGTAAACGCAGTTCGGTATATTATTCGGAGTATCTTTTCCGCAGATGACACATTTCATAGATTACCTTATCTTTTTATTTTAAGAATTTTATAATAATTATATATCGTAAAATTGCTAATCACAAGATTCTAATGACGTACGCCTTTATTTACATGATATAAAACTAAATATTTAATTCAAAAATCGGAACATCAGTTAAACAGATGCTCCGATGATATGTTTAGGTATCAAAATTTTTGTTAGATAAATACATGTTTTAACCATTGTTGAAAAGCAAATTTATAATAATCCTATTTCCCGATACAGGATTTCAATATCGCTGTAATCGTCGGGAATATCTGCCTCTTTTTTTATTTTGAAACTTCCCGCCTTATTTAAAGAGGAAAAAATACGCTTAACCCAATAGTAAGGCAAAAGATATTTTCTGTTTTTAATTTTCGGATAGCGGTATTCCAGGCGCTCTGCAGACGGAAAAAGTCTTGTAAGGAAATATGTACGTCTGCCGCCGTCCGTTTCATTGAAATAAGTTAACTCATCCAATCCGAAAGACTCGGCGTTTAAAATCAGATTTTCAAAATCTTTGTTATAATCATTACCGTTTTCGAACCAATGACGTACTAGCTTTATACATTCATCACTGAATTTTTTCAGATTATATTTATCCAGCTGTTCGTTGATATACTGAAAATCCAAATTCATATTTTTCAGCATAACTTCAATATCCACAAAAAATTTTATACCTGCACCCGAAGCATAAAAATGCTGTGCGAGATGACAGATATGATAAATATAAAAATCATTATCCGTCATCAGATACTGTGAACCGCTTTTATTTATACCCGATACAAACGGTTTATAGTCGTAGAGTTTCCCTATTCGGGTTATGGGAGAGATAAGCTGTTTGTGAAATTCAAGATTGATATACGGTTTTTGCTTAAAAATGATTTCATTTGTATCTCTGAAAGAAATTTCAGGACCAAAAGATTTAACGGTTTCCGTGATGATTTCTTCATCCTCCGCACAGATATAAATATCTGTATCGGAAGAATAGCGCAGGAACTGCTCCGGATAAAAGCTACGGAGCAAATAACCTTTTAAAGGCATATATTTTATTCCTTTTTGGTTCAAAACATCAAATATCTCAGCAAGCATTTTTTCTTCACTAAGCTGTTTTGATATATTCATATCATAAAAAGCTCTAAAACGTGATTTAATACTCTCCGAAACAAAATCAGCATTTTTGACAGCATGATATACGCATTGGCAAAGCGAATTTTTTTTGCTGAAATAATAAAGGTTTTTCCAGTTTAAATCTTCACGCGGAGGACTGACGCTCTGCTTTGTTAAGCAGGCGGAAATACATTCAATTAAATACTTTTTGTAATATTCAGCCATTTTTATCTCCGTAAAAAATTACTTATTCCAAACTCTGCGGTTAATAAAATCTGTATATCCAATAATAATTTTAATGATTTTTTCGGACACATTTAAATCAGAATAATCAGGAACAGAAGATCCAATGTTCCCGTCAGCAAACATTTTAACAGCGGTTTCAACCGCAAACAGAATTTCGTTTTCAGTAATCCCTCCGAGTATAAAATTACCTTTCTCAATTGCTTCAGGACGTTCTGTGGAGGTTCTGAGAGAAACTGCAGGGAAACTTCTGTAATATGAACTTTCCTCAGGGAGTGTTCCGCTGTCGGACAGAACGCAAAAAGAAGCAAGCTGCAGTGCGTTATAATCGGTAAAATTAAACGGGTTCAGCTTTCGTACGCGCGTATCAAATTCAAATTTTCTTTCTTCAATGAATTTTGCGCTACGCGGATGCACACTGTAAATAACCGGCATATCATATTTTTCTGTAAGAGCATTGATGCCATTCATCAGAGACAAAAAATTATTTTTATTATCAATGTTTTCTTCTCTGTGCGCTGAAAGAAGGATATACTTTCTCTTTTCAAGACCGAGTCTGTTTAATATATTGCTTTTATTGATTTCCACCTCATTTGCCCTGAGTACTTCCGGCATTGGCGAGCCGACGGCAAAGGTTCTGTCTTTAGCCATACCCTCCGCAAGCAGGCAGCGCCTTGCATGTTCGCTGTAACAAAGATTAACATCTGATATATGATCGACTATACGCCGGTTTATTTCTTCGGGAAGATTCTCATCAAAACACCTGTTCCCCGCCTCCATATGAAAAACTGGAATTTTAAGGCGTTTTGCCGATATTGCAGACAACGCGGAATTTGTATCGCCTAGAATCAAAAGAGCGTCCGGTCTGATTTCGCTCATAATCTTATAAGAAAAATTTATAATGTTTCCTATCGTTTCGCCAACGTCGTTTCCTGCACATCCGAGATAACAGTCAGGTGTGCGAAGCTGTAAATCTTCAAAAAAATTCTGATTGAGAGAATAATCGTAATTTTGCCCAGTATGCACAAGTATATGATCAAAATACGCATCACATTTTCTGATGATTTCAGATAATCTGATGATCTCGGGACGAGTTCCGATAACAGTCATCAATTTCAGTTTTTTCATACTACACCTCCAAATAAAACGTATCGGGATTTTCACGGTCAAAACATTCATTCGCCCACATAAATGTTATCAAATCTGTTTCACCGATGTTTTCGATATTATGCGTATATCCGGCAGGAATGTCAACAACTTGAAACTTTTCTCCAGAAACATAATATTCGACGATGTTATCTTCAAACGGTTTTCTGCATCTAATTACCGCTTTGCCAGATACAACAAGAAATTTTTCGTTTTTTGTATTGTGCCAGTGATTGCCCTTTGTTATACCAGGTTTGGATATATTAACCGAAAACTGACCTTGATTTTTTGTTCTTATAATTTCCGTAAAGCTTCCCCTGCTGTCAGTATTCATTTTTAAATCGTATATGAAATCGTCTTCATCAAGATAGGAAAGATACGTTGCATAGAGTTTCTTTTTAAACGAATCATTCATATCGGCAACGGAAAGGTTTTTCCTGCTATCTTTAAAAGAATATATCAGATCACTAATTGCACCGACTGTTGTTGTGTAAACCGGACTTACAGTGCAAAAATTGCCGTCTGTCCTGTTTTCATGCCCCAACATTGCAGCAATCATCTCGTTTACAACATCATCAATATAAACCAGATGAATAACACTACGGCTGTCATTTACGGTAATCGGAATACCGCGAGAGATATTGTAGCAGAAGGTTGAAACAACACTGTTATAATTTGGTCTGCACCATTTGCCGAAAACATTCGGAAAACGGTAAATAAGCGCTTTTCTGTCGTTGTTTTTGCAGGATTCCGATAAAATGATTTCCGCTTTCAGCTTACTTTTACCATAAGGATTATCAAGCTCTGCTTGAATAGAGGAAGAAAGCATTACAGGGCAATAATTACCATATACATCCAAATTTTTCAGAACTTTTTGAAGAATTAAATAATTACTATTAAAATCATCGGAATTGTTCGGTCTGTTTACACCTGCAAAATGAAAAACAAAATCACAGTTTTTGCAGAATTCTTTCAATTCATTTTCACTGGAGTAAACGTCAAATTCATAAACGATACAGTTTTTAACGCGGTCCGTTCTTAAATTGGCTATTAAATTTTTTGCAATAAAACCTTCCGAGCCGGTTACAAGCACTTTCATTTTATCAATCCTTTATACCCATTTTTTCAAATATCTGTTTAATCTTTACTTTTTCCTCTTCATTTGCAGAAAACTGACAAAGGATATCCCCTGCTATTGTCCGCTTTGAAGAGATAATTCTAAACCAGCGTTTTATCCAATAATACGGCAGTTGCGCTCTTTTTTTTATTTTATATATTCTTTTGATGTAATCAAAATCAGGGAATAAAGCCGATTTAAGGAATGACGATTTTCCGTCAAGCAAAGATTTGATGAGTATGCGGTTTTTTTGTTCTCCGTTAGTATGTGATATAAGAATAAAGTCGATTATATCTTCATCATATGGTAAATTTTCAAACAATGCATGCGCCGTATCGGACATAACAGATTCAAATTTCTTTAAGCCCAATATTTCAATAAAACTGCGGCTATTGATTTGCGGCTGTAAAAAATAGAAATCCATCAAAGTGCGCACCCCAAATCCGCCGTGAATAAAATGGTAATAGGCATGCGAAGTAAAATAGGCATAAAAATAATCACTATTTAAATTATAGATGTAATTGTAATCTTTATATTTGGTCGAATGTTCAAACGGATGCAAAAAAGGATCTTTCAATTCTCCTACAAAGAGTGTTTTGTGCAACTCAACGGCAAACTTGTTTTTCGTAAAAATATAATGATGTTCATCGTCTCTGAAAAGTGTAAAGCCCAAATTTCTAAGAGAATTTACTGCTTTTTCTTGATCCTCACAATATATATCCAAATCCGAATAAAAACGCATTTCTTTTGCAGGATATAAATTGCGGATAAAATATCCTTTTAGAGGAATTGTCGGAATTTGATCCCTTTCAAAAGCACCGATAACTTTTTCAGTTATATATTCTTTCTGAATCTCACGCTTTATTTTGTAAAAATAAATCTTGTCAAGCTTATGCATCACATCTTCCGATGGAGGACTGCTTAACTTTTTGACAGCATAATAAAAGCAAAAAAAGACAGAATGATTTTTTACAAGCGAATATATTTTTTGCCAGTCAATGTCTGCCGGCGGTTCAGTCGGAGTTAAATCCGCAACGGCAGAAGTTATTAAATTCAAAAAATATTTATCGTTCTTGTCCATTCAGCGCATCCTTGACATAATCAACTTTTAAAAGGATCTCTTTGACTTCATCAACAGTTAAAATTTTTGTGTTTTGTGAATTAAATTCTGTATACTCGGAACAATTCTTTATGCCCTGCGAAAAATACTTCTCATAATTCAAATTTCTGTTGTCGGACGGAACACGGTAAAATCCGCCCAAATCAACTGCATTTGCACTCTCTTCCCTTGTAAGCAGAGTTTCATACATTTTTTCACCGTGGCGTATACCGATTTCCTCTATCGGATTGTCAGCCTCGAAAATTTCTTTTACCGCCTGCGCTAAAACCGAAACCGTACACGCAGGTGCTTTCTGCACAAATATATCTCCCGATTCACCGTTTCTAAAAGCAAACATTACCAATTCCACAGCCTCTTCCAAAGTCATGATGAAGCGCGTCATACTACCATTTGTAACGGTAAGAGGTTTGCCGGATTTAATCTGCTCAATAAAAAGCGGTACAACGCTTCCTCTGGAGCATAGAACATTACCATAACGTGTGCCCATAATTACCGTTTTATCTTTGGAAACGGTTCGTGATTTCGCAATAAATACTTTTTCCATCATTGCCTTAGAAGTACCCATTGCATTTACAGGATAAGCCGCTTTATCTGTGGAAAGGCAAATAATTTTACTCACATTATGATTGATTGCAGAATTCAGAACATTTTCCGCTCCGATAACGTTTGTTTTAACTGCTTCAATCGGAAAAAACTCGCAACTGGGTACCTGTTTGAGTGCGGCAGCGTGAAAAACGTAATCTACACCGTTCATCGCATTATTAAGAGAATCGATATCTCTGACATTTCCCAGATAAAACTTTACTTTATCACTGCCGTATTCATGGCGCATATCGTCCTGTTTTTTTTCATCACGAGAAAAAATGCGGATTTCTTTCAAATCGGTATTCAAAAACTTTTTCAGCACGGCATTGCCGAATGAACCCGTGCCACCCGTTATCAGAAGCGTTTTGTTTTTGAACATATTCTCCTCCTTACACTATCAAAGAAAAAATCTTCGCGGATAAACCGATTCCGAAAATTTTAAATATTTTAAAAATAATTTTATATTTTGACGGAAATTTATTGATATATAAATAAAGCTTTTTAAAATTATCACACAAAACTTCAAATGCTGAATCAGAAAGTGTTTTTGTTCCCAATTTGTTTTTCCACATAATCACAGCACCGAAAAACATACCGCAATAGTATTTACATATGACTTGCATATCATCAAAATCAAGATCTTTTTCTGCAAAAAACGCAACAGTTTCGCTTGCAGTAGTACTTCTGTCAACAACCTTTGTATAAAAATTTTGCTCCGAAACAATTGCCGTTACAGAATCCGGCAAATGCCTGATAACATAGCAATCAACGTCGGCAAATATAATATTTTCAGCAAAATAAAAAACTTTCGGAGTCCATTCTTCGTCGTCGCAGATAAGCTTTTTAAAATAAAGATTATTTTCTGTAATTAAACCGCGCCTGAAAATCCGAGAGCACATAGAAGCGTGATAAGTATGATTTTTATACATAGCAACAAGCGTTCTTATCGCATCGGAATTTTGATAATCATACTGAAAATAACTACATTTTGTTTTAGAAACAACATCGTTATCAAGAGAGAGTATATTGGATAAAACGATATCGCTCCCGTTTGTTTCCGCCGTTGTACATAACTTTTTAAGCACTTCATTATCGTACAAATAATCGTCGCTGTCAACAAACATAAGATATTTTCCTTTTGAAGCCCTTATGCCGCTGTTTCGAGCATAACTATGCCCCATATTTTTTTGATGGATTACATGTACACGAGTATCTTTCAAAGCATATGCATCACAGATTTGTGGGCACCTATCAGGTGATTCATCATCAATAAGAATCAGTTCAAGATCTTTAAAAGTTTGATTTAAAACGGAATCAATACATTCTTCTATATACTTTTCCTTATTGTAAACAGGAATTATAACTGATAAAAAAGGCTGTCTGTCCATTTTAACCTCTCTTTAAATATTTAAGCAGTCCGTTTTTAATCCGCTTTCTTTCGCCGGCGGAAAGGCAAATTAAATATTCCAACATCACATAAATCAAGACAAATAAAACAGCGTTAATAAAAAATTTAATCTGCCGAGCGCCTATAAAATCAATGCTGTTGAGCAAAAATCCTGCCGCCACCGATAATAAGTAAACGAGCAGTTGTTTACTATACACTTGTTTGAAAAAGGTTTTAATGTCTATTTTGAGTATTTTTTTATATATAATGTTTAAACCGGCAAGACACACCATATTAACTGTAAATATTGAAACTGCTGCTCCTTCCGCTCCGAATCGCTTAGACAGCAAAAATGAAAGCGGCACATTTATCAGGCACATAATGATAATGACAACAGAACGGTATTTGATTTTATTCTGAACGATAACTGCAGTATTGGCAATTTGCTGAGGCATCATTATGATATAATGAGCAATTATAAAAAGTGCGCATATGTACGATTTTTCATAATTACTTCCAATCCATATATCCACTATAAAACTTTTTCCTAAAGTTAAAAATGCGGTAAAAATCAACCCAATTACACAAGCCTGTATCTTACCTATTTTAATCATCAGTGAAAGCAATTCTTTGTTATCTGTACCGCCGTTCTTGCGGACAATTCTTGTGATTTTCGGAAGGAACATACCGTTAATTGCTTCCGCAAAAGTATAAACATAACCCTCAATTGTTTGAGCAACGCCGAAAACCGCGATTTCCTTTGAACCGGATACAGCGCCTAAAACAGTGGGAATGATGCTGATAATAAATCTCTGTGCCAGACTTCCTATTGTAGACCAGACAGAAAAGCCGAAAATCTCTTTTAAAATATTTTTGCTTCGATATTTTAAATTGATGTGAAGAAACGTAGTTTTTCTAATAATTATAAGTTTTAAAATAATTGTTAAAATCCCAGCTAAAGTATTGACAACTACAAGCGCATATAAACCGTAACCCAGCGAAAGTGCAACTATCATGGATAGAACTGTGAAAATTTTATTGAAAAAATCACATAGTTTAAGCTGTACAAATTTTTCGTTTGCCGTTAGTATGCCGTTTAAATTAGTGAACGGGAAAGAAATCACACTGAAAGATGCAATGATAATAAATATTATCTTAAATCTTTCTAACTCCACAGGGGTAAGCTTAACATAAATTTTATCTATTGAAAAATAAACGATAAGAAGAACTGTTAAAATAAGCAAATCAATACAAAGGTAAAGCTTGTATATGAGCCCCAAAAAATTATCTGCGCCCTGCCTGTCTCCCTCGGAGTAATATTTGGACAGAAAACGTGTAACAGCAGAACCCATGCCAAAATCCATAACAAACATGGTTATAACTGACGTGGCTAAGGTAAACAGACCGTAATCATTCTGACCTATTTTGGAAATCATCCACGGCGTATAAACAATACCGATAATAATATTTATACCAACGGATAGATAGGATAGCACCGCGCCTAATTTTATCTGCTTTGAGTTGTTCAATACTTCACCTATTGTTTTATTTAATAAGAAACTTTACACCGTTTAACCGCATTTACTGCATATTCCGCTTCTGTATGTTTCTCCGCGCAAGTATGAAATCAAGCGTTTTACTGCCATTTCCGGAGAATACTCATTTTGCATAAACTCTACCGCATTTTTTGATAATGTGTGAATCAAATCAGAATTATCAAACAGCGATTTAACTTCAACGAACAAATCGTCCATATTGTCCCAATCATACAGCAGTCCGTTATAACCACTTTTCACCGTAAAGTTCACAGATCCCATAGCTTTGGAGGCAACAAGCACACAGCCTGAAGCCATGCTTTCATTAACAATAACTCCCCAGCCTTCACGGTAATCGCTCGTCGCCAAAAAAATATCCGCATTTTGCATGAGCTTATGCATCTCGAGTGGCGTAACCGAACCATGAACTGAAACAATTGTCTCCAATTTGTATTTAGTGACAAGTTTCTGTGTCTTTTTTTTTGCACTGCCGCAGTTACTGCCATACATATTCAATGTGAATTCGTATCCGGCGGCGGAAAGCCTTTTTGCAAGCAAAACGGGGATTTCGGGATGTTTCCAGTCGATATAGCGTCCTGCCCATAAAATTGAAAGTTTTTTATTATTTATTATATTGTTTTTTTGATTATTGCATTTAAAATCAGATAAATCGGGAAAATATCCCCATTGAAGGCAGTTGCCTGTGTATCCGCAAAGCTTTAAATCAAGAGGCAGATAAGAACTCGCACACAATACTTCAAAATTCGGATGATTTCTGAATCTTGATTTAATTTGTTTTCGTGTTGAAGGTATATATCTGTGCCATAATCCTTTTTTTAAGAAGCGCTCACTGTATAAAAAAACTTTCTTATCCTGATTTAAGAATAAATCAAAAATATAAGACGGAGCGGAACCCACAATTCCTATATCGGCCCATTCAGTTGTTTTTCTGACAAGTTCTTCAGGCGAATTGCTCTCATAGGCTCTTAATATATAAGGATATTTTTTATTCATATCCTCAAAGCCAAGTTCGATTCTGCTGAGCGGCAATTTAGAAAAAACAACCGCCCGGAAATCACTGCCAAGTTCTTTATAAAAGGCATTACACAGACCCTCTTGATGATATGCAATGTTATTTAAAAAAAAAGCAATCTTCATTTTCAGCTCCAAAAAGGAATAAATTTTGCCCATTTGCTATAAGAAGCGGTGTATATGAAATAAGCGGCAAGCAAAAGTGAATAAAAAATTTTTTCCATATCTCTGATTTTTTTATTTTCTTCCATATTTAACACTTCTGGAAGCGCCGCAATGGCTGCAAAAGAGTAATACAAACTTACACGTTCAATAATAATCGAGATATACCGTAAAATATAAATGAAAACGCCTGTTTCCACTGCGTTAAATATAAGCGGATTTTTTTGCTTCCTTCTGTAAATAACAGACAAAAGCACAATAGATGCAAATACAACGATAATAACTAATCCGCCGAAACGATTACCCAAATAGGCTACGGTATACTCGTCAGTTTCAAATAAATCAACCGAAAATTTAAGAATGATTTCCATATAATATCCTGTTACAATTGTTATCACTGCAATAATTATATGCCGAAACGCGGAAAGTTTCTTATTCAAGAAGAAATAAGCGAATATGAATATAACTGAAGTTTTATGGAAAGAAAATGCAAGCGCAATCAGAAGCAGAAATGGAATAAGTTTTCTTTTTTTTATAAATTCCGTGCTAAACATCAAGATTCCGATAGCAAAAGACTGCCTGAATCCCGTCATTTGAAAATTAAGGATACCCAAAGCTAAATATGTTAAAACGGCATAAAAAGGATCGTCCGTATTTTTATAAATGAAATACCCGACAGCTGTAAGGGCAAAAAGACTCTCAGCTATAACAATGGACTGCCGCCATGGAGCAATTAAGTATAATAATTTATTAAAAATAATATATCCGGGCTCAAAGCGTTCAGTAACTTTAAACATAGTGCTCCAGCTCGATTCGCCAACTCTTAAAAAATAGTTTGAATAATTGAACAAATCGCCTTTATACAGTTCAGGATTTCTGAAAGCCATTAAAAAGAAAACAGGCAAAAAGCAGAGAAAAATAAATAACAGCTGTTTTCTTTTATTCGCTTGAATACCGCGAAATAAAAATTTCAGTGCAAAAATATAAGCAACGGTTATTATCCAATAATACCACATAAACTACTCCGAAAACCGATTTAATATATCCCGATACATATTCAAAAAATCACGCGTATTGTTTTCCCTATTATGAATAATGTTGGAATATGTGCAGGAATTGTTGCTAAGTGACAAAGCTGTTTCTTTATCGGAAAATATATGGACAATATGATCCGCCAGGTGTTCATAATCATTGTAATCATAAAGCAAGGCACGGTTATTTCCGGCGGCAAGTTCAGTCATTCCGCCTCGTTTAGAGCAAACGGATGGTATGCCGATATGAAACCCTTCTCTCAGCGTTGCTGAAGCATTTTCCATTGCCGACGGCACAACAAGAACATTGCATTTCTGCATATATTCAATAACGCCGTCTGCATCCAGAGACGGAATGATTCTGATATTATCTTGGAGACCGTATTTTTTTATTAAGCTGTTGATATAAACAGAATATCCGCTTGTTTCGGTAAAAAGTCCATCAGATCCGTTTCCGAGAAAATAAGCGGTAAAATCAATATTCTTATTTTTTAATAGATGCAAAGCCTTGACCAAAACATGGCCGCCTTTTAAAGGTGATTGGGCTGATGTTGAGCAATAAATTGCGTTCTTTTCACATTTATTGTAATTCCATTTTTCTGCATTGTAAAATTCGGTGCGTAGATTATAAAAACATCTGTAATATTTAATAGCGGGATTGACTTTCAAAATATAATTTCTATCCCAGTCAGTACGCCCGGTTGCGTACTTAACAGATTTAATTATCTTTTTTTCATAAACACTGTTTTTTACACTTAAAAGTGTTCGCTCAATCATTCCGTTGTGATTTCTATTTTCCTCATGAGTTCTGTACTTTATTAAAACTGATAACGGTAACTCACCGGAATGGACTTTTGAAATTTCACCGATAATCCCCTGAATGGATAACAGATATTTTTTTTTCGGAAAAGTATTTATATAAGACAGGGAATGCGAATATTCCGTGCCGTGAATATGCACAATATCCGGAGAAAAATCCGATTCAATTTTCTGCCAGTACCTGCCGAGACTTTTATCATAAAACATCATGGATCTGCTTGTGCCCGGAATGATGTAATAAGTGATTCTGCCAATCGTATGTTTTTGAAACTCATTGCCGTAAACGCAGGCAATGGCTAATTTTATACCCTCTGTTTCCGAGAGCGATTTTGAAATATCGAACATCCAAGTTCCGCTTACGCCAGTCTGAACGCCGATATATTCAGCAATTTCCGGCAACAGCATATTTACAATCCAAAGAATTTTCATATTCACCAAAAAACTATCGGTTATTAGCCGAATCTGTTAATATTTTAATAAATTTTTTATCCATATCAGCCTTATTGTGGTTTTTAAGTGCGGAGTTGAACGCTTTTTCGCCGTAATCATAAATAATTGAAGGATCTTCCGCAATTTTGATTAAATTATCTGTTATTTCTGATTTGGAGGAAGAAACAAGCGCACAGCCGTTCCTGATAAAATAGTCAATTGGCGCAATATCTCTGCTGCCTACTGCAAAAATGCATTTACCCTGCTTCATATAATCGGTAATTTTTGTTGAAAACGAAAGCCTAGCGCTGTTTTTATATTTGCTTTCCAGGCTTTCGGCAAAAACAAGAATATCAGCCTCATCCTGAATTTTTAAAACTTCGCTTTGAGAAACTGTACCGCGAAAGTGTGCGCCGCCACTCATCATACGTCTGCGCAAATCTTCCGTCGGCGTATTTTGAGAATAAATATCAAATTCAATTAAGCTTTTTCCAGCGTTAATTCGCTTCAAAGCATCAGCGATCATAGCAAGGCTTTCTCCCCTGCCTATAATCAGTTTTCCCGTATAAACCATTTTCAGCGGTGAATGAAGCTTCTTTGGCTCGTATACAATATTTTCAAAATCTATGCCCTTTGTAATAATCACAGAGTCTCTTTTAAAAATACGGTCATATTCCTCTTTCTGCTTCGGAGAAATAACCAGCAGATTCTCCGAATAATTTATCAAATACTTTATATATCTGCGCAACACGATACGATGCAAAAGAGATAATGGATTTTTGGATACAGATTTAAACGAAAAATTATCATCCGTTATATAACATACTGCAGGCTTGTTCGTTTTTTTCACAATGTATTTTTGAAGCCGGCACATAAAAATGTTTGGATAAAGTGTTAAAAAGAGCAAATCCGGTTTCTGCCTTTTTATGTAAAAATCAAGTTCTTCCGTTTTCCACTTGCCCAAAAGCCAAACAAGTTCACGGCAAAGTGTGATAAAAGGAGAATGACGTTTTTTCATATTCTTATAGAAAACATCCTCTTGCGTAGAATTAACGCTTCTGTTTTTAACTTTTTCACCGGTTTTGATTTTTCGGTTAAAAACGCTTTTTAAAACAAGATTTTCCGATATATGAAAAAAGGTTTTGCAGACAGACGTGTTCGGTAAATCCGATGTGGTGTAAATTTGACAGATTTTATCGTTCCGCCAGCACCGGAACAACGAGTTCAGAGTGTTAATTCCCGTGCCGTCTCGCCACGCATTGATTGTTACTGCCATTACTTTAGGATAATCTTTCATAAAATAACCTTTTAAATTTATTCTTTGGATAGAGCCGTATTTCCACAATAAAATTATCTGATACCGTTCATGTCCTCAACGATTTGGTTTACAGAAGCTTTCAGTTTTAATCTGTTGTTTTCGAGTTCACATTCACTATAAGCGCGCATTTCAGCTTCCTTATCGCGCAATTTTTTTATCTCGGATTTTAAATCGACTCCTTTTTCATCTCTGAACGAACGGGAAAGAATCACCGATTCAGAACCGAGCCTTATATGCTCCCCAAGGATTTCTTCTGCGGGAAGCATTCCCTCGCCGATTCGCGCAATACCACCGAAACCAAAAGGGAGTTTACTTTTTTTGAATTTATCAGCCATATATTCCATTAATCCTCCGCTGAGGAACTCAAACATAAAAGTTAAATTCATAGAAATATGCATATCATTAAGTCCGACGTAAACTTCATCAATTCCGCTGACCGCCAAAATATCGTCAATCCTGGCAAGCGCTTGTGAAGTCTCAAGAAGAGGACAGACTTTAGCTCTTCCGTTGACATATTTAACGAATTTTTTCACATCCAAGGCGTCGAGCACCATAGGGAGCATTACAATATCCGCACCGTTTTCAATAACGCTGTCAATCTCAAAGCGTGAATTCGGATTAATCGGATTCACGCGCACAAGTAATTCGCAGCTACTTCGGTCAATAAGACTTCTGACTCTGGGAACATCAGCAAGCGAATTGTTTGAAATCAGCGTGTTGCGTCCCATCTGCCGTTCAACTTTATTTATGTATTCAAGATCAAGAAATATTCGGTCTATTCCCGCCGATTGGGCTTCACTGATTTCCGCCTCATCAGCGGTTACAAGCATTAGTTTCATCAAATTCCTCGTTTAACAGACGCCTGTAATCGTTGAGCAAGCGCGCCTGCATATCTTTTCTGTTATATAATTTCTTTACGCGTTCAATTGCGTTTTCAGCTAGATAACGGCGTTTTGAACCGTCTTGAATCATTTCTTCCATTGCACAGGCAAGCGATTCAGAATCGGCAGGTTTGCACAAAACGCACGACTCTCCGTTTACAAGAACTTCGGAAGCTCCGTTTATATCGGTTGTTATCACCGGACAGCCCATTGCCGCCGCCTCCTGAATCACCATACCGAAGCCCTCTCGGTAACTCGGATGAACATAGCAGTCAAGCGCGGAATAATAATTTTTTAAATCATTATTGTTGACTCTGCCTATAAACATAACATCCTCAGTATCACGCGCCCATCTGTATAATTCCGAATCGAATCCATTCTGCGGCTCAACTGTTCCAATCAACAACAAGCGAAGATGTTTATATTTTTTGCGTATATTTTTATAAGCAGTTAAAAGTTCATTTGAGCCTTTATCTTTGGAAAGCCTGCCTACAAAACCGAAAACAAAATCATCATCGCCGATTCCGAGGTCTCGGCGCTTTATCGTTCGCAGGCAATTTCGTTCCTGATAATTAAAATCATCAAAATCCACGCCTATTGTGCCTCCATTGCCCAAAAGATACACTTTATCGGAATTATAAAGCCCCTCTTTTATGGCAAATTCCATATTCTTTTTGCTTACAGCGCGGACTGCGGTTGCGTTGCTACAGGAAATTTTTTCAAAAAGCTTAAAAATTTCCTTACCGTGTCCTTCGATGCCGATATACCGTATGCCCCACTGGCAATACAACCTTACGGGGATACGGGCAAATTTGGAAGCAATGGAAGCGTAAAAGCTTGCGTTCGGCGTACAGTACTGAATCATATCAAACTTTTCCGCTTTAAATAAACGCGTCAGCTTGATGACCGTCCGCCCTGCGCGCATATCAATCCCGCGTTTCATATTCACGGGAATAAAGCGAATATAACCCGGAAGATCCTTGTAAAAATCGGGATCGCTGTTGCATATAAAGGTTATCTCATAACTACCGTTATCGTGCAGATATTTGGCAGTGGGTAAAACAAACATTTTAAGCGTAACCGATGTTGTGGAAACAAAACAAATTTTTTTCATTGCTTATTTGCTCCAAAGTTTGTGAAAAACATCGGCAATTCGGCTTAAATCATCGGCTGTCATCTTCGTGTCCGATGGAAGGCATATTCCGTTGTCAAAAATCCTCTGTGCAATTCCGCCGTTGTCAATGTATGCGCATTGGCTGAACACAGGCTGAAGATGAAGCGGTTTCCATATAGGTCTGCTTTCGATATTATCTTCTTCCAGCGCGAGAATTAAATCGATGGGTCTGATTTTTCCGTGTAACTGCGCCGCGGTGAGCCAACAGTTACAATCACATTCATCGGGGATCGGCATAATTTCAATGCCGTCCAGATGTGAAAAAAGTTCTTTGTAAAATTCATATATCTTTTGTTTTTGCTCAACGCGTTTGTCCAAAACTTTGAGCTGTCCCCTGCCTATACCTGCAACAATGTTGCTCATACGATAATTGTACCCGATTTCGTTATGCTGATAATGGCGTGCCTTTTCTCGTGACTGCGTTGCCCAAAAAAGAACTTTTTCTTTTTTTTCATCGGCGTTATCCCCGTTAAACAGGAGCATGCCGCCTCCGCTTGAAGTTATAATTTTGTTGCCGTTGAAACTGATAATACTGTATTCACCGAATGTGCCCGTATATTTACCGTGATATTTAGAACCGAGACTTTCCGCAGCGTCTTCAATGAGAACCGCTTTGTTCTCATCGCAGATTGCTTTTATTTCGTCAATAAGTGCAGGTATACCGTATAAATGAACAGCGATAACAACCTTGGTTCCCGGAAACTGCCTGAAAGCCTCCCTGAGTGCATCAGGTGACATCATCCAGTTTCTTCTGTCGCTGTCAATAAAAACAGGTTCAGCGCCAACATACGTTATCGGATTCGCTGTGGCGGAAAAAGTAAGAGACTGGCAGAAAACTTTATCGCCGGGCTTTACGCCAGCAGCAAGCAAAGCCAAATGAATAGCTGCTGTACCGCAGGAAAGCGCACAGGCATTGCGCACACCTAATTTTTCCGCCATCTCTTTTTCAAATTCATTCACATTTTTGCCCAATGGAGCAATCCAATTTGTATCAAATGCTTCTTTTATGTAATCCTGTTCATACCCCTCGTCACTCATATGAGGTGAAGCAAGAAATATATGTTCTTTATTCTGCATAAGCAACCTTCTCGCATTACGTTATTTTTTAAATCAGAGCAGTGCTCCATCAAACTCGCTTGAAATGGGGCTTGCGAATGATTGCAACCTGTGCAGGGAGCGTTCGCTCCTCAGGGTTTCAGCGGGAGATTTTCACGCCTACTCAAATTCCGAAATGACCCCGCCGCCTAAAAGGCGGAGGGACACGGCGAACAGGTTATAGCTTAAACAAAGATATCTCCCATCCCCAAGGCGACCCGCTTCATTTTTAAAATCAGTGAAAGGAGCAATCCATTCGGTTCTCAAACAGCAAACAATATCCTTTGCCGCGTTACATAACGGGGCAAGCCCTTAATAAATATTTTATCATATATTATAATACTTTGCAACTTGCTTTCCGCACAGCGGCTGCATTTTTTTACTGCGTGCTTATGACTCAGGCGAAGATGCCCGCTCCCTCTTTGGCGGTTGGCTTCATTTTTGCAATCTGCAAAAGGGTAACCATCCACTCTGTTTTTCACAAAGAGTTAGCGCTACCCTATACGTTTGGAATCATAAACGCCGGCGGAACACAGAAATATAACGAAGGAATTTTCTCCCCTAGGACGAAAGTCAGCCGTTTGGTAGCATTTGAAGCTGCTGTTATAAACTTTGAAATCGGAGCAGTGCTCCATCAAGCTCGCTTGAAATGGGACTTGCGAACGATTGCAACCTGCGCAGGGAGCTTCGCTCTTCAGGGTTTCAGAGGAAGATTATCACTCCCGCTGAAATTCCGTAACGGAACCTGCCGCCTAAGTGGCAGGGACATCGGCGAATAGGTTATAATTATAATTACAGTGCTAAACAATGATATTAGAACACAATAAAAAAGCCGCTGCATAATGCAGCGGCTGAAGCTCAATCGCGTTTTAATTTTAAAACCGTTTATCCGCCTACAACCCAAGGATCGGATCCGTAGTACGCGGTGTTGCCTGCACTGATTTCGGCATTTACAAAGTCAAGCAGTGCATTTGCGTATTTACAGGACACAGGCCGCGAATCATCGGCCGCCTGATGCTCCATAATATATTGCACGGAGCGGCAGGTGTAGGAACTGTCATATACCGTAAAGGTCTGCCCGCCGAAGGTATAAGTGATATATCCTCTTGCGGCATAGGCATGACGCCAGTTCTTCGCATTTACATTGATTACGAGATTAAATGTATATGCACCGTTTGTATCCATATCAAGCGTGTAATTCGAGCAAGTCTGTCTCATAACGCCGGGCGTGGTTTCAAGGAAGTTTTCAATATTATCGGTAACGCCGCCCGCCGGTGTGCAAACATCACCCTCATTGTAAAACTGCATGCCTTTGGCATAAAGGAATCCAACCTCCTCTACAGTCGCGCCGACAGGTATTGTCATGGACGCTCTGAACCGCAACGCCTGCGTGCCGCCGTAATATTCCGTTCCGTCTTCAAGCGTGTAGGAAGCGCTTGTATCCGCAAGGATTCCCGCCCGAATTGCATCGTATTCCAAGTATACGCCGTTGTTCTTAAACTGGCTGTATTTATCCGGCTGGCTGTCTATCATCTCAGATACCGTGCTGAGCCTTACCTGCGCGCCGCGGAGCGAATAATCATAATCAAGCACAGACGATCCGGAAATAATTCTGGAAGTCAGTGTGTTTGCATTCGCCGTGGGAATCACCTGATTCTGAAGTGTTCCGTAGTTCTCGGTGAAAGTGGTCCAGTCACCCGTTGTTGTGTTATACAACGGTTTAAGCGTATCCGTATAAGGCTGATATTCATCTCTTACTCCGTCGGTTTCAGGAGAAAGCTCATCGCAAATCAAGCATTTGTATGCAAAGACACCCTCTGTATTGTCTGTGGGTTCCTCCAGACAGACAAACGAATAATCGTGCGCATACTGCGTTGGATCAAATCCGCTGACACTATCTGCAAGGAATTGCGCTTCATCAGCAGGAACATCATAAATATTTCCGTCCAGAATAGATACGGCTGAATCATACTGCTCCGGCAATTGCACTTCAAACTGCTCCATGATGGAAAGGCAGAAATAGCCCTCATTATTTTGTGTAAACTCATATGCCTCTCTGAATTTTTCAATATTGCTCTGCTGACTCTCGTCTCCGTTGGCTTCGGTGAGTGTCATATTAACAACTAAATCCGAAGGATTCTGAAGTTCATCCGAAAGCGCTACGGGATTCTTGGGACAATCGGGATAAACACAGGCTTTTGAAAGTTCCGCAATAATTTCATTCGCCCTTTCCTGATACGCCGTCCATGAGGATTCGGTCCATTTATGCCCGCCGTTTTCGCTTGCCTGCTGATTCTCCATCTCGGTATAGAAATCAGTTTCCAGCGAATAATCATATGCCTGCGCATAATACTTTCCATAAGCTGTAGCATAGGTTGATTCGTCGGTTATATCAAATCCCGTTTCATTCAAAACACCTGTTGACGTGAAATTATCCCGGACCGTTTCTTCATCGCGGCTGTCCACATACTGCATAAAATCCGGATTCAGTTCAGGCGTATAATCAAAGCCGTAAATCGTTTTATTATACTGTGTATAGAAATCATCGGGATTGCTATAGTAAAATTCATAAGTCATCGGGGCATCATCGGTGCCGTCTCCGGTACTGTCGAATAAATAATCATCCACAACAGACTCGTTTTCAAAATGCGGATCGGGATCATCCGGATCTGCACAGTACAAATATTCATAAACTTTAACAGGATAATGCTTTAAATGTAAAGCTATAAGTTTATCATATATTAAGTTATAAGACGTACCGCCCTCCTGAACAACACTGTCATATAGAGGCTGTGCTGTATTTTCGGTTAGAATATTGGTAACTGTGGTTGAGGAGAGATATGTGCTGAAAGTGTTAAATTTGGTAACGCCCTCATTGTCATTTTCCTCGCTTTCCGGGTCATATGTGCTCACATCCGCATCTGTTTTTATAATAATGGGATCATCCAGGAGCGCATTGGCTATATTATAAAGGGCAGTGTAAGCCGTGAGGTCAATATTCCAGTAATAATATGTAAGCGTATAGGATCCCGCACCCGTAGATAAAGTTGTTTGAGAACTGCATTTATTGTAACTCCCTGCATAATCCGTATAATACGGTTCCTGATTGCCGGAAGACGTGATAATTCTGTAATACTTAACATTTTGTTTAATGTCTGAGTTTCTGTCCCCGCTGTAAAGCTGGTGCATAACGGTATAACCGCGGTAATCGCCAGTTGTGCCGAGATAATTGGTCGAACCGAGGCCACTTGCGGCGGTTGTAACCGCATACTGTGTAACCTGATAATTGGCAAGTGTATACTGCGCCTTGTTCCGGTTAGTGCGGAAAGTGGAACCGTCGCTGTAGAACGCCGAAATATACGGCTTGTTGTTGGCAGCTGCACTCGTATAGCTTCTTAAAGTTGTTTTATCATAAGCATACACATTAAAATATATTATGAAATAAACGCGACCGGTGCCGGCTGTTAAATGCCATGCCGAATTCTGCATTCCGGCACCCTTGGTGCCTTTACCGAAGGTGATGGTTGCCGGGCTGGCAGATGTTGTGGAGCCGGAAAAAATGTTTCCGTACCACGGAAAATTATATACTGTATCGGCAGCAGTAGACCACTCTTTATCGAGTTGTTCAACACCGGGAGACGCCGACGCGGCGCTGGCGCTTTTAAGCGAAAACGTGCCGATGCTGTCATATGAGCCGCCCAAAGTCACCTTCCCCGAATAATCGTCATCCGCCTGGAAAGTGGTGTTAGAGCCATTGTTTGATTCAAAGCGAAATTTCAACCCCGCACCCTGATAGGTTGTTGCCTCGGATCTGTCAATGTAATAATCGATCGTCGCCGTGGAATTGGTGGTATCGTTATCGTAGCTACCACTGCTCCTATTGGAAACCGATTGTGAAATCATTCGCCCATAGGAACAAAGAACGGTGGCATACATATCAATGTCATGATCCTTGGTATCATCCATATCAATATAGGAATTGCCGAGATTCTGGAAAGTGCCCGAACTGTTCGGCGCATTAAACGCAAACCCAACGCCGGTATAACAGGTGGCAAGCGTTGTTGTGGCATTCAAATACAAATTGCTGATTTTATAGGTTATACTAACTGTGCCGTAAAACGAAGAATAAACAGGATCTCCCGCCGAGTTTTTGGAGAGTGTCATTGTATATGTATCGCCGGACACAATCGTTATCGGAGATGATGATGACGCCGTTGAATTTGAAAGCGACCAGCGCGTGGTGTTTCCGCCTTTGGTCACAGCAGTTACACTGACGGTTTCCGTTGAATTATTTGTAAGCTTAATAACATATGTGCCGTTAAACGAGCCGTCCGCATTCAATGTGCAGTTGTTATCCGTAACGGCGGCATTGTTTTTCAGCAATTCACAGGATAATCCTGCTGTCTCTCGATTTGCATAAGTCGGTTCATATACCACGCATTCACTGCCTATAACGGTTAAAAGTGCAGTTGTGCTTTGATCTCCGGAAAACGTATTGACCGCGATTTTAACGGTTAAATCCGTTCTGGTCGTTTTAATCGTTGAACCGTTTGTGTTGGAGCCGGAATAAATATAAACCTTGCCGTTTAATGAATTTGAAGAATTTGATGCGTATGCCCACGCGGGAGAGTCCGGCAGCGAATACGCTGCGTTGATATAAGGTGATTTGCCGTAGGTATCCTTAACCGTGAGCGTATATGCCTGCGATACGGTTGAAGACGCCCCCTGCGTTATGCTGGAGAGATTGGAGGGCGTGTAGGAAAAAGAGGTGATTTTCGGATAATAACTGCTTGCGATGGTGGTACTGTCCGAAAAAGTACCCTTGCCCGAAATATAACCTGAGTCATCATCGTCTCCCCACCCGCTGTTGTCGGAGGAATCAGAGATTTCAACCCATTTACTCGTACTGTCATTATAAACCGAAACGGTGAAATAAAAACAGCCGTTGGTGCTGAACCAGCCGTCGTTATTATTATCTTTATTCATCGTAACTTTAACGTTTGTAATCCAGCCGTCAATCCAGCCGTCAACCTGATAATAATATATCTTGTCGTCAGAACCGCCGAAACATTTGTCAACGCTTGAATAAATCCCCGCGTTATAAAGGTCTGTTCCGCTTATGGCTACCGTGTTGGTCTGATAACTGGTTCCGTATAATTTGCGGTATGTTATCTCAATGGAAGAACCGTTGGGATTGTTGTACCACGGGTTGCAGTCGCTGTTCCACTCCGTGTAGCAGATTGGCATAATCCTGAAATTATAGTACGGACTGGTACTGCTTGTCACATTTTCCTGGGTGGCAGTGCCCACATAAGTACTCTTGTCGGATGCGATTGTGTAGCCTACCGCCTCAGCATTCGCAACAATGGGAATAACGCACTCAACACAAGAAAAAAAGAGAAGGACAACCATCATAAGCGACAGTGTTCTTTTCAGATACCGTTTCATTTTAATCTCGCTCCTTAAGTACAAATAGAAAATAGAGTTTCTCATTAGTATTATAGCACTATCCGATAAGCGGTTCAATTATCAAAATATAAAAAAATGGGGGGGATAATTGGATAATATTAACAAATAATATAAAGGAATCCGGTTGAAAGCAAACGGAAACAACCTATGTTTCTGAACTGCCCGTTTGCTTTTCTTTCAGCGAATCACGTTCTTTTAAAAGGTTCTTGTTCCCGTTTGCATCAAAAATGTAATGATAAGAAAAAACAGCATAGCCGGAAAAGCCGTACCTGTTTATACATGCAATCTGCCGAACGATTATATCCGAATTATTCTGCCATTCATAATAAGCTGAATACGGATCGGTGTGATTAGAGGAAGCATAATCGTCCGTCTGTCCGCTTTTGTAAAGCGCAAGTCCGCAGTAAAGCTTTTTGCCGCTGTTTTCAACAAGTTTCTGCCACTGCGCTGCGGTTTCTTCAAACGGACTTGCTTCATTCTCAAATCCAAAATAAATCTGCGGCGCAATATAATCAATATATCCCTGATGTTTTACCCAGTATTCCACATCAGCATAAAGCTGATTTTTATTTTTTTCGGGATCCGCCTGGGGACTTATACCGAAAACCACATTTTTGTTTACCTCTTTTACAGCCGCATAAACACCGGAAACAAGTGCATTTACATTTTCCCTTCTGAAATCTCCGAGAGAAAGCCTGCCGCCTGACGCTTTGTATGCACTGTAACTCGCCTCATCGATACGCTTATCGGTTGACGGATAAAAATAATCGTCAAAATGAATGCCATCCACATCATAATTCCTTACAATTTCACGTACACCGTCAATCACCAGCTTCTGCACCTCGGGCGAAGCCGGATTATAATAAATATTTTCGCCGCAGATAATAAATTTGTCGGTTTCCGCATTATCATACCATTTTTTGGCCGGATAATCGGAGCTTAAATCACTGATTTTTTTATTCATCGCAACGCGGTATGGATTTATCCAGGCGTGAACGGAAATATTCAGTTTATGCGCAGTTTCCGTAATCAATTGCAGAGGATCGTAATCTATGTTCTTTATGTAGGAGGAAAGCGGAAAGTACTTTGAATTATAAAAAGCGTCCGAATTTCCTCTCATATGCACAAAAACCGTATTAAATCCGAAGTCGGCAATTTTTTTAAAAACATCGCCGAGCTTTTGCTCCGCCGCATTTTTATCCGTATCCGAAAGGATTTCTCCAAGTTCATAGTAGCTTATCCAAACCGCTTTCACATAAGTATAATTCTTCTTAGGCTCGTCCTGCGCAGAAACGCCGCTCTTTTTTTCCGATAACGAACAGGAGGAAAAGCATGCCGCCGTTAATACTGCTAAAATCAAGCAAATTATTTTTTTCATTTTTTTGCCGTGCGATACGGTGTATGGGTGCAAAGTGCGAAAGCACCGTTTAGACCGTACAACTTCCTTTCCGCTTTTTCCGTTTAATTAAAAACGGGTAAATCAAATATTGTTATTTATATACTATGCGGAAAAGCGCCGGTTCATTCCGCTGCATAAACATATTATCGAACGCAACAGAGAAACATTAGTGAAATTATATATAATTTATTTTTAATCAACTTTAATTTTCTGCGCATTTGTCAGTTGAAAAAAACAGCCGCAAAGGTTACAATATTATTAACCGGCAATTCAGCGCATAAAAATCAACATTTGCGCTTTTACAGCAAAAAACAGGAGGTAAAAATTATGCCAGACGTACTCACACGCTTCAAAAATCTTCCCAACGGTCCGATTGGTCTAATCGCAATGCCAGGCTGCGAGGAGCTTATCAGCAAAATTGACAAATACCTGATTAAATGGCACGCCGAGAATACCGGTGAACTTAAAGAACAAATTACGTTCGAAGGATATGTTCAGGATACTTTCCAGGTGAACATCTCCCTTCCCCGTTTCGGTACCGGAGAAGCAAAAGGCGTTATCACACAAAGCGTACGCGGCGTAGACCTCTATATACTCTGTGACTGCTTTAATTACGGCTGCAGATACAAAATGTACGGTGAAAGCGTGCCGATGAGTCCGGATGAGCATTTTGCCGATTTAAAAAGAATTATAGCCGCCGCGGGCGGTCATGCAAAAAGGATAACCGTTATTATGCCGATGCTCTATGAAGGCAGACAGCATAAGCGTTCCGGCCGCGAAAGCCTTGACTGTGCGCTTGCACTCCAGGAACTTGTGAATATCGGCGTGGAACATATTATTACTTTTGATGCGCACGATCCGCGCGTTCAAAATGCGATTCCTCTGAACAGTTTTGAAAACGTGCCCACAAACTATCAAATGATTAAAGCCATGATTCAAAACATTCCGGATCTAAAAATTGATAAGAACCACCTTGCCGTAATCTCCCCTGATGAAGGCGGTATGGCGCGATGCATTTATTACGCTTCAGTTCTCGGCCTTGATCTCGGTATGTTCTATAAAAGAAGAGATTACTCTCAGATTATTGACGGTAGAAACAAAATTATATCTCATGAATATCTCGGCAACAGCATTGAAGGCAAAGATGTGATTATTGTGGACGATATGATTTCCTCCGGCGATTCTATGATAGACGTTGCCTCACAGCTAAAAAAACTCAAAGCAAAAAGAGTATTCATTTTTGCAGCGTTCGGTCTTTTCTGCAACGGGCTTGACAGATTCGACGAAGCTTATGCAACGGGTCTGATTGAAAAAATCTTTACAACGAACACAATTTACAGAACGGAAGAACTTAAAAGCAAACCGTGGTACTGTGAGGTGGATATGAGCAAATATATAGCATATATCATCGAAATCCTCAATCACGACGCATCAATAGAACCAATCCTCGATTCAAAAGGCAGAATTACAAAACTTCTTGAAGAAAAAGGCTACATAGATTAAAAATTTTTGTTCCTGTTTATTTCAACATTTGAACTGATAAAAAACGAGCGGCTCGATGAGAGCCGCTCGTTTAATATTTTTTAATTCAAATTCCGTTTTCATCAAATGCAACTTCGATTTTTCCGTAGTTATCAGACTGCAAAATCACTGAAATATCCGAAATGTCAACAACGCCGTCTCCGTCAACGTCATACTGCGAATCCGATCCTCCGATGCAGGAAATGGTGTCTGAAACATCATTAACGTCGATAATACCGTCTGCGTTTACATCACCTATCGGCATATTGATTACATCGTTTCGAACGGAAAGTTCATAGACATTTCCACTGCATGTGATGGTTTCATCCGCAAGTGTTCTCAACCCTTTCTCGCCCTCAAAATAAACGGCATACACACCGGGTTCAATTTCATCGCCTATTGTAAACACGCCATTTGAGGAAGAAACCGTGTAAGTATTAACACCGCTTTTTAGTATCATTGCAGAGTTTCTTCCGTTCAGCTCACCACAATAAAATGTAAGTGCATAAGTTGGATCAAGAGGAATAAACGAAACGGAATTGGCAACCGAATAATTATAAATATCCGTATAGGCGGTTTTCTCCGCGTTGCGCTTATACCCGGTTATTGCAAAACCGTCAACATACTGACGGACGGCGTCATCGTCAATATAAAATCCGAATGCATATTCCCCGATATTTGTAACGCCGCGATAAACCGTTACGCTTTTAAGATTGAGGCAGTCCAGGAAAGCACACTCACCTATTGAACTAAGCGCGCTATTTTCACCGCCAAAATCAGCGGATTCCAACGCAGTGCATCCATAAAATGCCCACTGCCCGATATTTGTAACTCCCGCAGGTATCTGCACAGACTGAAGCGATTTACACTGCGCAAATGCATAATTGCCGATAACTTTTAAATTATCGTTAAAAACCACGCTTTCAAGCAACGGACAGTTTCTGAAAACGCTGTTTTTTATTTCGCTTACCCCGCTCGGCAAAGTAATTTGTTTGACTGCATAGTTATTTAAAAAGGCATATTCATCAATCTCTGTAACCGTATCGGGAATATCGTTCGGATTCATTCTGGGACTTAAAATCAGTTCGGTTCCGTCTTTGCTGAGAAGCATGCCATTATTCGCAGAATAAAAAGCATTTGCCTTTGCGAGAAGAATCGACTGTAAATTAGATGTTCTCAAAGAATCTATATCTATATCCTGAATATATTTTGAAATTCCGAGCGATGTGAGTTGATCTTCCACAGCGTCAAAAGCACCGGCGTCTATACCGCGCACATAAACGTAATCCGTATCGAACGGATCTTCAATATCGTTGTCATCCTCATCCAAATCGGTAATAGAGGAAGCAGACTCCGAACCGATATAAATCCGATAAGGCAGTTCAAGATAACCTTCCTGTACTGCAGAAACCGAACTGACATAAGCTGCATTTTCGCGGATTGAATAGGTTATATTATTCACAGTTACAATCTTTTCCGATGCCGCATATGAACCAATTGAAAGAGAAAAAGCAAGCATGATGCATGAAAGCACGGCAGAAATAAATTTTTTCATTTTACACCTCGGAAATTATGATGAACTAATTATAATATAAATCGCTGTATTTATCAAGGCTTAACCCAATTCAAAATAAAAAAAGCGGCGGAATATCCGCCGTTACAATTATTTACTGCATTCTTCATCAACAGACTGAATGATCCTGTCAGGACGGTTTGTTATAATTGCTTTTACGCCAAGCCTTACGCACAGTTTTGCAATATACGGTTTGTCCACTGTCCAAACAGCAACGCCGATTCCCTTTTCGGCAAATCTGTCCGCAATACTGTCCTCAAGCAGGTAATTCACATGTGGAATTGCAAAATCACAGCCGATACTTTCAACATATTCGGGAGCGTTGGCAAGAATTGCATCAATATTATTCTGCTTTACTTCATCTTCATCATAAAGCGCTCCGGTAAGAATTCCCGGGCATATTTCCTGAACTTCACCGAGAAGCGCATGGTCAAAGCTTGAAATCAAAACACGATCTATCATTCCGAACTTTTTAACGGCGTCAATCGTTATTTGGGCTATATCGCCGTTTTCCGGATGATATGCACGTTTTAGCTCAAGATTTATAAATTTCATATTTTTTTCGGCAATTTCAAGGCATTCGTCAAGCGTCATAATTTTTTCGCCGGAATATTTCTCGCCTTTCCAGCTACCGAAATCAAACTGCAGTAATTCGTCATATGTTAATTCCTCAACGTTTCCATGCCCGTTTGAATTGCGGTCAATATCATAATTATGCTGAATTACCGGAACACCGTCTTTTGTTAAGTGTACATCCGTTTCAACACCGTCTGCTCCCATTTCGATTGCCATTAGAAATGAAGCGCGCGTGTTGTCCGGTGCATACGCGCTTGCACCCCTGTGCCCTAATACCAAAGACATTTTTTCTGTACCTTTTCTTTCCCTTTTTAATCGGCCTGTTTCCAGCCAACCATACAAGGAGAAAAATACAGCTAAGATGATTTCAGCGATATACTGCATAAAAATACTGTTACTTTTATCCTTATTTGGCTAAAACATATTATACATATATATAATAAAATTTCAAGGGGTTTCGGGATATTTTTTACTCTCCGGCAATCCATTCTTTGGCTTTTTGATAAAGCTCAACTGCTTTAAACCGTATTTCATACCGAGGATCACTTGTTATAAGCTCTTTTTCGCTACTGCTTAAATTCTCATTATTCTCAATATCCGCGGCAGCTCCAAGGCAGAGAGGCGGAAACATTACGCACCACCAATTATGGCCCTTCCCATCGCCTATCACAATCCGCAAAGCCTCATATCTACCGGCAGGTAAAGTAAAATCCTTATAATATCTCGTCTCAAAATACGTCTTTTCAAGCGCTACAGAAACAGGATAATCATATCCGTTTTGCTTCACGGTTTCAATGGCAATGGATTGAATCTCGTTCAGATTCGATGAAATTTTTTGTTTGGCTTCGGTTATATCGGAAGCGCCGTCAAAAACATCATATTGCTGTTTTAGTACAGCGTCACGCACTTTAATCTTAAGCGCCTGGTCTTGCTGCGAATCGGAATTTGCAAGTATATGAAGCCTGAGCACATCGGAATATATATCTTTGCTGGTTGCGCCGAAACTGATTAAATGAAAGGCTATTGCCCCAATAAGCGCTATAATAACAGCTGTTTCTATTCTCTTTAATCTCATACGTATTTTCCTTTCTGTATCATCCGGGTTGAACCCTGCATTGAACATTATTGAAAAATTAAATAAATTTTATTCACTTCAGGAAATTTTAGTTAATGCAATATGCATACGGGCAAAGGCTCTTCAATTGTCCTAAAAATCAGAGAGAATTTGTATATCCCTCCGCTGATTCTGAAAAATGAAGCCTGCCCCTTAAGTGCGGAAGATTTTTGGCCACGTTATATTGATTTTACGGAATAAAATATTTATTGACAAAAGAATTATTTTGTGCTACTATATATCAGCAATAGAAATCGCGGGGTAGAGCAGTTGGTAGCTCGTCGGGCTCATAACCCGGAGGTCGCAGGTTCGAGTCCTGCCCCCGCAACCAAAAAAAGCAGTTTTTCAACTGCTTTTTTATTATACGTAAAACGTTCCCAAATGACGCTGTTATACGGTTTTTTGCTGTTTTGCGAATTTTCGGCATATTTTCAAATACATAGAAATTATTTAAAATAAACTAACAATAAACTAACTCTTTGCTTTGCAGAACATTGCGGTATTATATTAAAAATTGTCAATAATTTTATAAAAAAATAAGGGCTGTTGCATCGTGTGATACAACAGCCGTTTTGTTATTTTATTTAATTTGCTTATAGTGCTAAAAACATTGAACGGCTCAACGCTTGTAATACCCCTCAACACTTATTATTTTTAGAAAATTGTTGCCGCTTTCGAGTACTTCTGTTCCGTTCGGCGTGATTTTAATTCCGCCTGCTGTTTCCGTGTCGGGCGTTAATTCCGTATTGTCTATCGTGTACTGTGTTCTCTTCACAGCCGTACAATCCGTGCTTAATTCGCTCAAACAAGATAGCGTTATCTTTCTACCGTTAGGGTTTTGCAATACAGTTGAATGATAGATCGTTCCGTCCGTATACGTTATCACAATTGCGGTAAAATTCTCCGCGCTTTCAGAAAGCGATATAACACCGTTTTCTCCGCTGGTACTATTATATAGCTGCGTATATGCATTTTTGACACCGACTGACTGCAAGTTTAAAGTGTTATCAAGCGCCCAAACGGTTTCAAATTCATTCTCGCCTTTAAACGATATACCGCTTCCGTCGATTTTCATTGCGTTTTGCGCGCTTTCTTTTGGCAACGCATCTACAACTAAAATTTCATTCCCGTCATAGACCACATATCCGTTGTTCAGTGTGTTTTGCAGTTGCTCGTTAATTGTGTTGATTTCGCTTTTTATCTCTGCCGTTTTTGTTGCCGTCATTTCTTCGCCTCCTTTGTAGCCATATTGGCTATATCAAAA
>CAZURV010000014.1:0-44173 GCA_964623515.1 uncultured Eubacteriales bacterium | reverse complement strand
AAAAAAGACCTTGCAGAAGTTAATCTACAAGGTCTAAATTTGATATTTAATTTTGCCTATTGGCTGTTATATGGCTTTACCCATTAACAAAAGATGTCTTAGTTCCTGCCGGCTTTTATCGCAGCCTGTGCCGCGGAAAGCCTTGCAATAGGAACGCGGAAAGGTGAGCAAGATGCATAGTCAAGGCCAATATTGTAACAGAACTCAACAGAGCTGGGATCGCCGCCGTGTTCTCCACAGATACCGAAATGCATGGACGGATTCACTTTTTTACCCATTGCAACCGCCATCTTCATCAGTTTGCCGACACCGTCCTGATCAAGCTTTGCAAACGGATCCGCTTCAAAAATCTTTGCATCATAATAAGCTTCAAGGAATTTCCCGCAGTCGTCACGGCTGAACCCGAATGTCATCTGCGTAAGGTCGTTTGTTCCGAAGCAGAAGAACTGCGCTTCTTCAGCGATTTCATCAGCCATAAGCGCAGCACGCGGGATCTCAATCATTGTACCTACTTCATATTGCATATCAGCGCCTGATTTTTCAATAATCGCGTCCGCTGTTTTCACAACAATGTCTTTCACAAATTTAAGTTCCTTTGCCTCACATACGAGCGGAATCATAATTTCCGGAGTAATGCTGATGCCGGTTTCTTCCTGAACGTTGAGCGCCGCATTGATAACTGCAGTCGTCTGCATTTTTGCAATTTCAGGATAAGTTACGGCAAGACGGCATCCGCGGTGACCCATCATAGGATTGACTTCATGAAGATAACTGCATACTTCCTTAACTTCCTCGGATGTTATGCCGAGTTCATCTGCAAGCTCTTTGATTTCATCATCTTTCTGCGGAACAAATTCATGAAGAGGAGGATCGAGGAAACGGATTGTCATCGGTCTACCTTCAAGCACCTTATACATTTCTTCAAAATCGCCCTGCTGGAGCGGAAGAATATTTTTGAGTGCCTTTTCTCTGTCTTCAGGAGTCTTGGCAAGAATCATTTTACGGAATTCTTTAATCCTGTCCGCCTCAAAGAACATATGCTCTGTACGGCAGAGACCGATACCGTCTGCACCAAAATCAACAGCCTGTTTCGCATCTCTCGGATTATCCGCATTCGTTCTGATTTTAAAGTTGTCTCTTGCGTTATCCGCCCAGTTCATATATTTTTCAAAATCACCGCTGATTGAAGCCTGAACGGTGGGAATCGCTTCACCGTAAATATTGCCGACTGAACCGTCAATAGAAATGAAATCGCCCTCGTTGTATCTTTTGCCGCCGAGCTCAAAATACTTGTCTTCCGCGTGCATAATGATTTCTCCACATCCCGATACACAGCAGGTTCCCATTCCGCGGGCAACTACGGCCGCATGTGAGGTGGTGCCTCCGCGGGCTGTCAGAATACCCTCCGCAACGACCATGCCTTCAATATCATCAGGGGATGTTTCGAGACGGACAAGAACAACTTTTTCACCTTTTTTCGCCCATTCTTTCGCGCTGTCTGCAGTGAATACAACTTTACCGCATGCTGCGCCGGGAGAAGCGGCGATACCTTTTCCGATAGGCTCTGCTTTTTTGAGAGCAGCGGTGTCAAACTGGGGATGAAGCAGTGAATCAAGCTGTTTCGGCTCAACACGGAGAACGGCTTCTTCTTCGTCTATCATACCTTCATCAACAAGATCAACCGCAACTTTAAGAGCTGCCGCAGCAGTTCTCTTGCCGTTACGCGTCTGAAGCATATAAAGCTTTCCGTTCTCAATAGTAAACTCCATATCCTGCATATCTTTATAATGATTTTCAAGCGTCATTGCAATATCGTGGAACTGCTTGTAAACCTCAGGCATTTCCTTTTCAAGCGCCGAAATCGGAGACGGAGTTCTAACGCCTGCGACAACGTCTTCACCCTGCGCATTGATAAGATATTCGCCATAAAGTCCCTTCTCACCGGTTGCAGGATTTCGTGTAAATGCAACGCCCGTTCCCGAATTCATATTCAGATTGCCGAATACCATAGGCTGAACATTAACCGCCGTACCCCATGAATACGGAATATCGTTCATTCTGCGGTAGACGTTGGCTCTCGGGTTATCCCAGGAACGGAATACAGCCTTAACGGCTTCCATCATCTGAACTTTCGGATCGGACGGAAAGTCCTCTCCCTTTTCTTCTTTATAAAATGCCTTGAAGAGTTTAACAAGCTCTTTCATATCTTCCGTTTCAAGCTCAACGTCAAACTTAACGCCTTTTTTCGCTTTGAGTTCATCGATGATTACCTCAAATTTCTTTTTGGAAAGCTCCATAACAACGTCTGAAAACATCTGAATGAATCTGCGGTATGAATCGTAAACAAACCTTGCAAACTTAGGATCGGGATTTGATTTAATCAGTCCCTCCGCAACTTCATCATTGATCCCAAGGTTCAGAATGGTATCCATCATACCGGGCATGGAAGCGCGTGCTCCCGAACGAACCGAAACGAGAAGCGGATTTTGAGAATCACCGAATTTTTTGCCGTTGATTTCTTCTGTTTTTGCAAGTGCTTCGTAAATCTGCTGTTCAATATCAGCTCCGATAACCTTGCCGTCGTCATAATATCTTGTGCAGGCTTCGGTTGAAACCGTAAAGCCCTGGGGAACAGGCATTCCAAGATTGGTCATTTCGGCAAGGTTTGCACCTTTGCCGCCAAGAAGCTCTCTCATGGAGCCGTTTCCCTCTGAAAAAAGGTAAACATATTTTGCCATTTTTCCGTATCCTCCATTTTTCCTTTTTATTCGCTTACACCGGTATAATTACATTGCTTTCAAAATTTTCAGGCATAAGCTTTCGTTTTATTTTTAACAAAATAAGGCACACTAAAAGTCGCAAAAATAATTTTATAATATTTGCTATCATATTTCAAGGGTAAATCTGCCAAATTTTTCTTGCAAAATGAATGAAAATGTTTAATAATATAAGCATAATATACAAAAACAATAGAATATATTACGAGGTGGATTTTATGAAAGACTGTGCAATTATTCTTTCCGGAGGACAGGGCAAGCGTATGAAATCGAAAAAGCCCAAAGCCCTGTGTGAAGTTATGTTCAAACCCATGGTTGACTGGGTTATTGATGCAGTCAAAAGCAGCGGAATTAATGATATATGCGTTGTGACGGGACATCTTCACGAAATGCTGGAAGAACACCTTGGCAATTCCGTTGCCGTTGCCTATCAGGCTGAAAGGCTGGGAACGGGACACGCCGTTATGCAGGCCACTGATTTTTTGAAAACAAGGACGGGCGGCAATGTTCTGATTTTGAACGGAGACTGTCCGCTTATGGATGGTGCAACAATTGCCGCCGCGCTTGCATATCATACCGAACTGAACAATGATGTTACCGTTATTTCCGCAAAAGTAGACAACCCTTTCGGCTACGGCAGAATTGTGAGAGACGCAGGCGGATTCCTTAAAGAAATCGTTGAGGAGAAAGACGCATCGTCAAAAGAAAAAAGCATAAAAGAAGTAAATTCCGGCGCATATTGGTTCAAAACAGACGTTCTGCTTAATGCCCTTGGGAAAATAACTAACAATAATGCCCAAAAAGAATATTATCTTACGGAATGTATTGAAATTATAATAAAATCCAAACTGCGCGCCTCGGCATACACCGCAGAAAAAAGCGATGTTGTTTTTGGCGCAAACGACAGAATTCAACTTCTTGAACTAAATGACAAACTCCGCATAAGCCTTTTGCATAAACAAATGCTTGCCGGCGTAGATATTCCGTGCAGTGAAGGCGTTATCATCGGACCTGACACTAAAATCGAAACCGACACGAGGATTTTGCCCGGAACCGTTATTCTCGGAAACACAAAAATCGGTAAATCCTGCACAATCGGCCCAAACTCATATCTGGTTGACTGCACGGTTGGAAACAACGTTAAGCTCAATTCCGTGCAAGCTGAGCAAAGCACCGTTGCATCCGGCGCGGATTTAGGGCCGTACGTTCACCTCAGGCCAAACTCTTCTATCGGTAAAAAAGTTCATATAGGAAACTTTGTTGAAATTAAGAATTCAACCATCGACAACGGCACAAAGGTAAGTCACCTCACATATGTAGGCGACAGCGATCTCGGCAAAAACATCAATATGGGGTGCGGATGCGTAACGGTTAATTACGACGGTAAAAATAAATTCCGTACAACCATAGGTGACGGATCGTTTATCGGCTGCAATACCAATCTTATTTCACCGGTTAACATCGGAAAATTTGCTTATACCGCTGCCGGATCAACCATCACCAAGGATGTGCCCGACTATGCGCTTGCAATCGCAAGAAACCACCAGGAAAATAAGGAAAACTGGGTAAAAGACAACAATAAAATAAAAAATATGGAATAAAGCAAAATGTCAATGAATAATATCTTCGCACTACTGAACAGGCAGAAAAAAACACAGCCGTCCGCAAAAGTTGAATACATTGTCGCAGGGCTCGGAAATCCCGGCAGAGAATATGCCGGAACGCGGCATAATGCAGGTTTTATGTTTATTGACAAGCTCTCGGAAAAATACGGATTTGAAGTTAAAAAAATAAAATTCAAATCCCTCATCGCCGATACCGTTATCAAAGATAAAAGATGCATAGTCATGAAACCCTCAACGTTTATGAACAACAGCGGAGAGGCGGTCAGGGAGTGCGCTGATTTTTACAAAATTCCTCCGGAACATATTATCATCATTTTCGATGATATATCGCTTGAACCGGGCAAAATCCGAATCAGAAAAAAAGGAAGCGCCGGCGGACACAACGGAATCAAAAGCATTCTGTATCAACTGAACAGTGACGCATTTCCGAGAATTAAAATCGGCGTCGGCAAAAAGCCTTCGCCGGAATACGATATGATTAAATGGGTACTCGGCACATTCACAGCAGAGGACCGACAAGCTGTTGATTCTGCGGAAAAACGCGCTGTGGACGCCCTTGAACTTATGCTATGCGGAAACATAGATGAAGCAATGAATAAACATAACGCATAAAAGGAACAGAAATGTCTGCTTTTTCGCACGCATTAAATACTCTTGAAGAATACCGCTCTGTAACACGGGACATTAGAAATCACACCCTGCCCCTCGCCGTTACAGGGCTTTCGGCAGTTCACAAGGCAAATCTTATAGGCTCGCTCTGCGAAGATTTGAACGTTCCGGCAATTGTTGTTGCCGAGGATGAAAAAACCGCTTCTCTGCTTGCGGAAGATTTAAACAATATGTACGGCGGGGCATACGTTCTTCCGGCAAAGGATTTTTCGCCTGCCTGCACAGACGGGAAAAGCAGAGAATTTGAGCATATTCGACTCAATGTGCTCTCAAAGGCAACGGCAGGAAAATGCCGTTTTGCCGTTCTTTCTGCAGAAAGCGCATTACAACGCACGATTCCAAAATCCGTTCTGGCAGAAAGAACAAAAACGCTTCATGTAAATCAAAATATTTCGAGAGAATATCTTTGCTCTGTTTTCGTTAAATCCGGATATGTAAAAGCAGATCTCGTCAGCGGAATCGGACAATTCTCAGCAAGAGGAGATATTGTAGACTTTTTTCCGCCCGACACAGTTGAACCGGTACGCATCGATTTCTGGGGAGACGATATCGAAAAAATCTATCATTTCAGCACAGATAATCAGCGCAGAACAAAAAATCTATCGGAAATCAGCCTGACTCCTGCGCTTGAAACCTTAACGGACAGCAAAGAACAGCTTGCGGATATCATTGAAAAACAGCTTAAAAAAATATCCGGCTCAAAAAATGAAAAGGCAAAACATACTCTGACAAACGATCTTGAAAGACTCAGAGGCGGAATTTATCCGCCTTCCTCAGATAAATATATGCCGCTGATATACGGCGAACCGGAAAGCATATTCGATTATCTTCCGGACGCGCTTGTTTTTATCTGCGAAAGCGCAAAAGTAAGCGCAAGCCTGAAAGCGCAAACCTCATTGAATAATGAAGATTTAAAAAACTACTTTGAAAACGGAACGCTTTCAAAAGGAATGGATAACTTCTTCCTTACCAGAAATGATTTTTTTGCCGTTGCAAACAACAGAAAAACCATATTTCTTGACGCTTTCACAAGAGGTTCGTTTGAAATTCCGATAAAAAATATTTACAGCATATTCGCTTCAACTCTCCCGCTTTGGAACGGCAGCATTGAACAGCTGGCAGAAGATACGGAATCCATATCCAAAACCGCTTCCGCCTGCGTAGTTATGGCAGGCACGGCAAAAAATGCAAAAGCTGTGTATAACGACCTTATCAGTAATCGGATAGACGCGCTTTATTTTGATAAAATACCATCGGCTTTTCCGCCGTATACTGTTTCGGTTATCGCGGGCACTGTAAGCAGTGGTTTCGGTTATCCCAACTGCGGATTTTATCTTTATTCACAGGGAAAAACCGCGCTTTCAAAGAAATCTTCAAGCAAAAACAAGCATCACCGCGCCGCTGAAATTCACTCTTTGGATGAAATTTATCCCGGAGATTATATTGTCCATAATATCCACGGAATCGGAATATACGAAGGCGTTTTTCCGGTGGAAACCCGCGGCATAACAAAGGATTACATCAAAATCAGCTATGCAAAGGGAGATGTGCTTTACGTTCCGGTTACACAACTTGACCTTGTCTCAAAATATATAAGTTCAAAAGAAGACCGCTCCGTTAAAATACATTCGCTGGGCGGAAAAGACTGGGCGAAAGCTAAAAGCAAAGCAAAGGCAAGCATCAAAAATATTGCAAAAGAACTGGTTGCGTTATATGCAAAAAGAATGCAAATAAAAGGATTTGCATTTCAGGAAGACGATGATTTACAGCGTAATTTCGAGCTTCGTTTTCCCTATGAAGAAACAGACGACCAAACGCGATGCGTACAAGAAATAAAAAACGATATGCAGTCTCCGCATCCAATGGACAGACTGCTGTGCGGAGACGTCGGGTTCGGGAAAACGGAGGTTGCACTGCGCGCGGCATTTAAGTGCCTGGAACACGGAAAACAGGCGGCAATGCTCGTACCGACTACTATTCTTGCCCTTCAGCACTACCAGACTATCTGCGCAAGAATGGAAAACTTTGCGCTGAATATTGAAATGCTTTCCAGATTCCGCACGCCGGCACAGCAGAAAAAAATTAAAGAAGGACTGAAAAACGGAAAAATCGATATGGTTGTGGGAACGCACAAACTTATCGGAAAAAATGTGGAGTTCAAAGATTTGGGACTGCTGATTATTGATGAAGAGCAGAGATTCGGCGTAGCGCAAAAAGAAAGCCTTAAATCAAGATTCCCGGAAGTCGATGTGCTTACACTTTCAGCCACCCCTATCCCTCGCACGCTGAATATGGCAATGAGCGGAATACGCGATATGAGCATTATAGAGGAAGCTCCGCAGGATCGTCATCCGATACAAACCTATGTTATGGAATATGATACCGATATTATAACCGAAGCGATGAAAAAAGAGCTTCGTCGCGGCGGACAGGTCTATTATCTGCACAATAAAATCGAGGATATTGAAGGCACTGCAAGAATGATACGATCCCTCATACCTGAAGCTTCAGTCGGAATCGCACACGGGCAAATGAGTGAAAAACAGCTTTCCGATATCTGGGAGAGAGTACTTGCCGGAAAAATTGATATTCTCGTCTGCACAACGATTATTGAAACGGGAATAGATGTACCGAACGTAAATACACTGATTATAGAAAATGCGGACCGTATGGGCCTCGCCCAGCTTCATCAGATTCGAGGCAGAGTCGGACGTTCCAGCCGCAGGGCAAGCGCATTTTTCACTTACAAAACCGGTAATGTCCCGAGTGAAGTCGCCTCAAAACGGCTGAATGCCATACGCGAATACACTGAGTTCGGATCAGGATTTAAAATTGCAATGCGTGATTTGGAAATCAGAGGTGCGGGAAACCTGCTCGGCGCACAGCAGCACGGTCAGATGGATTCCGTGGGATACGATATGTATGTTAAACTGCTTTCCGAAGCAATTGCGGAAGAAAAAGGCGAAAAAACGACAGCCGACAGCGAATGCCTCGTTGACCTGCCGATTACCGCACATATCAGTGAAGAATATATCCCGTCCGTATCGCAGAGAATCGTAATTTATCGCAGAATTTCCGACATAAAAACGGAAGAAGACGCAAAAGATGTTTTAGACGAACTGAACGATCGTTACGGCAATCCAGGTCCGGACGTTATGGGTTTGATTGAAATCAGCCTGATACGCTCGATGGCGGCGGAAAGCGGAATCTATGAAATCAATCAAAACGGCGCTTTGATTATATTTAAACTCAACGATATGGATTTGAACGTTCTGCCAACGCTGAAAAAAGACCTCAAGCGTGTGATACAGCTCAATGCAAATAACAACAAACCTTTTCTTTCCGTTAAGATGATTAAAGGAGACAATACCCTGAAAATGATAAGGAAAACACTGAATATTATTCTCAATAACACGGAGAAGCATGATGCCTAAATTTTTTGTTGACAACATTACGTCCGATACTGTAACGCTGACAGGAGCAAACGCCGTTCATATCGGAAAAAGCCTGAGAATGAAAAAAGGTGAAAGTCTGACGCTCTGCAACGGAAAAGGCACGGATTACGGTTGCCTGATAGAAGACATAACTGCGGACAGCGTAATATGCAAAGTTGTATTTGAAACGGCAAGTGAAAGCGAATGCAAAATCAAGATTTCGCTTTATCAGGGATTGCCGAAAGGCGATAAAATGGATACAGTAGTTCAAAAATGCGTTGAACTCGGCGTATTTGATATTCACCCCGTGCTTACTGAAAGATGCATATCCCGTCCCGATGCAAAAAGCGCCGCTAAAAAAGTAAAACGCCTGCAAAAAATTGCAGACGAAGCGGCAAAACAGTCCAGGCGCGGTATCCTTCCTAAAGTATACGATTTAACGCCGTACCGGGATGCACTGAAAAGTATAAACGCCGATCTAACCATCTTTTTTTATGAAAAAGGCGGTGAAAAATTGAAAACAGTTTTAAAAAATTTCAGCGGTGAAAGCATTGCGCTCATCATCGGTCCCGAGGGTGGATTCAGCGATGATGAAGTTACAGTAGCAAAAGATACAGGCGCGGTAACTGCAACGCTCGGCAGCAGAATCCTGAGAACAGAAACTGCGCCCATAGCCGCGATTTCCAATATTGTGTATGAACTTGACGAATAGATAAGAAGTGCATATATACATGAAATAATTTTGGTTTGAAGCCGTTAAAAATACGCATAATCTCAATGGATTATGCGTATTTTTAACGCAGTTTTGCGCCGAATCCGCGCATTATGGACCGTTCTTCTTTCTGGAAAGCCGCCTCGTTTCTCCCTATTTTTGGTTTAAACTATTATGCAATCGCGGCAAAGAGTAGCGTTAGCTGTCTGAGGAATCAGAGAAGTCATATATCCCGCTGATTAAAAAAAATGTCCGCCGCCTAAGAGGCGGGGGACATCGGCGAACAGGTTATATTTTCAATATTGCATCTATCGCGTCATTCAAGCAGTCAGTACCGGCAAGCTCAACAGCTCCCTTGTCAACAAGACTTGCAGTTACGGGATTTACGGGAAGCTTCGCCAAAACGGGAAGTTCCCATTTATCAGCGACTGCATCGATTTTACTTTCGCCGTAAATATAATGTTTTTTCCCGCATGCGTCACATACAAAATAACTCATATTTTCAACAATGCCTATAATCGGCACCTGCATCAGTTTCGCCATTTTATATGCTTTCGCCACAATCATGGTTACAAGATCCTGCGGAGTCGTTACAACTATAATACCGTCCACAGGCAAACTTTGAAATACCGTGAGCGGAACGTCTCCTGTTCCGGGAGGCATATCAACAAACATATAATCTACATCGCCCCAAACTACATCACTCCAGAACTGATTGATAACACCGCTTATCACAGGACCTCTCCAAACCACGGGATCGTCTTCGTTTTCAAGCATAAGATTCACGCTTATAATTTTTATCCCCGTCTTGGTTTCCGCCGGCAGAATCCCCAGGTCATTCTGCACTGCCTTTTGATGAATGCCGAATGCCTTTGGTATGGACGGTCCGGTAACATCGGCATCAAGCACAGCGGTACTGTATCCTCTGCTGTGCACGCCTATGCTTAAAAGAGAAGTAATCAGGCTTTTACCCACGCCTCCCTTGCCGCTGACAACGGCGATCACTTTTCTTACATCCGAATACCGGTTCACAGGTAAAAGAAAATCTTCTTTTGTTTGTGTTCTTTCTTCACAGTTCTGTGAACAAGTTTCGCAGTTGTGCGTACATTCGCTCATTTTATATTTCCCCTTTTTATTTGTTGAGTGCATGCTTGAAAGTCGGAACCAATTCCTCAAGTTCTTTCACTACGCCGTCGCTGTCATTTTCCGAGCTCAATTCTTTCAGCCTGTTCAAACCGTTCATAAATTGATCATCGTCAAAATCAATCTTTGCACCGATATATATTTTCTTGTTATCAGTCTGCTGAAGTCCTTCTTCATTCATCAGCAGTTCCTCATATATTTTTTCACCCGGACGAAGAGTTGTGAAAATGATTTTAACATCTTCATAAGGCTTCATTCCGTAAAGTTTGATTAAATTTTCCGCAAGCGTAAGGATTTTAACCGGCTCTCCCATATCCAAGACGAATATCTTGCCATTATGCGCCATTGCGCCTGCCTCAAGCACGAGCGATACCGCTTCCGGAATCGTCATAAAATATCTGACAACATTGGGGTCTGTAACCGTTACGGGATTTCCGCTCTCAATCTGCCTTTTAAACAGCGGGATAACCGAGCCGTTTGAGCCAAGTACATTGCCGAAACGCACAGCGGCATAATCAGTATTTTTGCTTTTGGTTGAAAAATGCTGCACAATCATTTCACAGCATCGCTTTGTAGCGCCCATTACATTTGCAGGATTCACAGCCTTATCGGTTGAAATCAGCACAAATTTTTTAACTTTATATTTATCCGATAAAGAAGCAACATTATATGTTCCGAAAATATTGTTTTTAACCGCTTCTTCCGGAGAAGTTTCCATCAGAGGGACGTGTTTGTGTGCAGCGGCATGAAATACCAGTTCAGGTTTATACTTTTTAAATATTTCCTCCATCTTATCATAATCGCGCACGGAAGCAATCAAAACTTTAAGATTATCGGTGTCCGCAATGCCGTTCATAATAAGCTCCTGCTGAATATCGTATGCATTATTTTCATAAATATCCACAATAATCAGCATCCGCGGATTATATTTCATAATCTGTCTGCACAGTTCACTGCCTATGGACCCTCCGCCGCCCGTAACCATACAAATCCGATTGTTTATAAAACCGTTAAGTTTTTCCGTATCCAACGTTACCGGATCACGCCCGAGCAAATCCTCAACCCTGACATTTGAAGCTTGTCCGATAATATTTTTGTTGTTAATCAGAGATGAAAGCTCGGGCACTACCCGAACTTCACAGCCGACATTGCTGCATATTTGAAGAATTTCGGCTTTTCTCCTGTTCGTACAGCTTGGAATCGCAAAAAATATAATATCAATATTATACTCTCTGCATATTTTTTCCAGCTCTTCTGTTGTGCCCAGTACTCGTACTCCGTCAATCTTGCTGTTTATAATGTTTGGATCATCATCTATAAACCCGATAACGGAATAATTATACTTTTTTATGTTTCCCTCCAGCAAAGCATTTTTAATCTCTATTGCAATCATTCTGCCCGCACTTCCGGCACCGAGAATGATAACGTTCTTCATAACCTCGCTCTGCCCTGCATTCACAAGATAAATAAACGAATGTTTTGCCGCTATTCTAAGCAAAACGATAAAAAAAGTACTAATAAAGAAACACAAAAACCAATATATATAAAAAACGGCATTTACAGAGGTGAACATTCTTTCCGCGTTACCAGAAAAATACATCAAAACAGCGCTTAAAACAGTTGACAAAAGAATTTCGACTGTACACGATATGTAATCATTTCTCCCTATAAATTTCCAAGCTTTCCGATACTCTCCGCCTGTAGAAAGGCCGAAAATTCCGAGAAAAGCAAAAATAACAACCGTAAAGATATTTTCCTTGGATGTGCTGAATGCAATCATATTTTTGTGCACCATGAAAAAGGTAACGGAAATTCCCGACATAGCAAGTATACACAAATCGGCAAGCCTAAACAGCAGTTTCCTGTAATTAAATTGTCTCCCCATACTTAAATCCCCTAAAAGAAAAAGTCAGTAACAGCTTTACACCCCGGTAGCAGATTCATGCGCCTCTAAGGCATTGGATTCCGCTTCAGGATTCCGCCGTAGGTTAATCTCCGGCGGAAAGGCTAAGGAGCGGAGGCTCCCTGCAAAACTGCAAGCCGTCATAAAAGTTGCCCGTTACAAGCAAAAGCAGAGCATTGCTCCGATTTAAATAAATTATAACATATTGCCGATTTATAAACAATAGCTAAAAATTATGAAGTTTTTAAATCGGAGCAGTCTCCATCAAGTTCGCCTGAAACGGGGCTTGCGAACGATTGCAGCCTGCGCAGAGAGCCTCCGCTCCTCAGGGTTTCAGTGGGAGAATATCACCTCACTGAAATTCTGAAATGTCCCCCTCCTAAGAGGCGGGGAACATCGGCGAATAGGTTATAACCTGCTTATGATACGAAAGCTACGTTTTCATCTGATTATTGAACTTACATTTCGTTTCAAACTTCTCCATGACAGAATTTTGCCTTTACAAAAATCAAAATCGTTCCGAATTTATAAATCGGGAACGATTTTGGTTTTCATACTATTCTTCCATTTGTTTTCCAAGAAATGATGCCGCAACCTGTGCAAGCTTAATCTGGGTTTCACTCGGCTGCCCTCCGCCGTCATCCAGCACAATAACACTGCCGACCGCATCTCCGGCGGAAATAATCGGACAAACTATGCTTGCCGCCCGTTCAAGGCTGTCTATAGGATAAAAATCCTTTTCGCCTCTTTCTTTCGTATAATTTCTCCTCTCCTCCAGCAAATCTTCGGTTTGAGAAGAAATCCTTTTTTCGTGAACCTCACGTTTCGGAACACCGGACGAAGCAACGATATGATCATTGTCGCTGATTATGATAGGCATAGAAGCCTGGGAATGAATAGCCTCGGCATACTGAGCCGCAAAAGTTGAAAGCTCACCGATAGGGCTGTATTTTTTGAAAATAACCTCACCGTCCGCATCGGTAAAGATTTCAAGAGCATCGCCGTCTTTCAGGCGCATGGTTTTCCTGATTTCTTTTGGAATTACAACCCTTCCGAGATCATCAATTCTGCGTACAATTCCTGTTGCTTTCATAAAACTCTTCCTTTATTTATAGTAAATCTCTTTGCCAAATTATTATTAGCCGCCAGCGAAATATTATTCTCAAAAAATCTTTTAATTTTAAACAGGATAAGCTTTCAATCATAATGCGGACCAGGATAAATGTTTCGGGGGGAAAATTTCGAGATTATCGGACTTCCCATTCCTTTTAAATTTAAACCGAATCCTACTTGACTGAAAAATATTTTCATTATAGAATTTATATACGGGATTTAATCGGAGCAGTACTCCATCAAGTTCGCTTGAAATGGGGCTTGCGAACAATTACAACCTGCGCAGGGAACGTTTGCTCCTCAGGGTTTCAGTGGAAGATTGTCACCCCACTGAAATTCTGAAATGTCCCCCTGCCTAAGAGGCGGGGGACATCGGCGAACAGGTTATATTTAAAATTAGGGGAAACAGATTTTATGAAGAAATGCATCATTGCAGGGGCATATCCCTGCGAAAAAATTAATATCAAAAACAGATATGAATATTATGTAATTGCTGCAGACGCGGGATTTTTAAATTTAAAAAAATCAGGTATATCCCCTGATTTAATTTTAGGCGACTTTGATTCCTGCACAACTATTCCCGAAAGGAAAGATCTGATACTATACCCGGAAGAAAAAGACGATACCGATATGCTGCTTGCCGTAAAAGCAGGCTTGGAACGTGGTTTAAAAGAATTTCATATTTTCGGAGGTATCGGAGGAAGACTGGATCATACCATCGCCAATATACAAACCCTCGAATTTATCTGCGACAACGGTGGCAAAGGCTACCTGCACAGCGATACACAAACTGCATCCGTTATTAAAAACTCCTCCGTTAAATTCAGTAAAAGCGAATCGGGAATTTTTTCATTCTTTTCGCTTTCCCCGAAATGCAACGGCGTAACGGAAACAGGATTTAAATATAAACTGACCGATGCCGAGGTGACATCAAATTTCCCTGTCGGCGTTAGCAATAAGTTCTGCGGAATCGAAGCCGAAATCACGGTAAAACACGGAACCGCACTCTTAATCTGGGATAATAATATTCCGAAACTTTAAAAATAAATAAAAATAATTTCATCTGCCGTATTGAATGCAGAAATATATTGTGATAATATAATAATGTAGGCATATACACTTTTGATTTTTTTGAAAGGAGATTGACTATGGAACACAGACATTTTACTTTAAACGTAAAAAAACAGTATACTTTTGACAGATATGAACTTGAAAAAAAATATATTATCAGTTCAAACGGTGACGACGCAGTACATTATGAACTTGACCAGGACAATATGGAACGTTTAGTGGAAATTATGAAAGAGCAGTATGAAATGGAATATCCGCTCGATAATTTCGTTGAATATTTCAAAACAAACAGCATGGCTGATTTTGCAGAATTTGCCGAGGACTGGTCAATAAAATTAAAAGAACTTTAATCGCAGTAAATCTAAAAATCCGGAAATGCCGATATTTTTATATCGGCATTTTTTAAATAAATATAGACTTTTTAATATCGGTATGATATAATAATGAAGTTGTTTACGGGCGATTAGCTCAGTTGGGAGAGCGCTGCGTTCGCAACGCAGAGGTCGAGGGTTCAAGTCCCTTATCGTCCACCAAGCACCAAAAAAGAAAAAACCGCATCAGCGGTTTTTTCTTTTTCTCTTTGTTCTTCGCTTTTGCTTTAAATCAAAAAAACCACAAAGATAACATTCTGGAAGATGTTGTGAAAAAACCATACGTTTTTTAAAGAATTCTTGACTTAGAGTTAACTTTAAGTTATATAATAGAAGCGAGGTGAAAAATATGGGCTTAACAATTAAACAAGTCAGCGAAAAATATGAGATTGCGCCCGAAACGCTGAGATATTACGAAAAAGCGGGCGTAATCCCTCCCGTTACACGGACTGCAGGAGGTAGACGGAACTACAGCGAAGAAGACATAGGCTGGGTTGAACACGCGAAATGTATGCGTGCGGCAGGACTGCCGATTGAAGCGCTTGCAAAATATTTGAAGCTTTACAAGGAAGGTGATGCCACTTTTAAAGACAGATTGGATTTGCTGGTAAAACAACGGGATGCACTGCTTGCACAGAAAAAACAGTTGGAAACCACGCTGGAGAAACTTAATTATAAAATATCAAAATACGGCAAAGCCCTTGAAACGGGTATACTAAACTGGGATGAACCGTAAGAGAAGGAGGAATTAAAATTGTCAGTCAAACAAACGGCTGGAAGAGAATCACTCGGAAAATTTGCGCCTAAATTTGCTGAGCTTAATGATGATATCTTATTCGGTGAAGTATGGTCAAGAGAAGATAAACTTTCTCTGCGGGACCGTTCGCTTGTAACGATAACAGCCATTATGGCAATGGGTATAAACGACTCATCTTTAAAATATCATTTAACAACTGCCCGGAAAAATGGAATAAGCAAAACGGAAATTGCGGAAATCCTTACCCATGCAGCTTTTTATGCAGGATGGCCGAAAGCCTGGGCGGTATTCAATGTAGCTAAGGAAGTGTGGAACGAGGACACCGAAGAAAATGCAGACGCGAAGGAAAAACACAAAAGAAGTATGCTGTTCCCTATCGGTCAACCAAACGCCGCCTTTGCGGAATATTTTACCGGGCAAAGTTATCTCGCTCCGATCTCCGTAAAACAGGTGCCCGTTTATAACGTTACTTTTGAACCCGGCTGTAGAAACAATTGGCATATACATCATGCCGAAAAAGGCGGCGGCCAAATCTTGATATGTATTTCGGGGAACGGATTTTATCAGGAGGAAGGCAAACAGGCATGTGCGCTCAAACCGGGTGACATCGTCAATATCCCAGCGGAAGTGAAGCATTGGCACGGTGCCGCCAAAGACAGCTGGTTTTCACATCTCGCACTGGAAGTCCCCGGGGAAAATTGTTCTACCGAATGGTTTGAGGCATTGAGTGTTTCCGAATATGAAAATCTTTAAACTTTCAATAATAATAAATCTAAGGAGGCGAATTATATGCAAAAAAAATTAGTGGCATATTTCAGCGCAAGCGGAGTAACTGCAAAACTGGCAGAACGGATTGCAAATGCAACAGGAGCAGATTTATATGAGATTCTGCCGAAAACTCCTTATACAAAAGCGGATTTGGACTGGACGGATAAAAACAGCCGATGCAGTGTGGAAATGAACGATAAGTCTTTCCGTCCGGCAATAGAAAGCAAAGTGGAACATATGGAGCAGTATGACCAAATATTTGTAGGTTTTCCTATATGGTGGTACGTTGCTCCCACAATCATCAACACTTTTTTGGAGAGTTATGATTTTTCCGGAAAAACAATCATTCCTTTCGCAACTTCCGGCGGAAGCGGTATGGGAAACACAAATAAGGAGTTGGCAGGTTCTTGCCCGGGAGCAGACCTCAAAGACGGAAAAAGATTCCCTGCCGATACGGGAACCGATGAATTGAAAGCCTGGCTGAAAAACTTTTAGGAAATGACATTTAAATCATCAAGCTCGCTTGAAACGGGGCTTGCGAACGATTGCAACCTGCGCAGGGAGCGTTTGCTCCTCGGGGTTTCAGCGGAGAATATCACTCCCACTGAAATTCTGAAATGGACCCTGCCGCCTAAACGCGGGGGACATCGGCGGATAGCTTATAAACAATAATGAAAGAAGGAATTATTATGAACGATTTTATTTTTCACAACCCGGATAAAGTATATTTCGGAAAAAAACAAATACAACATCTGCCGGAGGAACTTTTAAAATTCGGCAAAAAAGTGTTGCTTGTATACGGCGGCGGCACCATTAAAAAAATCGGGATTTACGATACCGTAATAAATCTTATGAAAAATAACGGCTTAGAAATTTTTGAGCTTCCCGGTGTTGAACCCAATCCGCGCCATACAACAGCAAACAAGGGTGCGGCGATATGCAAAAAAGAAGGAATCGACGTTATTTTGGCAGTCGGAGGTGGATCAACCATCGACTGTGCAAAAGGTACAGCAGCAGCCGCGCTTACAAAAAGCGGAGACATATGGCCTCTTGTTTCCGAAGGCGTATGGATAACCGAAGCGCTTCCTCTCGTTGCAGTTCTAACAAATGCGGCTACGGGTTCGGAGATGGACGGATGGGCTGTTATCTCTAATATGGAAACAAATGAAAAAATCGGCCTTGGCGGCAGTGCACTCATTCCGAAAGCCGCTTTTGAAAATCCAGAATACAGCTATTCTTTGCCTGCATATCAGACAGCCTGCGGAGCATTTGACATTTTCAACCACGTTTTGGATAATTATTATCTTGCAGGCAACGCAACATTTGATATGATCCTTGATTTTCAAGAAGCTGTGATGCGCGCAGTTGTAAAATGGGCTCCGATTGCAATCAAAGAGCCCGAAAACTATGAAGCCCGAGCAAACCTGATGTGGGCTTCGTCCATGGCACTTAACACCGTGCTCGATGCCGGAACGGTACACGGATGTGCCTGCTATGCTATGGAACACGAACTTTCTGCATATTACGATATAACGCACGGCCACGGACTTGCCATTGTTACGCCACGCTGGCTTTCCTATATTTTAAATGAACAAACTGCGCCCGCAATTCACCGACTCGGCGTGAAAGTTTTCGGAACAGACGCAAATCTCAGCAGTATGGACGGCGCAAAAAAGGCCATTCAGGCTGTCTCCGATTTCTGCTTTAAAACGCTTGGCCTGAAAAGCACGTTGCACGAACTCGGCATAGGAGAAACGCATTTTACAAAAATGGCAGAGCACGCATGCGCAGGCGGCGTTATATGCGGCCCTAAAAATCTCAGTCCCGCTGATATTAAAGAAATATACAAAATGTGTCTATAATCGACTTTGTAAAAAACGCCGTTTGGTAAATCCAATATAACAATAAAAAACCTACCGTTTGATATCGGTAGGTTTTTATTTTATAAAGTTTCACTTTATTTCCTGCTCTAAATTTTTAAATGTTTCCGTATTGAAAAAATCGAAAAGTGAAATTTCCAAACCGTCGCACAACTTCTTAATCGTTACGATACCGGCATTTTGACTGCCGCCGTTAATAATGTTTTTCAGCGTTGAAGGCGGAACAGCAGATGTTCTTGCAAGGGCATTCACAGATAAATTCTTCTGTCCGCACAATTCAAGCAATCTGTCGGCAACCGCTTTTCTTGTATTCACAAGCCCTCCCCCTTCCTATATGAATAGTTTATCCGTTTACAAGAAAAAACAACGACCATATATGGACTTTTAGCCCATATATGGTATACTCAATATAAGGAAGCAGGTGATTTGATGTTAACTTGTACATTTTTCGGGCATAAAGACACGCCACAAAAAATAGAGCCGACTCTCAGGTCGACTCTCATTGATTTAATTGAGAACAAAAATGTTCGCAACTTCTATGTTGGCACCCATGGAAACTTTGATCATATGGTGAAACGCATTCTAATCGAATTAAACGAAATTTATCCTATCAACTATGCGGTAGTCCTCGCATATCTTCCCGACAAAAAACACAGCCCCGGAGGAGAATACCGCCCCAATACAATTCTCCCCGACGGAATTGAAGTAGTACCTCGTAAATTTACTATCAACTACCGTAATAAATGGATGATTGAAAAATCCGACTATGTCATCACATATGTCAAGTACACAATCGGAGGTGCCTGTAAGTTCAAAGAACTTGCAGAAAAGAAAAAGAAAACAGTTATAAATATAGCAACTTAAAAACCGCAAAAAAAAAAAGAATCCCGCGACTGTACAAGCAGGATTCTTTTTGTTTAACTGTATTTCACTTTAAAAAACCTAGACTTCTGATAATTGCAGGATCTTTCGCCTTGCCGGAACAAATCTGGAAAAAAGCAATCACTTTCAGCACAAACACGATTACAGCGCATACACCTGCGGCAATCGGCACGATAAAGGTCCAGACAAGCAATACCCCCAGTAACACGAGCAGAATGTTAACTACCAAAAACCTAAGCGCCCAGCGAAGATGAAATTTTACATATGGGGAATCCTGCTGTGAAAGCAAGGCGATGATTATGCCCGGAATACCAAGCAAATAAAGCAACATACAAATGACTTTGTTCTCCGAAATGTCTGCCGCGTCAAATTCATTGGTATGATCATACGGGTTGGGAACTACATACTGCTGATACGGTCCATACTGCGGTGTCGCATACTGCTGATACTGTTGCTGTTCCTGCTGTGCATTGTTTACATTTACATAAGACTCCTGTGCATCTGCTTTCGTATTTTCATCGACTTTCTGCACAAGCGGTTGCCCGCAGTTTTTACAAAATTGCATAGCGTCATCATATTCCACTTTACAGTTTTCACAAAACTTCATATTAACACCCTCCGTAATGTTTTTATTAAATTATACACACCAAATCATAATTTTGCAATAATAATCAGTTAAAAATCAAGTTTATTCCCGAAATACACCACAATTCTCTGCACGGCTTCTTTGGTTTTCTCATGCGTATTGAAAGCTGTAAGCCTTAAATATCCCTCGCCTGCCGCACCGAATCCGCTTCCCGGAGTTGACGCAATCTGACATTCTTCAAGAAGTTTATCAAAAAACTCCCAGCTTGTATATCCTTTCGGAACTTGAAGCCAAACGTAAGGACTGTTTTTGCCTCCGAACACCTTGAATCCGGCTTCTTTTAAACCGTTAAAAATAACAGAAGCATTTGCACGGTAATAAGCAATATTTTCCTCAACCTGCTTTTTGCCTGCCTCGGAATAAACCGCTTCCGCAGCGCGCTGTGTTATATAGGAAACGCCGTTAAATTTGGTCGCCTGCCTGCGCGCCCAAAGCGGATTTAATGCGATTCCGTCTATCTTCAGTGCTTTCGGCACAATCGTATATCCGCAACGCATACCGGTAAATCCGGCGGTTTTAGAGAAAGAACGCAGTTCTATCGCACAGGTTTTTGCTCCCTCAATTTCATAAATTGACCGCGGACTGCTGTCCGTAATAAAACGTTCATAAGCCGAATCAAAAAGGATAACCGAATTTTCACGGTTTGCATAATCCACCCACCTTTTGAGCTGTTCACGGGAAGCGGCGGCGCCGGTGGGATTGTTCGGATAGCAAAGATAAATTATATCAACATGCCTATCCGGAATCTCCGGGAAAAAATCATTCTCTTCCCGACATTTCATAATAACAATATCATTTTTCCTTCCCGCCATAATATTTGTGTCCATATAAACCGGATAAACGGGATCACAAACGGCTACCACGTTCTCTCGATCAAAAATATCAAGAATATTTCCGCAGTCGCTTTTCGCTCCGTCGCTCACAAATATTTCATCTTTTTTTATATGTATTCCCCTGGCGATGTAATCATTCTTTAAAATTGCTTCCAGCAGAAAATCATAACCATACTCAGGAGGATACCCTCTGAATGTTTCTGCTGCCGACATTTCGTCTACCGCTTTGTGCATAGCCTCCGTACACGCCTGCGGAAGCGGCAGAGTAACGTCGCCGATACTTAGTTTTATAACTTCTTTATCCGGATTTTTTTCAAGATAATCCTTAACTTTTTTTGCAATGGTTGAAAAAAGATAAGAAGATTCCATATCCAGGAAATTTCTGTTGACTTTTGCCATAACCTGTGCTCCTTCCAATCATTCTGATTTATATTTCGACAGTGCCCTCAAAGACAGTAGACGCCGGACCTGTCATGATAATCTGGTTATTTTCATTTCTGTGTATTTTGAGATCGCCGCCTAGGAGTCTAATTGTAACTGTATCGTCGGTCAGATTGCTTTTCATCGCGGCGGCGGCGGTTGCGCATGCTCCTGTTCCACAGGCAAGCGTCTCGCCCGTTCCGCGCTCCCAAACACGCATTTCAATCGTATTCCTATCTATAATCCGGGCAAACTCTATATTTGCTCTGTTCGGGAATATCGGATTCACTTCAAGCTGTTTTCCGACTTCAAGAACCAAATAATCCGTTATTTTATCTACAAAAATTACGCCGTGAGGATTTCCCATGGAAACACAGTTGATTTTATATTCTTTTCCGTCCGCCGTAACCGGGAGATTCATAGCGTCATCTCCGTCAGCCAAAACCGGTATCTGTTCCGGAACAAACTGCGGTTCTCCCATGCCTACCCTGACAAATTCCGCTTTTCCGTCAATCACAACAAGGCTTATATCCTTGATTTTTCCCATACTTTCAATTGTAAATTCTTCTTTATCGGTCAAGCCCTTTTCGTAAACATATTTTGCCACGCATCTGATTCCGTTACCGCACATTTCGGAACGCGAACCATCGGCATTATACATCACCATTTCAAAATCGGCAATATCTGATTTTTTTATCAGAATCATACCGTCTCCGCCTATACCGAAATGCCTGTCGGACAGTCTGCGGGCAACGACCTCTTCATGCGGAAATTTATGCTCGGTGCAGTCGATATAAACATAATCATTGCCGAGACCTTCCATTTTGGTAAAATTTATTTTCATAAGCTTTTCTCCCTATGATTTGAACCATATTTATCATGTTTCTTAAAAACTGCGAAAAACCGATGCTTTTCGGGGCCATCCGTCAGATTGCACAGCGAACGCTTTATTCCGTTGTTCAATGCGAGCATTTGCAACACAGGTGCTGTGCAAATTCAGCAGAAGTTTGTACTCTTCGCTGATTTTGAAATAAACCGCGCCGCCGTATAGGCGGAATATCTTAATTTGAGTTATATTATAAATTATATGTTGGAAATAGTCAATGCGGCGGTGATGTTTTCAGCCAAATCATACGCATATTGCTTTAATCATTTAAATCAGCTATACTGATAATATAGAATAGTCCCTGATTTTAAAGAAACGCGGTGTATAATATGGATAAAGAAAAACACTATCTTCGCATTCTTGCAAAGCAGTATCCTTCCGAACGCGAAGTAACAAGTGAAATTATCAATCTCCAGGCCATTCTCTGCCTGCCTAAAGGAACAGAACATTTCATTTCGGACATTCATGGTGAAAACGAACAGTTCAGCCATATTTTAAGAAATGGTTCGGGCGCAGTGCGGCGAAAAATAGAAGAAGTTTTGGGGAACAGTGTTTCCGGTGATTACAAAAAAACACTGGCAGCGCTGATATTCTATCCGAAAGAAAAGCTTGAAATGATTAAACGGAACGAGCATGATATGAAAAAGCGCTATCTGGAAACCATGCATCATCTTGTTAAAATTACAAAAAGCGTATCTTCCAAATATACGCGTTCCAAAGTCCGCAAAGCAATCCCAAAAGATTTTGTTTATATTATTGAAGAACTTATAACAGAAAAAGAGGAAGTTCTGAATAAAGAAGCCTATTATAATGAAATTCTGGAAAGCATTATCCGCGTAGGAGAAGCGGATGCCGTTATTATCACCCTGTGCAATCTGATTCAGCATATGGTTATAGACCATCTCCACGTTATCGGCGATTTATTTGACAGAGGTCCCGGACCGGACAAAATTTTGGATACGCTCTGCGCATATCATTCCGTGGACGTTCAGTGGGGGAACCACGATGTGCTCTGGATGGGAGCCGCGGCGGGAAGCGAAGCCTGTATTGCAAATGTTATCCGCCTTTGTGCGCGCTATGGCAACCTTAGCGTGCTGGACGAAGGCTACGGCATTAATTTGCTTCCTCTCGCTACATTTGCGCTTCAATACTACCAAAATGCAGACAGCGCCGCATTCGTGCCGGAACACATATCCGAAAAAATAATAGGTGAAAGCGATGAACTCACCGCCAAAATGTACCATGCAATTACGGCAATTCAGTTTAAACTGGAAGGAAGCCTGATAAAACGAAGGCCCTGCTATAATATGAAAGAGCGCACCATGCTCGATTTTATAAACTACGCCACAAATACAATTAAAATTGCCGGAAGGGAATATGCTCTGCATCATTTTGATATGCCTACAATCAATCCCGGCAACCCGTTTGAACTGACGTTGGAAGAGAAAACCGTTATGAAACGCTTGAAGCACGCTTTTCAGACTTCTGAAAAGCTTCAGAAACATATCCGATTTTTATATGAAAACGGAAGTTTATACAAAATACACAACGGTAATCTGCTTTTTCATGGCTGTATTCCCATGAATTCAGACGGGAACTTTTCCTCTGTATCGGTAACAGGAAAGGCTTTATGCGGAAAATCGCTTTACAGTGCACTTGAAAACGGCGCGCGGAATGCATTTTTTGCAAAACAGGGAAGCAACGCAAAAGCAGACGGAGAAGATTTGATGTGGTATTTATGGAACGGTCCCAAATCCCCTGTATACGGACGGAACAAAATGGCAACCTTTGAACGGCTCTTTATAAAAGACCACAGTGTTTGGGAGGAATTAAAAGATCCGTACTACCGTCTCATTGACAAAGAAGAGACCGCAAACAAAATTCTGGATGAATTTTCGCTTTCAAAAAGCGGAGCGCATATTATAAACGGTCATGTTCCCGTTGAAGTAAAAAAAGGAGAAACGCCGATAAAATGCGGAGGAAAAGTGCTGATGATAGACGGCGGTTTCTCACGCGCATACCATGAAAGAACGGGAATCTCGGGTTACACACTCGTTTGCAATTCAAGAAGTATGCGCCTTGTTGCGCACGAAACCTTTGAAACAATGAAAAAAGCTATTGAAGAGGAAACGGATATTATTTCCGATACGCTTGTTGTAGAAAATTTTGCCGTTCGCAAAAACGTTCGGGATACGGATATCGGACTCCGGCTTCAGCAAAACATAAAAGACCTTGAAGAACTTTTAAAAGCGTACAGAAGCGGAAGAATCCATATCCCGGCTGATTAAAATGATGATTTTATCCTATCAACAAAACGGTGCAGATTTTCAATCTGCACCGTTTTTATATTTCCGATTTTAATCAAAAGTCTTCTGTATCTTCGCCCTGAAGTGCATCGTAACCGTGTTCTCCTGTTCTTACTTTTACAACATCGTCAACATCATAAATAAATATCTTTCCGTCGCCGATATGTCCCGTGTAAAGGACTTTTTGCGCCGTGTCAACAATTACGGAAACAGGGATGGAACTTACTATCATCTCCACTTTGGTTTTTGGATTGAGCGTAACTTCATCAATGGCAACGCCTCGATAATATTTTGTTTTACCTTTCTGCGTTCCGCAGCCCATAACATTTGTCATTGTCATACCTGTAACGCCGATTTTATTCATCGCCTCTTTAAGCACTTCAAACCTTGCCGGATTGATAATCATAACAATCTTTTTAAGCACTGCATCATCTTTACCCACCGAATAGTTGGCAACCGAAACTGCATTTTCAACCGTTACGGGTTCTACATGCATAAGGTCTTCCGAAGGTTCATACGACACAACAGTTGAAGGAATGAAGTCTGCATATGCCGAAGGAAGATTATGTTCGGAAGTGTCAAGGCCCTTAACCTCTTCTTCTCTTGAGACACGAAGTCCGTTTGTTTTCTTGATGATAAAGAAAGTGATGGTCATGGTAACAACGGTCCATCCGGCAATAGCAATGAATCCCAAAGCCTGAATACCTAACTGACGAAATCCGCCGCCGTAGAACAAGCCTTTGCCTACACCGTCCGCACCCGTTGAGAAAAGTCCGACCGCAAAAGTACCCCAAATGCCGTTAACACAGTGTACACCGACAGCGCCCACGGGATCGTCAATGTGAAGCTTCTTATCCAGGAATTCAACGGCGACCACAATCAGGATACCGGATACCGCACCGATGATAATCGCGCCAAGTGCGTCTGTGCAGTCGCAGGGAGCTGTGATTGCAACAAGCCCTGCAAGCGACGCATTCAGCGACATGGAAACATCGGGTTTTCCGTCTTTAATCCAAGTAAAGATCATGGTTACAACCGTTGCCGTGGCAGGAGCCATTGTGGTTGTCAGAAGAATGGAAGCAAGCGTATCTACGTCTGTGGCTGCAGCGCCGTTGAATCCATACCATGCAAACCAAAGGATAAAAACGCCGAGTGCCCCAAGAGTCAGTGAATGTCCCGGAATGGCTTTAACTTTTTTCTTCCCTGTCTTCTTATCTGTAACATACTTGCCGATACGGGGTCCAACCATGATAGCCCCGATAAGAGCGGCAATACCGCCTACCATATGAATGACTGACGAACCTGCATAATCATGGTATCCAAGCTTGCTCAACCATCCTTCTCCGGCGGGATTCCAAACCCAACCTGCCTCGATGGGATATACAACCGCAGATATAATCGCAGAATAAATACAGTATGATGAAAATTTGGTACGCTCTGCCATAGCGCCGGAAACAATTGTCGCTGCCGTCGCACAGAAAACAAGATTAAATACAAAGCCTGACCAGTCAAAATTGGCATAATCGGTGAAGATGTTCATATTCGGCAGACCTATAACGCCCGCAATATAATCTTCCCCCGCCATCAAACTGAAACCGATTAGTATGAACATAACCGCGCCTATACAAAAGTCCATCAGGTTTTTCATGATAATGTTACCGGCATTTTTTGCTCTGGTAAATCCTGTTTCCACCATGGCAAATCCGCACTGCATAAAGAATACCAGCACAGCGCCTATCAAAAACCAGACGCCGAAAACTTCATCGCCGACTATGTTTGTAATTGCTTCTAAACTCATTGTTTTTCCTCCTTGAATCCTATGTTTAATAAGAAAACGCTGTAAATGCCGATAATTCGAAACGGTCAAAACTCTATGTTGTAAAAGAAAAAGTCTTTAAACGTTTGCACATTATCACCGTATCGCGCTCTCCTGTTCGGGTTTATTCCCGAAAGCCCCCTATCTGCAAAATCCAGCAGAATTATATTTAACAAATGTTAAAAAACGCAAACTCCCGCCTCGGAAAGAAACGGGAGTTTGTTTGAGCGATTGTTTTATTCAATCGCCTATGCAAATTGAAAACAAAAGGGGTTGATATTGTTTTTCAATTATTGCTTCATTTAATCCGCAACGCTCATCAAAAGATCGCCGTATGTCGGATAAGGCCATAAGCCTTTGGGTGAACTGAACTCGATAGCGTCCGCCGGGGTTCTGACAGCCGCCATAAGAGGAACAATTTTATCACAGTAATAACGCGCTTTTTCAGCAATATTTTCAACTGCCTCCGCTTTTTCAAGCTCTGCTTCAAGTTCCTCGGTTGCTTTAAAAAGTTCATCCGAATCTTTGGACAATGTTTTCACAAGAGTTTCCTCTGCGGATAAATCCACGCCGGAAACCGCTTTTTTGGCAAGAATTGAATCGCAGAGCCGCTTTTCATATTCAAATGCCGCAGGAATAATTTCTTTTTGACTCATTTTAACCATGGTCTGCGCTTCAATATGCAAAAGCTTTGCATAGTTTTCCATATATACTTCATAACATGCGCCGAGTTCTTCAGGCGTATATACGCCGTATTTGCTGTAAAGCGCAACATTTTTTTCATCAAGCAAATGCTCCACTGCGTCAACGGTTGTCTTCAGATTGGAAAGGCCTCTCTTTTCAGCTTCGGGAATCCACTCATCACCATATCCGTTGCCGTTAAAGATAATTCGCTTGTGTTCGGTAACCGTTTTCTTAACAAGTTCCGCAACTGCTTTGTTGAAATCATCAGCTTTTTCAAGTTCCGTTGCAAACTCATCAAGTTCTTTTGCAACAGCAGTATTCAAAACAATATTGGCATCGGCAATAGACTGATTGGAACCTACCATTCTGAATTCAAATTTATTGCCTGTAAAAGCAAACGGACTCGTTCTGTTTCGATCCGTATTGTCTTTGGGAAGTTCAGGCAATACCGTAACGCCGATTTCCAGCTTTCCGCCTGCCGAATCCTCATAGGATTTTCCGGTTTCAATCGCTTTAAGCACGCCTTCAAGCTCATCTCCGAGGAAAATGGAAATTACTGCCGGAGGCGCTTCCGAAGCACCGAGACGATGATCATTTCCCGCACTTGCGGCTGAAATTCTGAGCAATTCCTGATATTCGTCAACCGCTTTAATAACAGCACTCAGAAAAATAAGAAACTGTGCATTTTCATACGGTGTTTTACCGGGATTGAGAAGATTGACTCCCGTATCCGTGGATAAACTCCAGTTGTTATGCTTTCCGCTTCCGTTGATTCCCGCAAACGGCTTTTCATGAAGCAAGCAAACCATCCCATGCTTTAATGCGGTTTTTTTCATAACTTCCATCGTTAGCTGGTTCTGATCCGTTGCCAAATTGGTGGAAACAAAAATAGGAGCAAGCTCATGCTGTGCCGGAGCAACTTCGTTATGTTTTGTTTTTGCAAGCACACCGAGTTTCCATAATTCATCATTAACATCTTCCATATATGCGGCAACTCTGCCTTTGAGAACGCCGAAATAATGGTCGTCAAGCTCCTGCCCTTTCGGCGGATTTGAACCGAATAGTGTTCTGCCGGTATATGTAATATCTTTTCTTTTACGTGCAACTTCCTTATCAATTAAAAAGAATTCCTGTTCCGCGCCGACGGTTGACGTGATCTTTTTAACATCGTCCATACCAAAAAGTTTAACGATTCTGAGTGCCTGCTTGTTTACTGCTTCCATAGAACGCAGGAGCGGCGTTTTTTTATCAAGTGCATGACCGCCGTATGAACAGAAAGCGGTCGGTATGCAGAGAACGCCTTCTTTTATAAATGCGTATGATGTGGGATCCCATGCCGTATATCCCCTCGCTTCGCAGGTTGCGCGAAGACCTCCGTTCGGGAAAGAAGACGCGTCCGGCTCACCTTTCACAAGCTCCTTCCCGGAAAACTCCATGATAACTTTTCCGCCTTCTGCAGGAGAAATGAAGCTGTCATGCTTCTCTGCAGTTGTTCCGGTAAGCGGCTGAAACCAATGGGTATAATATGCGGCTCCGTGTTCAATCGCCCAATCTTTCATGGCATGTGCAATCACATTTGCCAACGATGAATCAAGCGGTGCGCCCTCTCCAATAGTTTTTTTCAGCGCTTTATAAGCTTCTTTCGGAAGCCTTTCTCTCATCACGGCTTCGTTGAAACATTTTTCGCCAAACATTTCAGGAACATTTTTCATTTTACTTTTTACCCCTTTCGATATTCTTAAAACAAAAAAGTTGTTGCGGTTGCAACAACTCCGACTTTGTTTGAGTAGTCCCAAAAAGCAAGAGTTTAAAGCTAATAAACAAGGGGGTTGTGTATTAACTCTGCAAACTGATTACTATGTTAGTATCATACTCTATTTTTCAGCTTTTGTCATCGTTCAATATGCACAAAGATTAAACGAATATGAACACAAGTTATGAGTATTTTTCATATAAAGTTCTCATATCCTGTGTTTTGTTATCTGATTTCTTCTCTTTTCTCAGCTTTTCATAATCTGTTCTTCTCAGCTACTTTTACTGCAATTGTTATTTTGCAACAGTAATAAACGGAAACCAATATAACTTATTCGCCGATGTCTCCGCCTCTTAGGCGGCAGGGTCTTTTTCAGAATTTCAGCGGGAGTGATAATCTCCCGCTGAAACCCTGAGGAGCAAACGCTTCCTGCGCAGGTTGCAATCGCTCGCAAGCCCCGTTCCAAGCGAGCTTGATGGAGCACTGCTCCGATTTAAAGGTAATAAAATATTATTTTAAATTTTTCGCTTTAAAATATATTTGTAAAAACAACAAAAACTATTGCAAAATAACGTTTGTAGTACTATAATAATCAAGGGTTCAACTTTCCTCGGAAAGTTGCTTTTTTCAATATAAGCAAGCCTCATCGTAAATACTTTTGCAAAATATTTCACTCCCGCCGCTTACCGATGTGGCGGATATCTTAAATTTAACAGATTGAGCAGGAGAAGTGCCGTTGGCGGATTATCAAGCAGATGCAATTCACATAATCGCAAACAGTGCATGGTGTAAGGTTTAAGCCAAAAATTATTATCAAAAACTTAAGTGCAGGTTTTGGGGAAGAGGAGAACAACTATGGCTAAAAAATATGTATTCGTTACCGGCGGTGTTGTGTCGGGACTCGGCAAAGGAATTACAGCAGCTTCACTGGGCAGACTGCTTAAAAGCAGGGGTCTCAGCGTAACCGTTCAGAAACTCGACCCTTATCTGAACGTTGATCCCGGAACGATGAATCCCGTTCAGCACGGCGAAGTTTTTGTTACGGATGACGGCGCGGAAACCGATCTGGATCTCGGCCATTATGAAAGGTTTATTGATATAAGCCTTACAAAATCTTCAAACCTTACGTCCGGTAAAGTTTACTGGCAGGTTCTTTCAGACGAAAGGAAGGGCGTTTACGGCGGACAAACCATACAAGTGATTCCGCATATAACAAATGAAATCAAACGGAGCCTCCGTTCCAATCCGGATACGGATGTCTGCATCATAGAAATCGGAGGAACCATCGGCGATATTGAGGGACAACCCTTTATTGAAGCAATCAGACAGTATTCGCACGAAGTCGGCAGAGAAAACTGCCTGTTTGTGCATGTAACGCTTGTACCTTTTATCAAGGCTTCGCAAGAGCTGAAAACAAAACCCACACAGCATAGCGTTAAGGAACTCCTTTCCGTTGGTATTCGTCCGGATGTTATCGTTTGCCGAACCGACTATCCGCTCGATCAGAGTCTAAAAGATAAAATTGCGCTTTTCTGCAATGTTGAGTCGGAATGCGTTATAGAAAATATGGACTGCGGTATTCTTTATGAAGTTCCCATTATGATGGAAAAAGAAGGGCTTGCAGAAGTTGCCATCAAAAAATTAGGGCTGAAATGCAACGAACCCGATCTTTCCTCCTGGAAAGAAATGCTGAACAAGCTCAACAGCCTGAGCCGTGAAACAAACATAGCAATTGTCGGAAAATACGTTGCTCTGCACGACAGTTATATTAGCATAGTTGAAGCGCTCAAGGCAGGCGGCATGGCATGCGACAGCCGAGTGAACATACACTGGATTGATTCAGAAGATATTGAAAAGGACGGAGCAGAAAAATATTTGAACGGTATTGATGGCATCCTGGTGCCCGGCGGTTTCGGTTCACGCGGAATCGAGGGTAAAATTGCGGCCGCCAATTATGCAAGAACAAATAATATTCCGTATTTCGGAATCTGTCTAGGTATGCAGATTGCAATGATTGAATTTGCAAGAAACGTTCTCGGCTATACAGATGCAAACTCGGCGGAAATAAATCCGGAAACTGCGCATCCTGTTATAGACCTTATGCTTGAACAGAAAAATGTTACGGATATGGGAGGAACCATGAGACTGGGTGCCTATCCCTGCGTTCTTAACGAAGAAAGCAAAGCATATAAGCTGTATGGTAAAAAGAACATTTCGGAACGCCACCGTCACAGATATGAAGTGAACAACAATTTTGTATCCGATTATGAAAAAGCCGGTGTTATTTTCGCCGGAAAATCTCCCGACGGTCATATATGCGAGATGATAGAAATTCCTTCTCACAGATACTTTATTGCCTGCCAGTTTCATCCGGAATTTAAATCAAGACCGAATCTTCCTCATCCTTTGTTCAAAGGGTTTGTCGAAGCCGCAACAATCAAACATGAAGAGACTAAATAAAAAGTTCTCCGGAAGCATCAACACTATGCTTTCGGAGATTTTAATTTTAGCTTAATTCTTATTCTTTAAATACGAAATGGTTCTGATTCTATCTTTCGGTTACGCAAACAAAAGGTCATGATAGTTTTTTCTTTTGCTAAGATAAATCTTCGGCAATACACTCTACAGAAACGGTAATATGAAAGGTATACATTTTTCTATACATATAAGGTAATAAAGTAATGTTTAATAAAATTATTATAAAAAAGTATTGACAAGTTTTCTTTCGTATAGTAAAATAAATTCTGCTTGTTGCGGAAATCTGCGGCAAAAATGGCGGCATAGCTCAGTTGGCTAGAGCATTCGGTTCATACCCGAAGTGTCGTTGGTTCAAATCCGACTGCCGCTACCATTTAACTGTAACAGCCAAAAGGCTTTTACATATAAGGCCCGGTGGTCAAGCGGTTAAGACACCGCCCTTTCACGGCGGTAACACGGGTTCAATTCCCGTCCGGGTCACCAAAAAAGGACTGCTGATGCAGTTCTTTTTTATATGTAAAAAATTTGACCGAATTAATAACTAAATTAACATTTTAACGGAAAACTCATGGGATTTTATATATAAATTCGAAACAGAAAAACCCAACCCCGGACTGCATCAGCGATCCGGGGTTTATGAAACGTTCTGATTGTAAAATCATAATGTTTATTCTGTTTTTGCTTCCGCAATGATTTTATCCGCTATCGCAGGAAGAACCTTTTCGTAACGGTCAAATTCAAGCTCATAATAACCGCGCCCCTGTGTAATCTGACGAAGAGAAGTTGAAAAACTTCCCATTTCCGCCATTGGCACATATGCATTTATCTCCTGCATATCGTCAATCTGATTCATTCCGAGGACCTGCCCTCTGCGCTTATTTATATCGCCGATAATATCCCCCATAACGTCTTCGTTGACGTATGCTTTGAGCATACCGATGGGTTCAAGAATGACCGGCCCGGCCTGCGGAATACCGTTTCTAAAGGCAATAGAAGCAGCAGTTTTGAACGCGATTTCATTGGAATCAACCGGGTGATACGAACCATCATAAAGCGTTGCCTTAATGCCAACCATCGGATAACCTGCAAGAACTCCCTTTTTTACACTTTCTCTGAGCCCTTTTTCTACTGCCGGGAAGAAGTTTTTCGGAACAGCTCCGCCTACTACTCGTTCGGCAAACTCAAGATCCGTACTTTGATCAATAGGTTCAAACTCTATCCAAACATCGCCGAACTGACCTGACCCACCCGACTGTTTTTTGTGACGTCCCTGAACAGAAACTTTTTTTGTTATCGTTTCGCGGTATGCAATTTTAGGAACGGTAAGTTCAACTTCAATGCCGAATTTTGATTTAAGTTTTGACACCGCAACGTCAAGATGCTGTTCACCAAGCCCTGAAATAATCTGTTCATGCGTTTCGGTATTGTTTACAAGTGTAAGAACAGGATCTTCTTCGCATAAACGGTGTATTGCAGCGGTGGCTTTTGATTCATCGCCTTTTTTTAAAACCTTAACCGCTCTTGAAATCGATGCGTGAGGCAAATCAACGCTTTCAAGCGTAATAGGAGCCTCTTCCGTGGAAATCGTATCTCCGGTTGCAAAATCTTCAAGTTTTGTTGCCGCGCCTATATCCCCGGCAGGAATACATTTTGTTTCCTCCTGCTTCGCGCCGTGCATAAATATCAGTTTGCTGATTCTTTCTGTTTTCCCTGTTCTGCTGTTATATGCATGCACATCAGGAGTCAATTTTCCGGAAACAACTTTAAGTAGCGAAAGCTTCCCTATGAAAGGGTCTGCTATAGTTTTAAATATAATCGCCGCTAAATTGCCGTTTTCGTTGCACTGCAGAGTAATCGGATTTCCATCTCCGTCAGAAGCATTTTCACGTGCGGTTGCTGCCGCAGGGAAAAATTTCACGATACTTGTCATCAGCATATAAACGGCTGCTGTGGTAAGTCCACTGCATCCGTAAACGGGATATGCAAGATTTTCCGCCATGGAAGCGCGCAGACCGTTTCTGATTTCTTCGGTTGTGAAATCCGCACCCTCAAAGAATTTATCCATCAGGGAATCGTCTGTAAGAGCAACAGCTTCTTTCAGGATTTCCATCATTTCATCGTACTGCTCAAACTCGGGGAAATCAATGTCTTCAACCTTACCGCCGCAGTATCTTACGCCCTTATGTGTAATGAGATTTGCATAGCAGTCAACCTTGCCGTCTTTATAAACCGGAACCACAGCAGGACACACACTGTTGCCGTATTTTTCTCTCAAAGACGCAAACACCTTATAGAAATCCGTGTTTTCCCTGTCGCACTTTGTTATGCAAAACGCTTTGCTGATATTGCGTTTATCCGCTGCCTTGAATGCTTTTTCCTGCCCTACGCGCAGTCCGCTGGAACAGGAAAGAACAATAAGTGCGGTTTTCGCTGCGCGTATGCCTTCCGCCATTCCGCCTGCAAAATCAAAAAGACCGGGAGTATCTATTATATTTACTTTTGTGTTTTCCCATTCAAAAGAAGCGGTGGAAGCAGCAACGGATATTTTCCTCTTTTTTTCCTCGGAATCACAATCCAGAACGGTATTCCCGTCAACTACTTTTCCTAATCGGTCCGTAGCTCCGGCCATATAAAGCATGGCCTCTGCCAAAGTTGTTTTACCGCATGAACCGTGCCCCACAATTGCAACATTTCTGATATCTTTCGCGTTATAAAACTTCAAAATATGTCCTCCTTAACCGGAAATTGACTTAAAGCATTTCTTTATAAAAAACTCATTTTACAGGCTTTAAATCTAATAAAATAATCATAGCACCATTGTTTTTTGTTATCTATTCGCAAAAACACAGAAAAATACTGAAAATATTTATGCATATTTACGAACATGAAAACCATCAGCACTATTGCAAAGCTTTTCTCTGTTTAGTATAATTCAATAAAGCGATTGACACCTGCATTCCATATTTGCAACAAGTCAGGCCGGCTACACTTCAACGCAAAAACGAAAGGAAGCAATTCCGTTATACAATTTTTTCACGGAGACACTATGATTAAACAAACCGAAAATTTTTCAAAACTGAAAAAAGATATTTTAAGCGCCGAAACGCTCAGATACATTGTCTGCGGATTTATATGCGGAGTCATTATCAACCTCGGTGTTTATTATATTTTAGCGAATCTTGTTCTGTCCCATTCCAAAATATCTTTTTTTGAAAACAATGCAAATTCAATCGGTACAGCGACAGGATGGATTACGGCAACCGTGCTTACGTTTATTGCGAACAAAGTAATCGTTTTCCGTTCCGAGCAATGGCGCGCAGGTACGGTTCTGAAAGAATTTTTCGGAACTGTGGGGGCACGCGGTTTTTCCTTTATTGTAACAACATTTGGTATGAAGTTATTTGTTGATATGAACATAATCGGAATTGTAGCGCTTGAAAAGAATGCACACGGGGACTATCTGCATGCGAAAGGTGCTGTGATTGCTTTCATATTCCGATGCTTATTCGGTCTTTTTGAAATAATATTTAATTATATTATGAATAAGCTGTTTATATTCGGAAAAAAGGATCAGAACTCCGGCAGTGAATCAGATTATTCTGTTGAAACGGCACACAGGGAATAAATAGAAATTGTTTTATTCTGTTTCACCCTAACCTAAAGGGTAAAGGCTGATTTTATTGACAAATTAAAACGGTTATTATATAATAACCGTTGTCAATGAAACGCCCGTGGTTCTACATACTTTCAGTTTGAGATTTTATGCCAACAAAAGAAATTTGCAACTGTTCAAATATAAAAACTTAATATCGAGGTGTGGCTCAGTTTGGTAGAGCACCTGGTTTGGGACCAGGGGGCCGCAGGTTCGAATCCTGTCACCTCGACCAAAGAAAGCAGTTTTTCAACTGCTTTTTTATTATACGCAAAATGTTCTCAAATGACGTTACTATGCGGTTTTTTCTGTTTTGAAATTTTTCAATATATTTTCAGGATATATAAAAGTTATTTAAAATAAACTAACTCTTTGCTTTGCAGAACATTGCAGTTTTATATTAAAAATAGTCAATAATTTTATAAAAAATCGAAACTTTTATTTTTTATTCGTGAAATATAACGGTTGCTTTGCGCATTTTATTATGATATTATTTTTTTTGGCATGTGCGATAACATAAACGCCTGCTATGTATCATGAAAAAACTGAATATGATACCGAAAGATTTTAACTGTTTAGTAGTGTTCAGCACAGAACTGTATCAAAAATTCTGCAGATATATTATTAAACTTCACATACAAATTACGGGGAGATTTGTTTTTATGGAGAGAGAAAAGCTTAAATCAAGGCTTGGATTTATCCTGCTGTCGGCAGGATGTGCAATAGGAATCGGAAACGTATGGAAATTCCCTTATGTTGCCGGTCAGGGAGGCGGCGGAGCCTTTGTATTGTTTTACATAGTGTTTTTAATTATCCTTGGGCTTCCGGTATTATGTATGGAATTTTCAGTCGGCCGTGCAAGCCGAAAATGCCCGGTAAAAGCATATCAAGAGCTTGAAAAACCCGGTCAGAAATGGCATATTCACGGATATTTCGCCCTCGGCGGATGTTATCTTCTGATGATGTTTTACACAACCGTCGCCGGATGGATGCTTCACTATTTTTATATGACTGCGTCAGGAAAACTCAGCGGTCTTGGATCTGAAGAGGTTGCCGAAAAGTTTTCCGATATGCTTGCAGATCCCGGAATGATGAGCTTTTGGATGATAATCGTTGTTGTGGTATGCATTATTGTATGCATCGCCGGTCTTCAGAAAGGGCTTGAAAGAATAACAAAAGTTATGATGATTGCCCTGCTTGCAATTATGCTTGTTCTTGCCGTTAACAGCTTCTTTATGCCGGGAGCAAAGGAGGGCCTTAAATTTTATCTTGTTCCGGATTTTGCTAGGATGCAAAAAGTCGGAATCATAAACACTGTGGTCAGCGCGATGAATCAGGCATTTTTCACTTTAAGTCTCGGAGTAGGCGCAATGGCTATTTTCGGCAGTTATATTGATAAAAAGCACTCCCTGCTCGGTGAATCCGTAAGAGTTGTCATTTTAGATACCTTTGTTGCAATCACAGCAGGATTGATTATTTTCCCCGCGTGCTTCACATATAATGTAGATCAGACATCAGGACCGAATCTTATTTTCATAACGCTTCCGAATATCTTTTCAAATATGAATATGGGACGTCTCTGGGGCAGTCTGTTCTTCCTGTTTATGGCCTTTGCGGCGCTTTCAACTGTTTTGGCTGTATTTGAAAACATCATATGCTGCGGCATGGAATTATTCGGCTGGAGCAGAAAGAAATCCGGTATTATCAATCTCGTGCTGATTATCGCACTGTCCATGCCGTGCGTACTCGGATTCAACATTCTGAGCTGGAGCGGATTTGAAATCTTCGGCGGTACTGTTATGGATTTAGAAGATTTTTTGGTCAGCAACATTTTACTTCCTCTCGGTTCTCTCGTTTACCTTTTATTCTGCGTTTCAAGATACGGCTGGGGCTGGAAGAATTTCAAAAAAGAAGCAAACACCGGAAAAGGAATGAAAATTCACAACTGGATGCGCGGATACTTAACGTATGTTCTTCCGCTGATTATCCTATTTATTTTCGGTTTCGGCATATATGATAAATTTTTTAAATAAGGATTAAGCCAAATATATAAAGAAAAAACACCGTCGGATGTTCCTTTATCCGAACGGTGTTTTTTATAAAACCTTATCAGAATTTCTGAATCTCCGTGATTTCACCGTTTTTGTAGTAAACACGGGGTACTCTTTTTGAAATATCACAGGTTATTTCGTAATTGATAGTACCCGATTTTTCCGCAAGTTCATCTGCTGAAATCTCAAGATTCCCATCCTTGCCCATAACGGTTGCCGTATCGCCTGCTTTCACATTTTCAACATCCGTAACGTCAAGCATACACATATCCATACATATTCTGCCGACCACCGGAACATAATGTCCCTTAACAATCATACGCGCACCGTTACCGGAAAGACGGCGCGTATATCCGTCTGCATATCCGATTGAAACGGTTGCAATCTTCGTCGGTCTCTGCGCAGTAAACCGTCTACCATAAGAAACAGACGTCCCCGCTTCGATTTTCTTGACCATACTTATAACGGTTTTTATGCTCATAACGGGTTCTATTCCCCACTGTTCCTTTACTTCGGATGAGCTTTTTAAGCCGTAAATCGTAATTCCCTGACGACAGGCGTCCATCTGAAATTCTCTGTATTCGCTCGCCCCCGCGCTGTTGCAACAATGGCGGATGTCAAAATTCACGCCTTTTGCTTCCAGTCTGTTTATCGCGTCTCTGAAGAGTTCATACTGAAGGCGTGTATAAACTTCGCCTGCCTCTCCCTCATCCGCCACAGCAAAATGCTGAAAGATTCCCTGAGGATAAAGATTCGGCATTGTGCATGCCGCATACATTTCAGCTATACTGTTCGCATTTGTTACGTTGTCCTGATATAAAAATCCGATACGCGACATACCGGTATCTACCTTTATGTGAATATTGACTTGAACACCTTTCTCTGCTGCAGCTGCAGACAGTCCACGTGCATAATCCAGATTATAAACAGCCTGTGAAATATTGTTATATGCAAGAACATCAGCTTCATACGCAGGTGTAAATCCGAGAATAAGAATCGGATTGCTTATACCTGCTCTTCGCAGCTGTAGAGCCTCATCAACATTGGAAACCGCAAACCATTCACAGCCTTTTTCGGCGAATGTTTTGGCGTAAACCACAGCTCCGTGCCCGTATCCGTCCGCTTTCACAACCGCCATCATTTTAACGCCGTCTCTAAGCATAGAACGGCAGACGTCATAGTTCTTTTCAATTTTATCAATATCAATTTCAGCCCAGGTTCTTTTTAAAAACGTATCCATTTAACTACCTCATTAAACAATCAGATAAATCTGCAAAATTCTGCATCGTTAATCTTTCCGCTCTTATATCCGATGGTATACCGCATGATTCAAGAGCTTCCGCAACCCTTGACTTAGCAATATTCAGACTTGAAGAAAGAGAATTTAAAACCGTTTTTCTCCGCTGAGCAAACGCGCCTTTAATAATTCTGAAAAAGTTCTTTTCACTTTGAACGGTTACGAGAGGAGTCTTTCTGATTTTAAGCTTAATTACTTCACTGACTACTTTCGGACTTGGAAAAAAGCTCTCTTTCCCTACCAAAAAGCATTTTTCCGCTTCCGCATAATATGAAACAGCCGCAGTTACCGCGCCGCATGCCCTTGTACCTACCTCAGCGCAGAGCCTGTCTGCCGCTTCTTTCTGCACCATTACGGTTATATCTTTAACCGCAGATTTTTCTTCAAGAAGTTTCATAATCACGGGAGACGTTATATAATACGGCAGATTGGCGCATATATGCACAGTGCCGCCGTCAAACTCTTTTTTTATCAGTTCGTTAACATCGAGTTTCATAATATCGCCGCATATTATTTTTAAATTTTTATAATCGGCAAGAGTATCTGAAAGCACCTCCGGCAAACGTTTGTCAACTTCAACCGCCGCAACCGATTTTGCCGATTTGCAGAGTTCCGCTGTAAGCACGCCTATTCCGGGCCCGATTTCTATCACGCAGTCGTTTTTTTCAATCCCGGCACAATTTACCATCTCCGGGCATACAGACGAATCTACAATAAAATTCTGACCGAATGATTTTGAAAATGAAAAGCCGTGTTTTTTCAGTATCTGTTTTACATCGTTTATATCCGAAAGATTATACATAAATCCTCCTCAAAAATATTACGTTCTTATTTTATCATATTATCCTATTTTTTTCTACTGTTGGTTTAAATCCAAAAGAAAGAAAAAGCCTGATAATGATGCTTTTTTCGGATATACTGCGTTAAAAATGCTCGTCAAGCGTCAACCTGACTGCAATTTTTGCCCGGTCTTTCTTTAAAAATTCATGCATTTCAGGTACAGGGTAATTTTGTAAGGCAAAAATTTTTTAGACGCAGTTTAAAAACGCAGGAATGCTGCCGTAGTCAACTAACATAATGGAAAATTTTCTCCCCCAAAACCTTTTGTCCTTATCTGGTTTAAACCAAAAACGGAATTTTAATAATCTTGATTTATTAAGCCTGAAAGTATAGAATAATACTATGTACGAAAACATAGAAAAAACGGAATACGCCGTGCTTGTAGGCATAGACACCGGAGATTACGACGCGAAAGCATCGATGCACGAACTTAAAGAACTTGCAAAAACCGCCGGTGCGACAGTTATTGCGGAAGTCATCCAAAAAAAAGAACGTCCAAACACCGCGACATATATCGGGAAAGGAAAACTTCGGGAAATTTGTGATTTTGCGTTTGCAAATGACGTAGATTTGCTGATTTTTGACTGTGAGCTTTCCCCGAGCCAGCAGAGGAATATAGAGGATTTCACTGAAAAGGCGGTCATTGACCGAACTGCTTTGATTCTTGATATATTTGCCGCAAGAGCCAGAAGCGCAGAGGGCAAACTTCAGGTTGAGCTTGCACAATTAAATTATCGCCTGCCGCGTTTAAGCGGCGAAGGCGCAAGCCTTTCACGTCTCGGCGGAGGAATCGGCACAAGAGGCCCCGGTGAAAGCAAACTGGAAAGCGACAGAAGATATATCCGAAAAAGAATCAATTCGCTGGAAGAAGAACTCCGTCAAGTAAAAAAGCGCAGAGATCTTACGCGAGGGAGACGGAAAAAAACAGGCATTGAAACTGCGGCGATTGTCGGATATACAAACGCCGGAAAATCAACGCTGATGAATGCGCTGACGGATTCCGGCGTGCTTGCGGAAGACAAGCTTTTTGCAACACTCGATCCTACCGCCAGAGCACTGAAACTGAACGACGGCAGAAAAATAATGCTTGTGGATACAGTTGGTCTTATCCGCAGACTGCCGCACAATCTAATTGAAGCTTTCAAATCAACGCTTGAAGAAGCAGCGGAAGCAGACGTGATACTCAATGTATGCGATGCCTCAAGCAATGAATCCGCAGAACATCTTAAAGTCACAAACAACCTCCTGAATGAACTGGGATGTGAGAACAAACCCATCCTATCTGTAATGAACAAATGCGACCTTGTGCCGGAAATGTTTGACTATCCGAGAATAGGCAATACCGTTATGATAAGCGCAAAACAAAAAAAAGGCCTTGATAAACTGCTGACGGCAATTGAAAAAGCTCTTCCTTCCGCCTTTTCAAGAGTTAAACTGCTTCTTCCGTTTTCCGAAGGCGCACTGTGCGCAAAAATCCGCACTGCCGGTACGGTTTATTCAGAACGCTTTACCCCGCAGGGAATTGAAATCGATGCGTCCGTAAACAATGCGCTGATTAAGAAATGCACAAAATATATTTGTTATAATTAAACATAAACAGTATGCACCCAGAAAGCCGGCAGGCTCTGATTCCCGGATCTTTTTCTGCTTTTAAATGTTAAAAAGAAAAACTGCTCCGAAAAAACAGACAAATGACTTCTCAGCCATTTGTCATTTTTGTTTAAATCTTATTTTGCATATTTCGCTGCAAATCGGAAAACACACTGTCCGACTTTGCAGTAAAAGCCGCGCTACTCTTTATATTGTCCGGAGCAATAAGACTGTTATAGAATTTTTCCTCTTCCTCTCCTGGAAACCACTGTCTGCCATTCTCTTTTGCTTTCGCCGACTCAACAGCATCCTGCTCCGCATTGTAATATCCTTCATAAGTAAAAAATGTTACCGCATAATCGTTCTTTTGCACTGTTCTGTTAATCGGAACATATCCGCCCATATTCCAGTTTTGCTCAATAATCGTTACCGTTCCGTTTTTGCTTACACTTTTAACAAGCGCCCAGTGCGTTCTGTCCTGAAAACGGACAATATCGCCTTTTCTCGGCTCTCTCGTGCTTAAAAACTTTTCTCCGCCCGAACCAACAGGAACAGAATCGCTTGAATAAAGGTTAAATACATTAAAGCCATAAACCTCCGTATAAAATCTCATCACAAGCTCTGCACATTGATATCCGGGATAAAGGGCGCTGATTTTTATGCCGTTGTACTCAATCGAATCCACCGCCTGTGTTCCGCCGCGAAGCATTACAGTGCTTCCGCCTCCTGCCGATGCAAAAGAACTGACGCAAAGTATTGCGCACCCTATTGCCGCAGCAATAACGGAAATCAACCGTTTTTTGATATTTATCATAAATCCTCCGGTTTGTCAGCTTCAGCATAAAAGAGATGAACGCTTTATGCCTATGATTCGGGTCCTGTGAATCTCCGCTTCCCGATTCAGTTCTGCCGGAATTTTGGATTTTGGGGTACAGCAAAACTCTCCGGGTTACACGCCTGCTTATTTCACGCATATTTCAGCCTTTCCCTCGGGCGCATGCAACATTTGTGCAGCAGCGTTAAACAGTGTCGGCATGCAAACCGCTTCTCTTATTCAGAGCACAGCGATTCGACAAACGAGGGTACTTTAACACAAAAAGATTGATATGTCAAATCAAAAGCTACCAAAAAAGCGCATAACATCAGCGTTTTGGTTGAACAAAGCGCTATTGTGTAAAGGTTAAAACTTTACGCTTTCCATGTTTTTACATTTTAATCGGATTTTAAAAGATTTGTAACCTTTGGCTTTCAGAAAGAAAAAAATGCCTAATGTAAATCCGGTAATCCGAAAATCCACCAATCTCTCTTTATTTAACTGAAAATAATCAAATTTTTATCTTTTTGAAGCCGAAAGAGAATCCAAATAAAATCCCTGAAAGAGAAAAGTGAAAAATCATAATAACGCTGTACAGTAATCCAAGTAAAAAAGCTGTTTTCTATTTGTTCCTTTTCTGTAACCTTTTTTTCTGATTGTCTCTATCAGTTCTTGTGTAAAGGTTTCGGCTTTACACGTTTCGGCTATTTCTTCTTGTGTAAAATCGGCGTGATATATTTTCACAAATATTTTTACATCCAATAGGGGGATTCCCCGCGTTCTTGAATGCGGCAAAGGGCAATGTCAACTACCTGAGAAATCACAGAAAGGATTTGTTTGCCCTCTGTTAATTTTGAAAACGGAGTCTGCCGCCTTAAAACCGGAGGACATATTTGTCTAAGTTATATATCATTGCCTTTTTGAATTTACAGCCTTATTTACATAGGTATAAAAATATGATAGAATTGTTTTACTTTTTGGATTTGGTTCAAATGGAGGGAATGAAAATGGTTAAATATTTAAAAGAATTTGCGCTTGCCGTTCTTGCGGGAATGGCGATAAGTATCGGCTGTATCGTTTATTTAAGCGTTGAAAATCCCATTGCAGGATCACTGCTTTTCAGCGTAGGACTGCTGACGGTTTTAACATTTGGACTGAATCTGTTTACCGGAAAAGCGCCGTACATCGTAAAAAATAAACCGTCTTATATACTGTTCACACTGCTTGTATGGGTTGGGAACTTTGCAGGTACCGCCTTATCGGCGCTTGCGGTTCGATTCACAAAAATTTACGATAAAATCATTGAAAGATGCACCTCTGTTGCCGCCGCAAAAGTCGAAGACGGATATTTAAGTCTTCTGCTTCTTGCGGTATTCTGTGGCATCATGATGTTTATAGCCGTTGATGTTTTCAACAATCAAGGCGAAAAGAAAAATTTTTCATCCGCGCTAATCGTTGTATTCTGCGTAAGCGTATTTATCCTCAGCGGTTTCGAACACAGCGTTGCAGATATGTTTTATTTTATGCTTGCTCTTCCGATTAAAACTTGGATTCTGCCTCTTTTTGTTATAACCCTGGGAAATGTTATCGGCGGAAATCTCTTTTGCCTCCTCTCCAAACTGAAAAAATAAATACAGCTTTCAGAAAAGAAAAAACCGCTGATAAACAATCAGCGGTTTTTCTTGGCTTAAGCCTTTGTTTAAATTTAAATCGAAGCAGTGCTCCATCAAGTTCGCTTGAAATGGGGCTTGCGAACGATTGCAACCTGCGCAGGGAGCGTTTGCTCCGCAGGGTCAGCGGGAGATTATCTCCCTCCCGCTGAAATTCTGAAATGGACCCCGCCCGCCTAAGAGGCGGGGACATCGGCAAATAATAGGTTATAATTATTCATTGCCGGGAAATTTAGGTATTCCGTCAAATCCGGGCTGAAGTTCTTCATCTGTGGGAATATGATCGCTCATCTCACCGTTATGGAATTTTTCATAAGCAACCATATCGAAATATCCGGTTCCCGTAAGGCCGAACAAAATTGTTTTTTCTTCACCCGTTTCTTTGCATTTAAGCGCTTCATCCATCGCAACGCGGATTGCATGACTGCTTTCGGGTGCGGGAAGGATACCTTCCACTCTTGCAAATTGCTCCGCCGCTTCAAATACGGCCGTCTGCTCCACCGAACGCGCTTCCATAAGTCCATCATCATAAAGCTGAGAAAGTGTAGAACTCATGCCGTGGTAGCGGAGTCCGCCCGCGTGATTTGCCGACGGGATAAATCCGCTGCCGAGCGTATACATTTTTGAAAGCGGACAGATTTTACCCGTATCGCAGAAATCATATCTGTATTTGCCTCTCGTGAAGCTCGGACAGGACGCAGGCTCAACGGCAATAATTCTGTAATCCGCCTCTCCTTTGATTTTTTCACCCATAAACGGTGCAATCAGTCCGCCGAGGTTCGAACCGCCTCCGGCACAGCCAATAATAATATCGGGTTTTTCACCGTACTTTTCAAGGGCCTTTTTCGATTCAAGCCCGATAACAGACTGATGCAGAAGCACCTGATTGAGCACTGAACCCAGAACGTATCTGTAACCATCGTTTGAGGTTGCAACTTCAACAGCTTCCGAAATTGCGCATCCGAGACTTCCGGTTGTCCCCGGATGTTCTTTATTTATTTTTCTGCCTATCGCCGTATCCATAGAAGGCGATGGCGTAACCTCAGCGCCGTAAGTTCTCATCACTTCGCGGCGGAAAGGTTTCTGTTCATAGGAAACTTTAACCATATAAACTTTGCAGTCAAGCCCGAAATAGGAACAAGCCATTGAAAGCGCTGTTCCCCACTGACCTGCACCGGTTTCGGTTGTCACGCCTTTCAGTCCCTGCTTTTTCGCATAATATGCCTGCGCAATAGCCGAATTAAGTTTATGGCTTCCGCTGGTGTTGTTGCCTTCAAATTTATAATAAATCTTTGCCGGCGTTCCGAGCAGTTCTTCAAGGAAATAAGCACG
>CAZURV010000013.1:0-50215 GCA_964623515.1 uncultured Eubacteriales bacterium | reverse complement strand
ACATGTGGAAACGGTATGTTTATTGTCCAAACTCAATGTCAAGCAGCATATCGAAGTCGAACTCACGATGGATAAGTTGAATTTGACTTGACGGCGGCGGAGAAGAAAGCAACCTATGAGGAAATCATCGCATTCCCGACACAGTAGTAGCGTGACAATTGGGGGAGGAAAACTCTCAAGATGCGTCTAGCCTTTCTATGAACAATAATGCAGAGAAAATAACATTTCAGAGAATACTTTTAATGTAACAACAAGCAGAATACGTAAATAGGAAAGAAATATTTCTTGCAATACTGTGCGAGATATGATATGATTTTATCGGATAAAAGTGAATACGGTTAAGGTTTTCGAAAGGAATTAAACCGGAAGGCGGTGAAAATCCGCCGCAACCGCCATTACTGTGATTGAATAAGACAATGAACAGAAATTTAAATTCGCAGAGATTTGTGTTTTTATTTATTGTCTGAAGAAGCTTAAGCCATCGGAAACGAGAAGGCGCTTCGGGATTTATCCCTCATAAGCCAGGATACCTGCCTTAATTTTTGCTGTAATTATCTTTTGGGCAGGGGGAAAGACAAATCATTTTTTCAATTTACACCCTTGTTCTGTTTGCAGGGGGTGTTTTTTTATGAAAAAATTTATTCCTGTATTATTAGCGCTACTTTTGGTTTTAAGCGGCTGCTCCGCAGGAAAAAATAAAAATGCTTCCGCATCTCTACAGGCGGAAACAACGGGTTCATCATCTGCGGGAACAGATTCTCAGCAGACGAATTCGACCGAAAAAACAGAGGCAAAGAAAAATTCCGTTTCGGAAAAATCAAACGGAAAGAGCACAGGGACGACATCTGCATCCGATAAAAAGAAGAGCACGTCAACAACTTCCGGAACAAAGGCGGACAGTTCAAACAAATCCGAAACGAAAGCAGCCGTCAAGAATACGACAAAAGCGAAAACGACAGCGGTGCATACAGAAAACTCGGAGATACGCTGTACGCTTACCGTGGACTGGACTGCGGCAATGAAATATGATGACGGAACAAAGAGTTATTTGGTTAAAAATGTTTCTCTTAATTTAAAATCCGGCTCGACGGTGTATGACGCACTGAAGCAGTTATGCACAGCAAGGGGAATAGCGTTGAACGCCGTTGACTCACAGTACGGGGTTTATATTAAAGGGATTGGCGGTTTATCGGAAAAGGACAGGGGGCAATACAGCGGTTGGAAATACATGGTAAACGGGTCGTATCCATCCAAAAGCTGCGGTAAATATAAACTGAATAACGGAGATAATATTGTGTTTATTTATTCGGTAAGTTAAGGTTTCGGCAAAATGCCGGGGACTTTATGTAATCAAGGTTCATTTAAGGAGGATTAAAAATGAAAAAAGTAATTTCGGTTTTGTGCGCGATGCTGATTATTTGTTCCGTTTCGGTAGATGCGTTTGCGGCGGGCGGAAGTAAAAAAGAAGTGCAGAATCAAATAAAAGCTACAGCGGAATATCTTTTTAAAGATAAGGATTTCACCTATACGAGTGCATCGGATTTTCTGCTTTACATTCGTTCCGGCTTAGATACGCAGAGTAAGTTTGAAAAATTCAGCACGTCATTTGCGGAAGCTTTAAAAAACGGCACGCCGCTTAATTCATACACGCTGGCATGCGTTCTGCTTTGCTATTCCGAAAGCGGTTATGATGTAAGCGGGCTTTCGCTTAACGGCGAAACGGTTGATCTTGCGGAACTTTATGCTTCGTCCGATGGACAAGCGGAGAGCGTTTATAATTACAGGTTGATGTTTGAAGCTAGTTATTATCTTGAAGACGAGACGTTTGAAACGTTTGAAACAAAGATATTTGATGATTTGATCAAACTTTATGAAATCGGAAGCGGCTGCAATTACTGGGGATATTCCTGCGATAACGATGCGGCGTTCCTTTCTGCGCTCGGCTCTACGCGTGGTTTGGATTTTGACGATAATGCGGTAGCGGTTGAGGAAGATGTATTTAAGCAGATTGAAAAGTACCGCGCTACAAACGGTTATTTTTACAGCGAGGAATACAATACCCCGAATGCAGATTCCACGGCATATGTTTTGATGGCGAAAAGCATTTATGAGGATTTTGACGGTGCGGATGAAACATATGATTTGCTTCAGACGTTTGCAGGCAAGGACGGCACATATTTGTATGATGGAGAGGAAAGCGCTTATGCCGCAAAGGACGCGCTGATGGCGCTGGAGTACTATGAAAGGATTGCAAACGAAGATGCGGAAAAGACGACTGCCGGGCAAACAACGGGCGAGAGTACAACTTCGGCAACAGTTTCCGATAAAGAGGAACAAACCACTGCGGCTGTTACCTCAACGCCAAGCACCGGAGACAGCAGTCCGTTAAATATGATAATGCTGGTGTGCATGGGCGGTGCGTTGCTGTCTGGCATATATGCGGTATCCATTTTTAAAAAACATAAAGAGAAGTAAAGGTTCCCATCGACAGAGCAGTCTTCTGTAGATGCAAAAAATATTATGTTCCTCCGCTTATAACTTATTCGCCGATGTCCCCCGCCTCTTAGGCGGCAGGGTTCATTTCAGAATTTCAGCGGGAGTGATAATCTCCCACTGAAACCCTGAGGAGCGAACGCTCCATGCGCAGGTTGCAATCGTTCGCAAGCCCCGTTTCAAGCGAGCTTGACGGGGCACTGCTCCGATTTAAAAAGGCGGCAATGATAGTTTGACAAATTTGGGACCAATGACAAAGGTTTATATTTTTAAACTTGCTGACGATGACTTTGAATGGTGTGCTTTTCCCGAGGATAATAATTACCCCGTAGACAAAATTCACCCATTTTTAACGGAAAGATCTTTCGGAACATGAGAAAAAGAAATAGAGCGGGTTGATTTTATAGCCGGCAGAGGATATTTGCGGGAAAAGATAATGCTGCTTATATCTGCGCTACGATTGACAAGATTGACAATGCAAAAGCAATTCCAGACTTTAAAAATGAGAAAGAATAAGAAGGCGCTTTACTGAAAACGCGAAAAACGGATATAATAGCTTAAAAGAGTTATATTGTAGCATGCCGGAGTATGGAATCCGTCAGACGGGCATTGCTCCGATTAGATTTTTAGAATTAAAAGAATAATTAACAGGCGGTGTTTATGGGCAGATTTTCAAGGACAGAAATGATTTTCGGGAAAGAAGCGATGAGAAAACTTGCAGTGTCCTGTGTTGCCGTTTTCGGCGTCGGCGGAGTAGGAGGCTATGTTGTGGAGGCTCTTGCACGGTGCGGAGTCGGCAGGCTGGATTTGATTGATAATGACAAGGTAAGTTTAAGCAATATCAATCGTCAGATTATTGCAACGGAACAAACAATGGGCGAGTTGAAGATCGATGCGGCGAAAAATCGCATTATGCAGATAAATCCGTCAGCGGAAGTACATACCTATAAAATTTTTTATATGCCCGAAACTGCTGATTTGATGGATTTCAGCCGGTATGATTATGTTGTTGATGCCATAGATACCGTTTCCGGGAAGATAGAAATCGTAACCCATGCGGAAGCTTTAGGGGTTCCGGTGATTAGTTCTATGGGAACCGGAAATAAAATAGATCCGACTGCACTGGAGGTTGCCGATATTTACAACACTTCTGTGTGTCCTCTTGCCCGGGTTATGCGCCGGGAACTAAAAAAAAGGGGTGTAAAACATTTAAAAACGGTATATTCCAAGGAATTGCCTTTGAAGCCGCAGATGTCTGCCAAACAGAATCCGGATGATTCGTCTGCTTTAAGAGTTCCCGGCAGCAATTCGTTTGTTCCCGCTACCGCAGGCTTGATTATTGCGGGTGAAGTTGTTAAAGACTTGACGGGATTTAATGAAAATATATAAAGATATGGTTTTATACGACTTGCATAATCAAATAAGATTTTGAATTTTGATATCTATAAAAAACGGCTGTTCACAATCTAACACCACCGAAGACATCGGAATTTGAAAACAACAATCAAACACAACTTTTATGGGCGTTGCAAAGGCAAAAGCCGGCGTGAAAGGCAGAGATGCTTTCCACGCCGGCTTTCTTTATTCAGAAATCTAAACGTACATTCGCCAAAAAAATTCTCTTTGCTACAATGTAGACGAAGGAGGTCAAACGATATGCGAAATCCAAAATACTATATAGCGATTGACGAATACAAGCGGAGAATGATCATCAACAGCCTAAACAATCTGAGAAACAAGCTGATTGCAGAGTGGCGATACATCGATGCAGTTGACGATGTCCTTGTGGGCTCGTATAATCAAAAGATTTTTGGTCAATATGAGCGTTATACACGCTTCCATCACCTACCCGATTGGACTACCTATGTCCATAAGCGAAAGCAGGCGGAGTGATATGGGGACAAGTAAAAAAAGGGCGATATATGAACACGAACGGCACAGAAAAGTGTTGGAACGAAATGACAGATATTCTTTCGGCAGACATTAACGCAACAATGGATTATTTTCGCACAGAGTGTACCGATCCGGTTTAAACATTTTCCTTTTAAGGATACAATAAAAATGTATTATGCGGCGTGGTGTGTTGAAATTACAATGCTTGAATCCAATAAAATCGTTCGGATAAAGTTAAACCCCGACAATATACAGCTGTCAGGGTTTATATGCGTTGATTGTGCAAAAGCATACACAGCTTGAGACGTTAAGTCATTACCATCCGTAATAGGAAAAGCTTTGTGCTTTTGTGGTTGCTTCTTCAGATGTTGTTTGCGTATTCGGATTATATTCAGTCAGCTTGAAAGAGGCAGATATTTCTTTTCCGCTTCGTTTGAGTTTTAATTCTACGGTATCGCCCACATTCTTGGATTCCAGAATTTTGCTCAGCTCGGCATAAGTGGAAATCTCTGTGCCGTCTATGCTTACAATTCTGTCGCCCGCCTGAAGTCCTGCTTTGGCAGCACCGGAACCTTCGTTTACACTGTAAACATAAACGCCAAGTTCGGTAACTCCCGCACTCAGAGCCGTTTGGGCGTCTGATATTTCAATCGCGGTGATTCCAAGCTGTGCTCTGCCTTTGACGTATCCGTATTCAAGCAGATCATCAATGGTGGATTTAGCGGTATTTACCGGAATTGCAAAACCGAGACCTTCAACTTCTTCCGAAGCATATTTGGCGTTTACCACACCTACAAGTTCTCCGTTCATATTAAACAGTGCGCCACCGGAGTTGCCGGGATTAACCGCCGCGTCTATTTGAAGAAGACGCATTGTTTCATTCTGAACGGTTACTTCACGGTCCGTTGCGGAAATAATTCCTGTTGTAACTGATCCGCCGAGCTCACCTAAGGGATTGCCTATAACCACAATTTGTTCGCCCGCAACAAGCTTATCGCTGTCGGCCATAACTACCGGAGTCAGGTTTTCCGCGTCGATTTTGAGCAAAGCCATATCTGTTTTTTCATCCGTTCCGATAATTTTTGCCGTATAGTCTTTTCCGCTTTTGAGGGTTATGGTTACTTTTTGCGCTCCGTCGATAACATGATTGTTTGTCGCTATATATCCGTCATTTGAAACAATAATGCCGGAACCTGCGCCCGAAGAAACATAATTTCCGAAAAATGATCCTGTCTGCACGGATTCGGTCGTGATTTCAACAACGCTTGCGCTACATCCCGCTGCAACGTCCGCAACTGTTTTTTCACTTCCGTCCGCTGAGGATTTCGTGTCGGAGGTGTCGGCGGTTTTCCATAAAACAACCGATCCCGTTGTTCCGGTTATAGCTCTTGCAAGGAACGTTCCTGCGACTCCGCCGCAAAGGCCGAGCAGAAGTGCAAGAACAAGTATAATTGCTGTTTTACCGCTGTGTTTGGGCTTCTTCGCCGATGAGGGCTGATAAGAAGCGCCTGTGCTGTAATTATATGCGGTTTTGTTGTAAGAGGGATTTTGTGAATATGTTGAATTTTGATAATAATTGCTACCTGACGGCTGTGATTTAACCTCATAAACCGGAGGCGCAATTGTTTCCGCACCTTTTACTGCGGAAGAATAGTTGACGGGTTCCGACGGTATACTTGCAGATTGCATGTTTTGATCGCTTGCTTCGTCGCTATTTGGATTTACTGATTTGTTTTCAAATTCATTCGTTGAATTGTAACTTTCTTCCTCTGTTGAAGAATAGCCGGCGGGATCCGACGGCACACTTGCGGACGGTGTATTTTGATCGCTTGCTTCGTCGCTATTTGGATTTACTGATTTGTTTTCAAATTCATTCATTGAATTATAACCTTCTTTCATATGCTAAACGGGTTTATTATGATTAAAACGGAATTTACCCGATTTGTTATTATAATAACCCATTTTTATGATAATTGGGTGAAAATGCATTGAAACGTAAGTGAAGAAACGTAAAAAAATATAAATGTATGCAATTCATTCAATTTTAATGTGGAATAAAATCATGCTTTTAGGGATATTGTACCCTGAAAACCGCATCGAATAAACAAAAGCTGTATTCCCGAAATGAATACAGCTTTAAAATAAAGTTCAAATAAATAAACTTTTATTTGTTAAGTGCTTCGCTTACTGCAACTGCACAGGCTACTGTTGCACCAACCATCGGGTTGTTACCCATTCCGATAAGTCCCATCATTTCCACGTGAGCCGGAACGGAAGAAGAACCTGCAAACTGTGCATCTCCATGCATACGTCCCATAGAGTCCGTAAGACCATATGAAGCGGGACCGGCAGCCATATTATCCGGATGAAGTGTACGACCTGTACCGCCGCCTGAGGCAACAGAGAAATAATTCTTGCCGTTTTCACCGCACCATTTTTTGTATGTTCCTGCAACGAGATGCTGGAATCTTGTGGGGTTCGTTGAGTTACCGGTTATGGATACGTCAACGCCTTCTTTTTTCATGATTGCAACGCCTTCAAGAACATCGTTTGCGCCGTAACACTTAACAGCGGCTCTTTCACCATTTGAAAAAGCTTTTTCTTCAACAACGGAAAGTTCCCCCGTGTAGAAATTATAATCTGTTTTTATATAGGTGAATCCGTTGATTCTGGAAATGATATATGCGGCATCTTTGCCGAGACCGTTAAGTATAACTCTAAGTGGCTTTTTGCGGACTTTGTTTGCGGTGCGTGCAATACCGATTGCACCCTCTGCCGCCGCGAAAGATTCATGGCCTGCAAGGAATGCGAAGCATTCTGTTTCTTCACTTAAAAGCCTTGCACCGAGGTTGCCGTGGCCGAGACCTACGTTTCTCTGTTCCGCAACTGAACCGGGGATGCAGAATGCCTGTAGCCCGATACCGATTGCCGCTGCGGCATCTGCCGCTGCCGAGCAACCCTTTTTAATAGCTATTGCACAGCCGAGCGTATATGCCCAGCTTGCGTTATCAAAAGCAATAGGCTGAACGCCTTTTACGATTGCGTCTGCATCAATGCCATTATCAAGGCATATTTTTTGAGCGTCTTCAAGAGAAGCAATACCGTACTCCGCAAGACACTTTTCAATTTTGGCAAGTCTTCTTTCCTTGCCCTCGAATTTTACATCATTCATTTTAAAATGTCTCCTTTCGTATTATTCCTCTCGGGGATCAATATATTTGGCGGCACCGTCGAAACGACCGTACTGACCGATGTTCTTTTCGTATGCCTCGTTGGGGCTCATACCGTGGCGGATGTCTTCCAGCATCTTTCCAAGTTTAACGAACTGATAGCCGATAACTTCGCCTTCTTCGTCAAGTGCCATTTTAATAACATAGCCTTCTGCCATTTCCATATAGCGAACGCCTTTCATCTCGGTGGAGAACATAGTGCCAACCTGGGAACGAAGCCCTTTCCCGAGATCTTCAAGAGCCGCGCCAACCGCAAGTCCGTCTTCAGAAAAGGCAGACTGTGAACGTCCGTAAGCAAGCTGTTTGAAGATTTCCCTCATTGCAACGTTAATCGCGTCGCATACCAGGTCTGTATTCAAGCATTCAAGCAGTGTTTTGCCGGGAAGTATCTCCGCCGCCATTGCTGCTGAATGCGTCATTCCGGAACATCCGATTGTTTCAATAAGTGCTTCCTTAACGATACCCTCTTTTACATTCAGTGAAAGTTTGCAGGCTCCCTGTTGAGGCGCACACCAGCCAACGCCGTGCGAAAAACCGGAAATGTCTTTTATATCATAAGACTTAATCCATTTGCCTTCTTCAGGAATCGGAGCAGGACCGTGATTCGGACCTTTTTTAACTTTGCACATTTCCTCTACTTCTTTTGAAATAGTCATTTTTAAAAGTACTCCTTTCGTGAAATCCTTTTTATTATTTTCTAAGTTAAGCAAAGTATGCTATATATCATTATATATGGAAATATCTTTATTTTCAATACTTTTTTATTTTGGCATAAGAGGGGCATGCGGCATGGAATACTTTCAGTAAAGGAAGGTGGTTTACTCAACAAACAAACGCAGTTTGAAAAAAATACTTGAAAAAAAGGAAAAAAAATGATAAAATATTTTGATTGTTTTTGTCAGAATCTAAAGCTTGAAGCAATATTGCATTTTGTGTTATATGAGGGATTTAAATAATGAGAAAGAAAAGAATAGCTACAATATCGGCGCTTGTTCCCCGTGCGCATCTGGTTTTTTGGTGGATAACGAGGATCCTACTGATTGTGTGTGCTTGTTACGCGCTCTTTTTTCTGATGCCGGAAACAAGCAACTTGTACAAGCCGGACGGCGGAACAAAATTTGCGCAGGCGCTTGCTGCTTTAGGTCTGTCGTTTATTTGGGAAATATTTTTCGTTTTCGGTCGAAAATCATGGATAGGCAGGCTTGATTATACCGTTCAAACATGGCTTATGACGCTGATTCTTGTTGCCTGTTGTGTTGGTTCTTATCTTTATTTTTATGAAAGATTCTGGTGGTTTGATTTGGTGATGCATATATGGAGCGGAGTTATCAGCGCCATAGGAGGGTATGAAATCTTTGTCGCAATGAACGGTAAGCATCCGGCAAGCATAAGCAAACCGGCGGCAGTAATGTTTACCGTTATGTTTGTGTTCTTTATGGCGGTGTTATGGGAGATTTGGGAATTCAGCGTGGATTGCCTGCTTGGTTCCAATATGCAGATTCGGTATGAGCGACTGATTGCCAACTGGGCGCAAAACGGCGGAATGGTAACCTTTAAAGACGCCGCCGGGAATTTATTAAATCCCGAAAACAGCGAAACGCTTAAAAACGGATTTGCAATATTCGGGAAAGCGCTTTCCACTTCGGATATTAATTCTTCTTTGTATGACACAATGGGGGATATAATCGCTGCTGTTTTGGGCGGAATTGCAGGGACTGTATATATAATGAAAGCAAAATATAAAAGGCGGTTCGGTGCCGGAGTTTCTTTCAGTAGCAAGGATTGATAAATACATCTTTTGTATTATTGACAATGTAAAAATAACGTGTTAGTATAATTTTATAATTAACGGCTTAACAGAGGGAGACAGGCGTGAAAACGGTAAAATTGTTTTTTTCGGCTTTGACGGTAACTTTGCTTATGGCTTTGGTTTCCGTTACGGGTTATTGTGCTTCGGGAATAAACAGCGCCGAACAGGACGTGCTGGATAAGCTTGGCGAATGCGCTTTTATCACGGCAACGAATAATAGTTTGAAACAGAGTTATATAAACGGACTGAGGAATTATTTTAATTGGGACGGCGTTGATTTAACAGCCGAGCAGGCAGATGTTGCGGGCAACAGTATACAAAGTCTGAACGAGATAGCACTGTCAAACAAAAAAACGCTGGATACGTATGATTGGGCAAGCATATCAGATGGACTGAAAGCCAGCCTTATATCTGCCACCAAGGACGTATGCCTGAGTTTGAATTTAAAATATTCCTATGATTCAACGCAGGATATATTTGTGGTGTCCGACAAGGACGGAAAAATCATTTTCAGTCAGAATTATAAAGATATCCTTGTTGAGGCGGGTGAATCGGAAAGCAATCGAAATATTGAATATGTGTTGCTTGCGGCGGCTGTTCTTTCAGTTGCGGCTGTTTCAGTGTTTATGATATATATACAAAAAAACAGGGCAGAAAGATGAGTACAACGGATAAGGCTTTAAAAATAAAAAAAACGCGCAGAAGAAGACTGAAGAGAAAACTGGCATATTTTTTTCTGCCGGCTTCGCTTGCCGTTTTGATTTTGCTTGCTGTGCTTGTTGTTGTTCATTTTAAAGGCAGTTATTATGCACAGATTTTGGAAATAATGGATTCTAAAGCCGATACGCTGAAATTGGATTCTGTATACAGCGGCACATCCGATGTTACAAGCGGTGAGATTCCAAACAGCAGCATCAGAGTACCTTCGGTTAATCAGAAATACGGAGAAATCATCTGCAAGAAGCTTGGAATAAAAGCCGATTTGTATTTCGGAGACGGAATTGCGGTTCTTAAGGCAGGAGCAGGGCAGCATACCGGATCATCCCTGCCGGGATACGGCTCAACCATTCTGGTTGCCGCCCATAATTCAACTTATTTTTCAGGCTTAAAGAATTGCCAAAAAGGCGATGAATTTACGGTTTTAACGTCTTACGGAACGTTCGTTTATAAAGCCGAGGATATTTCCGTTAACAGCATTAAAGATGAAGACACGGAGGAAAATCTGGATATAATAGATTTGGATTCTGATGAGGAAACATTGATTCTTTATACTTGCTATCCGTTTGAAAAGATGGCCGGCGATACAAATAAACGGCTTTTTGTTACCTGTAAAAAGGTATCCGGTCCTGCCGTTAAGGGATTGGAGGCTACGGATAAATAATGGCAAGTAACAGAACGGGAAATTATGTTTATACAAGCTATAAATCAAAATATTCAAGAAACAGACCACTGAAGGATAAGTCGAGAAAAGACCAGAGAAGGAAAATATTCACTGCTCTGCTTGTTGCTTTTTTAACCGGGGTTTGTTTTCTTTCTATTTTAATTAACGCGGTCTATTTGTCGGTATTCAGCAATTCCAATATTCGTAAATATATGTGTAACGAGAAGAACTATCAGATGGTTTTTGAAAACGTTTACGCGGAGATTGAAAATTTGGCGGTTGCAAACGGTGTTGATATGGAGTGCATAACGGATTCTATTAACGTAAGTTATGTGGCGACCGATATGACGATTTTTGCCAATAATGAGGACGGCATTCTTGATGAATTCGATTTTGAGGGGCGCCGTGAAACAATAAAAGAAAATATTTATAAGCAGTTCCGCTCGGAGAATATTACAATAACGGATGAACTTGAACAGCGGATTGATAATTTTATAGAAAGAATTTATGAAATTTACAAGGATAATATAAATCTGCCTCTTTGGCTCGACTTTCTGAAATTCAGATATACGGCAAGAGGATATACATTATATATACACACTGCGTTGATTGTTGCTATCGGTGCGGCTGTGATAGTTTTAATCAGAATAAATAAGAAGTATATTCATCGGGGATACCGTGCGCTGTGCAATATGTCTTGGGCAGTATCTTTCCTGTCTTTGATGTTTGCGGCAGTGATGTACTTTAACGGATTCTATAAAAACGTTGCCATAACGCCGAAGCAGTTTACTCTTGTTATTGACGGTTTGGCAGATGAGTTTGTAAAGGCGGTAGCGGTAGCAGGAATTTTGTTCTTTATAGCAGGCGTTGTGTTCCTTTACTTTACCGAAAAGAAAAGGGCGCAGCTTATTCAGAAATATTCACATAAAGCAAAGAGTAAGCCGTCTGTTGAACATCACCAGAATATCATTGATTTTATTGAGAATAATAATGAAAGCGGAAACAACTGATGGCTTCGGTTGAATAAGTGTTAAAACGACGGCGGATTTTACCGCCGTCGTTTTGTATTTTGAAATTTCGGCAGACAGTCGATAAAAGGCAGGGTCAGCTCTGTATAAAGTTGATTTATATGCATTTTTATACAAAACAATATGCATGAACGTGCAATTTTTATTCATTTTTTTGCATATAAGGACTTGAACAATGAATATTTATGCTGTATAATAATCAGGCAAACTCAAAAAGCAGAAAAGGAGCAGTAAAAAATGGACAAAAAAAATATTAAAAAGGTTTTGCTGGCATACAGCGGAGGGCTGGATACTTCCATCATTATCCCCTGGCTGAAAGAAAATTACAACAACTGCGAGGTTGTTGCGGTCAGCGGCAATGTGGGCCAGGCGGGAGAGCTTGACGGACTTGAGGACAAAGCCATAAAAACGGGTGCAAGCAAGCTTTATGTTGAAGATCTCACAAAGGAATTTATTGAAGACGTTGCGTTTGAGGCCGTTAAGGCAAATGCCAAATATGAAGGCGACTATCTGCTCGGCACTGCGCTTGCAAGGCCGATTATCGGAAAGCGTCTCGTTGAAATTGCAAAAGAAGAAAACGTTGATGCAATCTGTCACGGATGTACAGGAAAAGGAAACGATCAGGTGCGTTTTGAAATGGCGATTAAGGCGTTTGCTCCCGATATGCCGATTATTGCGCCGTGGAGAGAGTGGGAATTAAAATCGCGTGAGGAAGAAATTGATTATGCACAGGCGCATAATGTGCCTTTAAAAATAACAAGGGAAACAAATTATTCTAAAGATAAAAATATATGGCATTTATCGCACGAGGGACTTGACCTTGAAGATCCGATGAATGAACCGCAGTATAAAAAAGACGGATTTCTTGAAATGGGAATTTGCCCCGAACTTGCTCCGGACGAACCCGAATACGTTACTGTTCATTTTGAACAAGGGGTACCAACGATGGTTAATGGGGAAAAGCTCGGAAGTGTGGAAATTGTGAAAAAGCTTAATGAAATAGGCGGCAAAAACGGCATCGGAATTGATGACCTTGTTGAAAACCGTCTGGTTGGTATGAAAAGTCGCGGCGTTTATGAAAATCCGGGAGCGGCCATTCTTTACAGAGCGCATCAGGTGCTTGAAACAATAACGCTTGATCGTGATACGGCGCACTATAAAGAACTTGTTGGCATTAAATTTGCAGAAGTTTTGTATTTCGGAAAATGGTGGACTCCTCTCCGCGAGGCTTTGCAGGCATTTATTGACGAAACGCAGAAAACCGTTACAGGGGATGTGAAACTGAAACTTTATAAAGGGAATATGATAAATGCAGGCGTAAGTTCTTCGTATTCGCTTTACGATGAAGAAGTTGCGACATTTGATGAAGATGAAGTATACGATCAGAAAGACTCCGCAGGATTTATTAATCTTTACGGTCTGCCGGCAACAGTTTATGCGAAGATGAAACAAAAAGCGGGTGTTGATAAGTAAAATCCGAAAGGAGGGCAATTCATATGAAGTCTAAAATGTGGGAGGGAAGATTTCACAAACAGCTCAATAAGATAGCTGATGACTTTAATTCTTCCATACAGTTTGACTGCAAAATGTACAAACAGGATATTGAGGGTTCCGCAGCGCATGCCGCAATGCTCGGCGCACAGGGAATCATCAGTAAAGAAGATGCCGATGCTCTCATTAAGGGGCTTGAAGGTATTCTAAAAGATATAGAAAGCGGAGAACTGGAAATTGATTTTTCCTGTGAAGATATTCATATGTTTATCGAGCAGGAATTAACTGCAAGAATCGGAGATACCGGGAAAAAACTTCATACGGCAAGAAGCAGGAATGATCAAGTTGCCCTTGATTTAAGGATGTATTTACGTGACGAGACCGAAGAGATCATATCACTGACGGTTAAGCTGACGCAGGCGCTTCTGCTTAAGGCTGAGGAGAATAAGGAAACAATCATGCCTGGTTATACGCATCTTCAGCGGGCACAGCCGATAACTTTCGGGCATCATCTTATGACATATGCCATGATGCTGTTGCGCGATATTTCAAGGATGAAAGACGCGCTGAAAAGGATGAATGTAAGTCCAATCGGTTCATGCGCTCTTGCAGGCACTACATATAATACCGACAGGGATTTTGAAGCGAAAAAACTCGGTTTCGAAAGCGTTTGCATGAACAGTATTGACGGCGTTTCAGACAGGGATTTCTGCATTGAACTGATGAGCGCTTATTCCACGCTGATGATGCATCTATCAAGGCTTTCGGAAGAAATCATTTTATGGTCAAGTTGGGAATTTAAGTTTATCGAACTGGACGACAGTTTTACAACGGGGTCTTCCATTATGCCGCAGAAAAAAAATCCGGATATGGCTGAACTTGTGCGCGGGAAAACCGGCAGGGTATATGGTAATCTTTTGGCTGTACTTACGATGCTTAAAGGACTTCCGTTAGCGTATAACAAAGATATGCAGGAGGACAAGGAAGCGGTTTTCGACAGTGCGGAAACGGTGAAAATGTGCCTTAAAGTGTTTGCACCGATGATTGAAACAATGAATGTATTAAAAGACAATATGCTTTCGGCTGCGCAGAAAGGTTTCATAAACGCAACTGATCTTGCGGATTATCTCACCAAAAAGGGAATGCCGTTCAGAAGTGCATATAAGATAACCGGAGAAATTGTTGCATACTGTATCGATAATAATAAGGTTCTGGAAACAATGGATATATCCGAATATAAGAAGTTTTCGGAATTATTTGAAAAGGATTTATTTGCTTTTATTTCTCTTTCCGCTTGCGTGGAAAAGAGGATTTCAAAAGGCGGAACAAGTCCAAGTTCCGTAACTGCTCAGATTGAGTTTGTAAAAAATAAGCTTGCTTAAGCAAGCGAAAAATCTATGAAGCAGATTGAAAAGAAAAGGAGCTGTCTTGTGTGACAGTTCCTTTTCTTTGTCATAAAGGGGTCAGAAACTTTATTGTTAAAATTCTTCTTTTGCAATAAATTTGGGTATCAGCCCGGATTATTGAAAATTGTATTGTTCAGATAATTTCACAATAATCATATTCGGATAAATCAGCCAACGCGCGTTCAGCTATATATTTAACGCCGTAAACGCTGACTTGCACAGCAATGCTTATTCCGTTCGGAACGGCTTATATTGATGAAACGTATAAATATCTTCACCGTTTACTGTGTGCATCATGTAATTCGGATTGTGGGTATCGTTCATCAGAGATAATCAAAAAAATGAAGGACTTTATGTAGCGCATTTTTCTATTATATTTCCTGTCAACATAAAAATAAAAACAGGCGAAAGATTGTTCTTTCGCCTGTTTGATGAGCCATCACAAATATAATTTGCCGAGTACAAATTAAGTTTTATTTTAATAAAGATTTATACATCTTAATGTATTCATTTGCACTTTTTCCCCAGGTGTTATCGCTTTCCATTGCACGCTTCACGAGAATATCCCATCCTTCGGCGTGATAACCGGCGATTGCGCGTTTAATTGTAAAAAGCATATCGTGCGCGTTATAAGTTTGAAAAGTGAAACCGTTGCCGTCTCCGTCACCGCTGTCCTTGATAGAATCTCTCAAACCGCCTGTTTCGCGGACTATGGGAATTGTTCCATATCGAAGCGCAACCATCTGCGAAAGTCCGCAGGGTTCGCTCTTGCTGGGCATCAGAAACAAATCTGCGCCGGCATAAATTCTTCTGGAAAGCGGAGGGATAAAACCGATAGTTACCGCACATTTATCGGGATATTTACCTTGAATGTAGCGGAAAAAGTCTTCATATTCCTTATCACCTGAGCCTAGAAGAACAATCTGCACGTCTTCCGTGTTGATAAGCTCTTCCAGAACGCCTTTGATTAAATCAAGCCCTTTGTGGCTTACAAGGCGCGATACAATGCCGATTACCGGTACGTCCGCTCTGACGGGAAGTCCCATTTCCTCTTGAAGCGCTTTTTTACAGGCAGCTTTTCCGCCGCGGAAAGAATGGATATTGTAATTCTGCGCGATATTTTCATCTGTTTCGGGATTGTAATTCTCGTAATCAATACCGTTGAGAATACCGTGGAGCTTATAGGAACGCTGTTTCAGTATGGTATCAAGTCCATGGGAGTACCATGGGTCCAGAATTTCATTGGAATAACTGTTCGAAACGGTTGAAACGGCATTTGCGGTTTCAATCGCACCTTTCATAAAGTTTACACAGCCATCGTATTCAATGATAGACTTGTTGTATTCGTCTATCCCCACAATATCACCGAGAATATCCATTCCGTATTGTCCCTGATACTGAATATTGTGAATAGTAAATACGGTTTTGATTCCCCAGTATTTTTCCTTATTTGCATAATAAAGGCTGTAATAAACGGGAACGAGTGCGGTCTGCCAGTCATTGCAGTTTATAATATCGGGCTTAAAATCAATGTGGTCAAGCATTTCAAGAATAGCGCGCGAAAAGAATGTGAATCTTTCCGCGTCGTCATAATAACCGTAAAGATTATCGCGTTTAAAATAGTATTCATTGTCAAGAAAATAATAGATAACTCCGCCTATATGCGCTTCAAAAAGTCCGCAGTACTGCATACGCCATGAAACGGGAACAGGAAAATTGCAGACATATTTCATCTTGCTTCTCATTTCCTGCGAAATTTTACCGTAAAGCGGCATAACTACGCGAACCCCTACAAATCTTTTTCTAAGTGCAAACGGCAGGCTTCCCGCTACATCTGCAAGTCCGCCGGAGGCTACAAACGGCAAAGCCTCGCTGGCTGCATATAAAACTTTCATTGTTTATCTCCTTCTGCTCAAAGCAAAACAAAGCAAAGTCATAGAGATGCTTTTTTTCTGTTCCGCTTTGAAATGACTGTTTTACTGTTTTTCCTGTTAAATTGTTGTGCCTTTGCCTACATATATCGGATAGCTGTCAGCGCCACATAGTACTTTATTCGGTTTAATTACAACTTCCTTATCAAGAATGGAATATTCAACTTTTGAATTTTCCCCTATAAAAGTATCCTGCATGATAATGCAGTTTTTGACAGACGCACCTTTTGAAACGGTTACGTTTCTGAAAATAATACAGTTTTCAACTTCTCCCTCAATTACGCATCCGTCCGCCACGAAACATTTTGAGGCACTGCTGTCAAGTCCGTATCTTGTGGGCATTGAATCTTTTGTTTTGGTGAAAATCGGACGCTCTTCGTTAAAAAGTTGCTTACGGTTTGTATAGGAAAGCAAATCCATATTTATGCTGAAATAGGACGACATACTGTCAATCATAGAGCAGTAGCCTTTGTGTTTATAAGCATAAATGCGCAGTTTATCAATATTCGCAATGATTGCGTTTTTCTGCCAGTCCGGATTTGTTTTTGCCATGCCGTCTGCAATGATTCTCAGCAGGAGGTATTTTTCCAGAACGTAAATGTTCAGGTTATAGTCGCTGTAGGTTCCGGGCTTAAGGTTAAAGCTTGCGGATTTTATTCTTCCGTCTTCGGCGATATCATAAGTGAGCATATTGTTGACATTTGACGGCGCTTTGCCGTATGCCGTTACGAGGGTTATATCCGCTCCCGATTCTTCATGAAAATCAAAAAGAGCCTTGTAGTCAACGTTGGCAACGAGGTTGCTGTCGGTCATAACCACGTACTTTTCATCGCTCTGTGAAATAAAATTAAGGATTCCGTTAAGCGCTTCAATGCGTGAACCGTAAATACCGCTTGAACCGAAATTGAACGGCGGAAGGAGAAACAATCCGTTTGTTTTCCTTGACAAATCCCACGGTTTTCCTGTTCCGAGATGATCCATAAGAGACTGATAGTTCGCCTTACAGATAACACCGACTTTTGAAATAGAGGCGTTTACCATGGATGACAGAGGAAAATCTATGAGACGATATCTTCCGCCGAAAGGAATAGAGCCCATTGTCCGTACATCTGTCATTTCACTGATGGATTCATCGTGTGAATTTGAGAATATGATTCCCAAAACATTGTTCCCTCTCATTGTTTATTCCTCCTTTCCTATCATTGCACCAGGCGCAACGGTTTCGCCTTTTTTTATGGTTACTCCGGGACCTGCAACTGCAACGTCCCACTTGGAAGCGTCCATATTTTCGGGACATTCGCCGACCTGTGCGTTTTCTTCAATAACAGCGCCTTGTGCGACGATGGAATACAGTACCTTTGCACCTTTTTTAATAACGGCGCCGGGCATAATCACACTGTCAATGACTTCCGCATCTTCTTCAATCACTACATTTGATGATACGACGCTGAACTCGACTTCGCCGCCGATATAGCATCCTTCGGATATTACTGAGTTCTGAACTTTTGCGGTTGTATCCACAAAATGAGGAGGCGCGATGGGACTGTTGGAATAAATTTTCCATGAGGTGTCACTTAAATCAAGGTTAACATTCGGATCGATTAAATCAAGATTTGCTTCCCAGAGCGAAGCGATTGTTCCTACGTCTTTCCAATAGCCGTCAAACGGATAAGCCATAAGCTTTTTGCCATCATTGAGCATATTCGGAATGATATTCTGACCGAAATCATGCTTGGATTCAGGATCCGCTTCATCGGCAATCAGATAGTTTCTGAGTTCATCCCAACTGAAAATGTAAACGCCCATGGAAGCGTTATTTGATTTCGGATTTTTCGGTTTCTCCTGAAATTCATAAATTGTATTATCTTTATTGGTATTCATAATTCCGAATCTGGGAGCCTCTTCCCACGGTACTTCCATAACCGCAATGGTGCAGGCGGCATTATTTTCCTTGTGGAACTGAAGCATTTTATCGTAATCCATTTTATATATATGGTCGCCTGAAAGAATTGCAACATAATGCGGATTGTATCTGTCTATAAAATTTATATTCTGATAAATGGCGTTTGCGGTATTTTTGTACCATTCGGTTCCCTCAATCTGCTGATAAGGCGAGAGAATATGAACGCCTCCGTTTGCACGGTCGAGATCCCATGCATGACCGTTGCCGATATATTCGTTCAATTCAAGAGGCTGATATTGAGTCAGAACGCCGACGGTATATATGCCGGAGTTTATGCAGTTTGAAAGCGGAAAGTCTATGATTCTGTATTTTCCGCCGTAGGGTACTGCCGGCTTTGCAACTTTTTTTGTAAGGATACCGAGCCTTGAACCCTGTCCGCCCGCAAGAAGCATTGCGAGACATTCGATTCTTTTCATAATTTTTCCTCCTGTTCGGCCGGAAATCAGCCAAGATTTAATAGTATATGAGATTTATTTTTTCATTGAAGTTTTTGTCATCGTTTTTCTTGTGCTTTTTTTCTTTTTGGCAACCGGCTTTTTCGGAGCGGGCGGCTTCATTTCTTTTTCCAGTTCAATGAACAAAACCGAGAAGCCGGGAAGGTCAACATCTATCGCGTAAGGCTGGTTGTGACATTCAAGCACATAGCTATTATATGTTGCTTTGATATCTTTTCCCGCTCCCGCATATCTGCATGCATCGGAGTTAAGGACAAGCTTATATGTGCCGTATTTCGGCACACCGATTGTATAGTTCATTCTGTCAATCGGTGTGAAATTGACCATTATGATGGTTTCCTTGCCTTTTTTATCTATTCTGCGGTAAGAAAGCACAGAACTGTTGCTGTCGTCGGCGTTTATCCATTGGAATCCGGCCCAGCTGTAATCTATCTCCCAAAGCTGTGAATGTGTAAGATAATAATGGTTGAGGTCTTTTACGAAATCTTTGATTCCGATATGAACCGGATAGTCAAGCAGAAGCCAGTCAAGACCCGAATCGTATTTCCATTCAATAAACTGACCGAATTCACTGCCCATAAACAGCAGTTTCTTTCCAGGGTGTGTCATCATATATCCGAGGAAAGCTTTAAATCCGTTTACTTTTTCTTCGTAAAATCCGGGCTGCTTATTGAGCAGTGAACCTTTGCCATGCACAACTTCATCGTGCGAAATCGGAAGAATAAAATTCTCATTGAAAGCATACATCAGCGAAAAGGTAACTTTATCGTGATTATAGCTTCTGCCGAGCGGATCCATTTTTATATATTTGCATATATCGTTCATCCAGCCCATATTCCATTTAAAATTGAAACCGAGACCGCCGTCGCTCACCGGTTTTGTAACGAGAGGCCAGTCTGTGCTTTCTTCGGCAATCATCATAATGCCGCCGCCGAAATTCTCAAACACAGCTGTGTTCAGTTCCTTCAGGAACGAAACCGCCTCAAGATTTTCTTTTCCGCCAAACTGATTGGGACGCCATTCGCCATCTTTGCGGCAGTAATCAAGATAAAGCATACTTGCCACGGCATCTACGCGCAGACCGTCAAAATGATACTTATCAAGCCAAAAGAGAGCAGAGGAAATGAGGAAAGAACGGACTTCGTTTTTTCCGTAATCAAAAATTCTGGTGCCCCAGTCTTTATGCTCCATTTTAAGAGGATCAGAATATTCATAACAGCAGGTGCCGTCGAATTCATAAAGACCGTGCGCATCTTTCGGGAAATGTGCAGGTACCCAGTCGAGAATCACGCCGATTCCGTTCATATGGCATTTTTCGACAAAATATTGCAAATCTTCCGGCGTTCCGTAGCGTGAAGTTGCTGCGAAATACCCTGTTACCTGATAACCCCAGCTCCCGTCATAGGGATATTCGCTCAGGGGCATCATTTCGATATAATTATACCCCATATCTTTGACGTACGGTACAAGTTCATCGGCCAGCATACGGTAGGAATAATAGCTTCCGTCTTCATTCTGTTTCCATGAACCGACATTGATTTCGTAAATATTGATCGGTTGCTCGTAAATATTGATAACAGAACGCTTATTCATCCATTCCTTATCTTTCCACTGACGGTCTTTGAAAGAATAAACTTTGGAAGCGTTTGCGGGAGCAGTTTCGCAGTGAAAGGCAAACGGATCGGTTTTCATAACTGTATTTCCGTATGCACCCGTAACTGCATATTTATAATTATCCCATAGTTTTACACAGTCAATTTCACATTCCCATATTCCGCCGTTGCTGAGCTTGTGCATGGGCGCTTCATCGGCATTCCAGTTGTTAAAATCACCGGCAACGCCTACTTTTTGTGCGTTAGGAGCCCATACGCGGAAAATTGCCTTGTTCTCATCGCACAAATGGCAACCGAGAAATTCGTATGATTTGTAATTCTTTCCCTGATGAAAGAGATATTCCGGAATTGTATCGCGTTTTACTTTTTCTTTTTGCATGTTTCCACCCATAATGTCAACTTTACTATTTAAATATTATTATTCTAATTTTAGCAAACAATCCATGGAAATTCAATAGCTTTTTTGTATATTTTGTTACAAGAAAATTATGCACTATAGCTAAATTTTATGCAAAAAACATATTCCTCGCTTGTGAAAAGTCTGCTTAAGTTAAAAAAAACAGAAACGTGTGGGAGGGTTTTATGCTTTTTTGAAGCTTTATTGTTTGTATAACCGTATGCATATGAACAACAGAATTTTTAAAAATTTAATTTAAAAGATATAGAAAATACATATAAGTTATGCTATACTTAATCAGGAAAACCGTAAACAGGACAAAGGGGGCACAAAATGGTTTATTTTGACAACGCGGCAACAACGCAGACTTGCGCGGCGGCGGCAGATGCTGTCGCCGATGTGCTCATAAATCACTACGGAAATCCCTCTTCCGGGCATTTTTACGGGATGGAAGCTGAAAAGATACTTGAAAACTCCCGCTCGGTCATCGCAAAACGTCTCGGCGCGGACAGAAGTGAAATCTATTTTACTTCCGGAGGAACGGAAGCAAACAATATTGCGGTTTTCGGAGCGGTCGGTGCTGCAAAAAAATTCAGGAATAAAAAAAGAATCATTACTACGGCGATTGAGCACAGTTCGGTTTTTGAGCTGATGATTGAGCTTCAAAACAGCGGATACGACGTGGCTTTTTTAAAACCGGATAAACACGGAAACATCACTGCATCGCAGATTGCCGAAGCGGTCGATGAAAACACGGTTTTGGTAAGTGTTATGTTGACAAATAATGAACTCGGTTCCGTGCTTCCCGCAGAAGAAATAAAAAGAATCGTAAAGCTTAAAAACTCTCCGGCGCTGATTCACTGCGACTGCATTCAGGCTTTCTGCAAACAGGATTTTACGGTAAAATCACTCGGTGCGGATTTAGTGAGCGTAAGTGCACACAAAATTTTCGGCCCAAAAGGAACAGGTGCGCTGTATGTGAGAAAAGGCGTGCGGATAAAACCTTTAATACGCGGGGGAGAACAGGAAAAAAAGATTCGCCCCGGAACGCAGGCATCGGCTCTTATTGCCGGATTTGCAGTCGCAACAGAAGAATATGATACATTCAAATCCTATAAGATTGTGTCGGAATTGAACGCATATATAAAAGACAAACTAAGAAAATTTGACGGCATCGTATTTAATAGCGGGGAAGACGCCGTACCGTATATTCTTAATTTTTCCATTCCCGGGTTCAGGAGTGAAACCGTTCTGAATTATCTGAGTGAAAGGAAAATTTGTGTTTCCTCCGGTTCGGCGTGCGCAAAGGGCAGGGCAAGCCATGTTTTGGAAGCGGCGGCTGAAAGCAAACATATTGCGGATTCAGCACTCAGGCTGAGTTTTTCTCCGTTGAACACAAAAGCGGAAGCGGATGAATTTATAGCAGCTCTTGACGGCGCAGTAAAGACACTTGCAGGGATTAAATTATGAAAGAAATTATACTGATAAAAAACGGAGAAATCGTACTCAAAGGGCTTAACCGTTCGCGGTTTGAGGATCGTATGTTAAAAAACATAAGGAGACGTCTGTCTGATCTTGGAGAAATAAAGTTTCTGAAAAGCCAGTCTACTGTAACGATTTATCCAAAGGATGAAAATTATGATTACGATGAAGCGTGCGGGCGCATAGCAAAAATCTTCGGAATTGCAGCTTTTTCGCGTGCAGCGGTATGCAGTAAAGATATCGAGGAAATTAAAAATACCGCTTACGACTATTTTAAGAAAGATATTTCTGCATACAATACTTTTAAAATTGAAGCGAAACGCAGCGACAAAAGCTTTCCACTGAAAAGCCCGGAGATATGCAACGAAGTCGGAGGATTCCTGCTTTCAAAATTTCGCCATTTAAAAGTTGACGTCCATAATCCGGAGCTTACGGTTCGGATAGAGGTGCGCGACAAAGAAGCTTATGTGCACGGTAACCAGATAAAAGGAGCAGGAGGACTTCCCGTTGGTTCGTCGGGACGGGGAGTTGTACTGATGAGCGGAGGAATTGACAGCCCGGTCGCCGCATATATGATGGCAAAGAGGGGTTTGGAACTTTCAGGTATCCATTTTGCCGCGCCGCCGTATACAAGTCAAAGGGCAGAGGAAAAGGTGATTGAACTTACAAGAAAAGTTTCTGCCTATGCAGGCCGGATATGTCTGTTTATTGTTCCGTTTACGGAAATACAGGAAACAATAAGAGACGCGTGCCCCGAAGAACTTTTCACAGTTATTATGCGCCGTTTAATGATGGAAATCGCAAACAGAATCTGTGAGCAGCAAAAAGGTTCGGCAATCATTACAGGCGAGAGTCTTGCCCAGGTTGCAAGCCAGACGGTATATGCGCTTGCCTGCACCGATGAATCCGCAAAGTTCCCGGTTCTGCGTCCGCTTATCGGGATGGACAAAAACGAAATTGTAGATATTGCGAGAAAAATTGATACATTTGAAACGTCGATACTTCCCTATGAAGATTGTTGCACTGTGTTTACGCCTAAGCATCCGAAAACAAAACCGTCGCTTGATGAAGTTCTTGCTGGGCAGAATCTTGTAGATTGGGAGGAAATGCTACAAAAGGCTGTTAACAACACCAAATTTAAAGTTATCAAAGGCTGATATGCTTACTCAGAGGATTGAAGATACAATATGACCATAAACGAAGAAGTTGTTAAAATTTTAACAGAAAAAAACTTAACCGTCGCCTCGGCGGAAAGCTGTACGGGCGGTCTGCTGGCGAAGCTGATAACCGATGTTCCCGGTGCGAGCTCCGTATTTGATTACGGCATCGTGTCGTATGCAAATGAGATAAAATGGGGACAGCTTGGTGTAAAGCGCGAAACGATTGAAAAATACGGAGCGGTAAGTGAGGAAACGGCGCGCGAAATGTGCGCTTGCGCGAGAAAAAACGGAAATGCGGATATTGGAATCGCAACCACCGGCATTGCAGGACCGGACGGAGGAACACCCTCTAAACCTAACGGAACGTGTTTTATTGGTTTCGCCGATAAGGATAAAACGGTTGTTGAAAAATTTTCTACCGGTATTTCGGATCGCGCAGAAAACAGAAAATTATTTGCACAGCGTGCTTTTGAGATTATAAAGGAAAACATAATATGAGCGCAGAAAAAGCAAAAAAAGACAATAAGGGCAATGCATTGGAACGGTTTTTAAAACGGCTTATTCCCTGGAAAGGCGACAGCGTGGGCGAAGTGATACGAAAGCTTGTGCTTATTTTTTCCATAGCCGTTATTATTGTTTGCGGCATTTATTTTTACAACAGGTTTTCACAACGCCGTGAATATATGGACACAACAAAACTTTCCGGGCTTGTGGAGGACAGCGATACGCCGGCGGAAAAAGGCAACGAAAAGGAAAAGTTTAAAGATCTGATTGAACGTAATTCGGATTTTGTGGGCTGGCTGAAAATTGACGGTACGAGCATTGATGTGCCGATTGTGCAAACGAATGACAACGAAACGTATCTGCGGAAATCGTTTTACGGAAACTATTCTGTTTACGGGAATCCGTTCCTTGATTATCGAAATAAAGTCAATAGGTTGTTTACAGAGGATACATTGCTTACTTCAAAAGACCGAAATACCGTGATTTACGGGCATAATATGCTGGACAATCTTGTTTTTTCCGAACTGCTTAATTATAAGGAACTCAGTTACTACAAGGAACATCCCGTTATAGATTTTGATACGGTTTACGGAGACAGCAAGTGGATAATCATAAGCTGTTTTCTTGTGAACAGCACCGCTGATATGGATAACGGATATGCGATTGAATATAATTTTGTCAACTGTGAGGAGGAGCGCTTTATGCCATATATTGAGGATATAAAAAAGCGTTCTTACATCAACACGGGCGTTGACGTTAATCAGAGCGACGTGCTTCTTACGCTTTCAACCTGTGATAAAAAAGTAATTAAAGAGGGACGTTTCGTTGTTGTTGCGCGCCTTGTTCGTAACGGAGAAGATGAGCAGTTCGATGTGAGCAAAGCCTCTTTGAATAAAAATATAAAATTCCCGCAGGGCTACTGCGATAAAAAAGGGATAAAAAATAACTATGCCGGAGATGCCGAATGGACTCCGTACAGCGAAGAAACCAAGAGGTGAAAAAATTGAGATTTATACCTTTTATCGACAAAACCAGAGCCGTTGATTTTTCCACATCAACAACGCTTGCAAGGATTCTTGACACCGAATTCAAAATTTCTCCCGCGCCTCCTCAGTTCACCGTAAAAAGCCTTTTGGATGCGCTGGGAGAAGCGCTTGAAAACGAAAACGTTATCGTGGTGGGCGTGACAAATAAGTACTATTTAAAGTTGAAAAAAGCGCTTGCGATGGTATTCAAAGCGGAGATGTATGAAAATCTGGACATTAAAAGGCAGGTTACCGCGCAGGACAGTAGTGTTCACGAGCTTCAGTATAAGTTTATAAACGGTAGCATGGTGTTTAAATCAGATGACGGAATGTACAGCGGATACGGGCTTGCAACGGAGCCACATAAAATTATTGTGCTCCCTTTAGGCGAGGGCAAATATGAATCCATGATTCCGAAAATGAAAGATTATGTGCTGGGTATTGTGCAGACGTATAACGAAACCGAAGTACTGGAACAGTCCAGAAAGCAGAGCAGAAAATATGCATCGGTTTTTTCCGTCATGGCCCTTCTTTCCGTAATTGCGGGGCTGGGGGTAGCTTTGTTTGAGGTGTTGACAGGCTGATGAAGAGTTATAAGATACATATTGTAAGGTGCGGCGTTACCGATGCCAATATCCGTGAAGTATATCTCGGCAGGGAAGATGTTCCCTTGAATGACAGAGGAATAAAGGAACTGAAAGAACTGAAAAAAAAATATGATTATCCGAAAGCCGAAGCCGTTTTTTCAAGTCCGCTCCAGAGGTGTAAACACACAGCTTCCATTTTATTTCCCGGCGTTTCTTTGATTGAAATACCTGATTTTACGGAATATGATTTCGGGGAGTTTGAGGGTTTCACGGCGGAAGAACTTAAAAAGAACGAGCAATTTAAACAATGGCTGGGTAGCGGAGGAGACGCGGCGCCGCCGTTTGGAGAAAGCAATAATCATTTTATTGCGCGTGTGGCGGTAAGTTTTGAAAAAGTTGTTGAAAGTCTGCTGAAAACGGGGACGAGTGAAGCTGCTATCGTGGCGCACGGCGGAGTCATCATGGCAATTCTTTCTTTTTTCGGGATTCCGGAAGCGCATATGCACGAATGGATAACGGATTTCGGTTACGGGTATACGCTTCTTGTAACTCCATCGCTGTGGACAAGAGAAAGGAAAGTTGAAGTGTTTGACACTCTTCCTGAAAGTATAAAGGAAAATGAAAAAAATTAAAGATTATATTTTTAATAAAGAAATGTTTCTGTATCTCGTTTTTGGCGTTTTAACAACGCTTGTGAACTGGGGTTCTTATTATTTACTTGATTTGGTTTTAGGAAAAAAACGGATGCTTTTTACAAATGTGATTGCCTGGATTGCGGCAGTCGCGTTTGCATTTGTAACAAATAAAATCTTTGTGTTTAACAGCCGCAGTACAGATAAAAAAGTGCTGGCCGGAGAAATTTCGGAGTTCATAGGTGCGCGTCTACTTTCCCTGGGCGTGGAAGAAGGCGGTTTGTTCATTGTAAAAATTTTCGGATGGACAGGTACCGTTTTAAAGGTTTTTAATATAAATATTACAGGCGATTTTGCGGCGAAAATTATTCTTGCATTTATTGTTGTAATACTGAATTACTTTTTTTCAAAATTTATCATTTTTCGCAGAAAAGGAAAAAACGAAATATAGAAAAAAATATTCAAAAAGGTGTACGGATGCGTACACCTTTTTTCTTTTTTACCTTATGGTTGAAAGCACTTTTTCAGAGGAGGCATTATGAAAGATAAGGAGAAATTGTTTTGTTCGTATTATGCGAGCACACTTAATAAGAAAGAAGCGGCGCTTAAATCAGGCTACAGGATAAATCCTGAAAAATCCGCACTGAAACTACTTGAACGGGACGAAATCAATAAGCATATAAAATCGCTTTTGAAAGGCAGAGGGGACAATATTTTTGCCCTGACGGTTTCAGGTTTGGAAAAGCTGGCGTTCGGCGGCGTTGCTGATGCTCTGAAGCTGATTTTCGCTGATCGCGAAAATATGAGCGCCGAATTTATTGACGGCCTTGATTTATTCAATGTTTCCGAAATTAAATTTCAGAAAACAGGAGGAATTGAAGTGAAGTTTTTTGACCGGCTTAAAGCGCTTGCGGAGCTTGCGCAGATGAGCAACGATGACGTAATTGATTCCGCAGTGCCGTTTTACAAGGCGCTTGAAAAAAGCGCAATGGCCATCAAGGACATCGGTAAATATGATTAAAAAGAAAAAAAGCATTGCATTCAAACCATTTTCTCTGAAGCAACTTAAAGTACTCACCTGGTGGTGTAGCGGAAGCGGTTATGAATTTTATGACGCGGTTATATGCGACGGTGCGGTCAGGTCGGGAAAAACCGTATCTATGTTTATTTCATTCATCGCGTGGTCGTTTTACCGTTTTTCGGATGAAAGCTTCGCCGTATGCGGGAAAACGATTGCTTCTTTAAAAAGAAATGTTATCACGCCTCTTATTCCCGTTATAGAGTCTATCGGTTTTGAAGTGAAGCTTAAATATTCGCAGAACTTTATGGAGATAACACTTGACGGAAAGACAAACAGATATTATTTATTCGGCGGCAGGGACGAATCAAGCGCCGCGCTGATTCAGGGTATGACTCTGGCGGGAGTGCTTCTTGACGAGGTTGCACTGATGCCTCGTTCTTTTGTAGAACAGGCGGTTGCAAGATGTTCGGTAGAGGGCAGTAAATTCTGGTTTAACTGCAATCCCGAAAATCCGTATCACTGGTTCTACAAGGAATGGATAAAAAAGAGCAGAGAAAAAAATGCGTTTTATCTGCACTTCATAATGCTTGATAATCCGTCTCTGACCGCGGAGATTATCGAACGATACAGAAATATGTACAGTGGTACGTTTTATGAAAGATTCGTTGAGGGGAAGTGGGTAAACGCCGAAGGATTGGTTTATCCGATGTTTAATCCCAGCGTAAACTGTCGTAAACCTGAAAGCGAACCGGAAAAATATTATATTTCCTGTGATTACGGCACGGCAAATCCCTGTTCAATGGGGCTTTGGGGCAAGGCGGACGGCATTTGGTACAGAATAGATGAATATTATCATAATTCACGCCTTTCCAAAGTTTTAAAAACCGATGAAGAATATTATGTTGAACTTGAAAAACTCGCGGGCGATAGGGATATATGCGCGGTAATTGTCGATCCTTCTGCTCTGAGTTTCATTGAATGTATCAGGCGGCACGGGCAATTCCGAGTACTTCCTGCAAAAAACGATGTTGTGAACGGAATCCGAAAGGTCAGCGACGCTTTAAAATCAGGCAGGATATTTATAGGTCCCGCATGCAGGGATATTATCAGGGAATTTTCCCTATACTGCTGGGATGAAAAGGCGGGAAAAGACATTCCGAAAAAAACAAACGACCACGCGATGGACGATATGCGTTATTTCGTTTCAACAGCTATGCAGGAACAGCGCAGCGGATTTTATTCCGCCGCTGTCAGCCGCAGATATTAAATAAAATTTCAGGAGGGAATATGGGGTTATTCAGTAAAAAAGAAAAGACAGCCGCTGCCTGCGGAATACAAACCGAAAGAACAAACATGCATCCGTTTTCTGGATTTTTAAATTATATTCCGCTAAACCGACCGCAGTTCAAGCTTTATTCCGCGTTACGCGAAGCGGTTCCGATTATCGACGCGGCAATTCTTAAACTCACAAGGCTTACCGGAGGATTTTCGGTTGCATGTTCGAACAAGCGTATTCAGAACGAGCTGGAGGATTTTTTGACGAATGTTAACGTAGGCGGAAATCAGCAGGGAATTGAAGCGTTCGTCTCTACTTATTTTGAGGAACTCTTAACTTATGGCACGGCAGTGGGAGAAATTGTTGTTTCCGCAGGAAAAATCTGTGGACTTTACAACGCGTCTCTTGATAATCTTCAGGTAAAAAGGCGTAAAAATTCTCTGGATATGGAGCTTTATAAAACGTCTGCCTCCGGAGAGATGCAAAAAATAAAGTATCCGCAGCTTATATTGTTTTCGGCGTTGAATCCCTGTGCGGACAGTCTTGCCGGGAATTCAATGCTCAGCGGTATGCCGTTTATAACAGATATTCTGATGAAAATATACAATACGATTGGCGTTAACTGGGAAAGAATCGGGAATCTGCGCTTTGCGGTAAATTACAAGCCATCGGGCGATTTTACCGGAGACGCGCAGGAGATAGCCAATGAGATAGCGTCTCAATGGTCAAATGCGATGAGCAGCAAGGGCGCGGTTAAAGATTTTGTATCAGTAGGTGACGTATCTGTAAAAGTTATCGGCGCTGACAATCAGATTCTGGACAGTGATGTCCCGGTACGGCAGATGCTGGAACAGATTGTTGCCAAAACAGGGCTTCCGCCGTTTATGCTTGGATTGTCTTGGAGTTCTACAGAGAGAATGAGTTTTCAACAGGCCGATGTGCTTACCAGCGAGCTGGAGGCTTACAGAAGGATTCTTACTCCCGTAATAGGGAAAATTGTTCGTATGTGGATGCGCTTTAACGGCTATCCCGAAAAGTTTGAAATCGTTTGGGATGATATTACTCTGCAGGATCAGGTAGATATAAGCAGAGCGCGTCTGTATAATGCGCAGGCTGAGGCGCTTGAACGAAACAGCAGAGGAGAGGAGAAAAATTGAAAAACGGATTTGCGGAAAAAAATAATTCGGTTACAAGCGAAGACTTGAAAAAAATAAACGGTTTTTCCCGCCGTGAACTCGGGGCTGATGACGTTTACGTTTTTTCGCTTACACTGTGCGACAACAGGATTGACAGGGAATATGAACGTTTCAGTGATGAAGCACTTGATGAACTTGCTGAAATGTTCGTAGGAAAAACAGGTATTTTCGATCACTGTGCCAAAGCTGAAAATCAGGTTGCGAGAACGTTTGAATGTCATACAGAGTACAGCGGTGAAACTGACGGATACGGCAAGGCGGTTAAACTGCTTAAAGCGAAAGCATATATCCCGAAGACGGAGAAAAATAAAGATTTAATAGAGGAAATTGAAAGCGGTATCAAAAAAGAGGTTAGCATTGCGTGCGCAATGACCGAAAAAATTTGTTCCATATGCGGAGAAGAGATGCGTTCGGGAAAATGTGCGCACCGTTGCGGGGAAATTTATGACGGTGCGCTTTGTTACGGAGAACTGAGCGGCGTATCGGATGCGTATGAATGGAGCTTTGTGGCGGTTCCCGCTCAAAAAGGCGCGGGGATAACTAAGAACTTTATGCGGATAAAAGGAGAAAAAAATATGAGTGAAGTGAAAAAAGCTTTGTCTTCTGTAAAGGATGAAACCGTAATAGATAAAAAACTTGCGGAAGAAATTCTGAGATATATCGGAAGACTTGAGCAAAAAGCAAAATCAGCGGATATGTACAGAAAACAGCTTGCCGGCGAAGTAAACAAACTTTGTTCGCTTGTGCTTCCGTCAATGAACAAGGACACTTTTATTTCTATTGCGGAGGCACTCAGCGTAGATGAGTTGCTTGCGTTTAAAAGTGCTTTTGCGGATAAAGCAAATGAAATTGCACCGTTAAATCTTCAGCTTGCAGAAGAAAAAGCTGTTCAGAAATTTGACAGCTCGCAGTTTAATATTTAGGAGGATATATTATGAATGTTTCTTATAACGGAATCGGTGAATTGGTGGTTACTTTTCCTACCAAGGATACAACAATAAAAAAAGGCTCTTTGATTATTTTTGACGCTGAAAACAGCGGATATGTAAAAGCGGGATACGATATTGAAAACAATACTTTTGTGGGGATTGCGATGTCTGATTACCGCAACGATATTGTTGCGGTGCAGGTAAAGGGCTATATGGAATATGAGTTTAACGATCCTATCAGTATCGGGATGCATAAAGTTATTCCGGACGGCGATAATTTTTTGGACTGCTACGGTACGAATTTAAATTTTGACGACGAGAGTATGTCCCGCGGAAGAGATATTATGGTTATTAAAACAGAAGGCAGAAAAGCCGGCTTCATTTTATTCTGATTCGGAGGTAAAAATGGATAATTATAAAAATATTAAAATTGAAAAAAGCATGTATAATTCAGGTAAATCTTTTTCCGAAGTGCTTGAAGAAATGGATCCTTCGAGCCGATATGAAGGCACAGAGCTTGAGGGTTCGGATGCGTTTCAGCGCCAACTGAAAAGATTTGATATAAAAGTTACGGGGCCCAATTCGGATAGGGTTGAAAAATTCTTCCAGACAAGCGATTCGAGTGTGCTTTTCCCCGAATATGTTTCACGTGCGGTTAAGCAGGGAATGGGAGAATACAATAGAATTGAAAACCTTGCGGCGGCTTCAACAATCATAAACGGTGTGGATTACAGAACTATCCGACCTGTTATGAACGAGCAGGATAAAGCGCTGGCTAACGTTGCGGAGGGCGCGGTTATTCCCCAGGTTGACTTGAAAATTTCAGATGAGCTTGTAAAGCTAAATAAAAGAGGAAGAATGCTTGTTGCGTCATATGAGGCCGTCAGATTTCAAAGGATTGACGTTTTCACTGTTGCATTGAAGCAAATAGGTGAATATATTGCAGTAAGTCAAATGGAGGATTTTATTGCGCATCTTGAGGCGGATTCGGATTCAGGGAGAACAATGAGCGTTAATACTGCTCTTACTTACAGCGATTTGCTGAATCTCTGGAGCAAGTTTGAAACTTTCGAAATGAACACTATACTTTGTTCCCCGGATGCTGCAAAACAGATTCTTTCCATCACCGACATGAAAGATTCCGTTGCCGGATTCAGCTTTTCAAAAACGGGCAGGATGATAACTCCGCTTGGAGCGAATCTTATTGTTTCCGGTAAAGTTCCGGAAGGCACGATTTATGCTTTTGATAAAAATTATGCTGTTGAGTATATTCAGTCGGGCGATGTGATTACCGAATATGACAAGCTTATTGACCGTCAGCTTGAGCGGGCGGCCGTTACTGTAACAAGCGGCTACGCCACGCTTTTCAGTGAAGCGGTATACAAGGTAAGCATAACCAACTGATTTTGCTGTAAAAAACGGCGGTTTGCTATGCAGACCGCCGTAAAGAAGGGAGTAATGAAAAGATGGATTATAATTCGGTATGGAGCAGGCTCCAAGAAATTGCAGGTTATGATGAAAGCGAAAAAGAATTATATAAACATTTTTGCCAGATTGCCGCAAACGAAATAAAAAACAGCTTACAGCCGGGAAAAACGGACGGAGCAGATTCGGCCGCGGAGACTGCCGCCGCCGTACTTGCGCTTTATTATATTTATGTTTTTGAAAATGCAGAACTCAGTGGAGAAATCAAATTTGAAGCGGGCGATGTAAGCGTATATCAATCCGGCAAAACAAGCGATATAAGCGAATTGAAAGTGCTTGCGTATTCCATAATTTCTCCTTACGCCAGACAAAGCAGTTTTTGTTTCAGGGTGGTGTAATATGAAAAGAAGCATGCAAGTTAAGCGGCTTATCAATAAATACGGTCAGCCCGTAAGGGCATATTCGGATGACGGATGGTCAAGCGGAGAATACTTTGCATTTATTCAGCCGGTACGGTATAAAAACAAAATGTATCTCAACGATGTGGAAAGTCCTATCGGAACAGTCAGCGAATGTTATTATCTCTATATAGGACCGGCCGATGTAATCCTTAAAAACATGGAGGGAAAAGCAAAACTTTCCTCTTCCATCATGAAATGCACGGTTGAAAGAAGCGAGAGCGTTTTTTTCGGTGATGAAATTATATATAACTGGGCTATTCTAAGAAGGGTGGTTGAAGAAGATGAGTAACGGAATATTTGAAAAAATTATGGACGACATCGTAAACGATATTTCCGGAATTGAAGACCTCCCAAATGTAAAATTTGCCGTGCAGTATCCCAAAACTCCGAAAGACGTTCCGCTGAGATACAATACCATTGCTTTGGGAATAAAGAGCATTGATTCAAACAATATTTTTGCAGGAAATCTGCTTTATCGCAGGGAAGGGAAATACATCACTTCAGGCTCACTTAAACTTTGTCTGAGCATTGATATATATGTTCCGAACAAGTATGGCGGTAAAACCTGCTACGATATATATGAAAAAATATTGAACAGACTGATTTTTTACAGCGGACATAAAGTAGATTCCACTTCGTGTTCGGCGCTTGATTATGACCGCACCACAGGCGCATATATTATGGAAACTACGGCTTCATTTAATATTATAGTCAAAGAAAGTGAGAATCATAATTTGGTAAGTGTTGTGAAAGGAACGGATATATGAACACTATAAATATAGACTGGCCGAATTCCGGTATTTCCTATGCCGATACACTTCCGGAAATCACACGGGAATTCAATACAAGGCTTGAGGAATATGTACGGATCAATCATAATTTGGGGCTTGATATTTATGCTGTGCTGGATAAGTGTATCAATACGTTGATTGATTTCAAAGAAGAAGGCATAATTCTTGAATGCAGAAATATCAGTATCTCGGAGGAGCAAGGGGAATATACGTTTCAATTTGATTATAATCAGCCTGACTCCGTTCGGCCTGTTCGTGTTGCGGTAAATTTGGAGGTGGAAAACTGATGGAGTTTTTATATAAAGAACATTTTTCGCAGACAAAAATATTCATCAATTCTTTTCCCATACCCGCCGTAACAAAAATCAGCATCGTAACGGAGGGGAGTCAGAGAAAAGCATATGCGCTCAAAGCAGAACCGTCAACCGATGTTGTTCCCGTAAGTAAATTTTATAAAATCGAAATAACTCGGACGCCTGTCCCGGATGACAGTTTTTCCATACCGGATGGGATTTTTTCTTTGGGAATTATGGATGAAACAGGACATACGGTTTACCGCAACTGTTCTGTAAGCGAAATCCGCCAGGCAAAGGAAAACGGTTCGCTTTCATCTATAACGATTGAATCCGGACAAAGACTTGAATTCAAAGATTACAGATATTTCGGAGGAGATAAATGTTTAACGGTTTGATGACTTTTTCGGATTATGTATTTTCAAATAATCCGTATTTAATAAATATAACAAGCACTCTGGAAGACGGAGGTGCCGTAACAACGGTGAGTGGAGAGGGTGAATTTATAGGAGGAGACGCATTTCAGCAGTATAAAATATTAAAAGACATTTTTCTTAAAGGGGAAAGCGCATGGCTCCGACTTCCAAAAGTTGCGCCGATAAAAGCAAAGCTTACGGAACTTAACCTTATTGAAAACGCCGGAGAAAATATGGTTTCCTACTCTTTCAGTTTTGAAGAAGTAAAAGAAAAGTATTCAGAAAAAATTCAGGTAACGTTTGCTGAAGTTAAAGATGAAAAAAGTTTGTGGGATATTGAGAGAATATACGGCGTAAGTGTTTCGCGGATTTTTGAACTGAACCCGCAGATGTCCTCCTGTTACGACATTTTGCCCGGAGATAAAATAAGAATTGCATAGGAGATAAATCATGGACACTTTAATCAGAAACGGGGATTATTTTAAAGATGAAAACGGATCTCTTGTAACGGTTTCCGGAGAAGATGAAACACTTCAACGCATTCTTTTTTGCCTTTCAACGCAAAAAGGAAGTTTTAATTTTGACAGAGAGCTTGGATCAAAATTTTATATGCTGGGAGAATATGAACGTGAAAAACTGAATGATATTGCTTATGAATTTGCCATTGAAGCCCTGATTGAAATTGAGGGAGTAAGCGTGAAAAGCGCAGAAGTAAGCGTTGACGACGACAAATACAGCATTGAACTTGCGGTTTATATGAAAGACAGAAAAAGGTTGGTGAAAATCAGGATATGAATGAATTTACGGAAGATAAAACGTATGATCAGATTCTTTCTGAGATGCTTGCGGACTTTAAGAGCAGAAGCGGATATGATGCGGATAACGCATCGGATATAGGCGTGCGGATGAGAGTCCTTGCCGGGCAGATATTTTCTTTGAACAAAAAAATAAACTGGATTTGGAAACAGTCTTCTCCGAATACGGCCGAGGGAGAATATCTTGACAATCATGCGTACGAGAAAGGAATAAAGAGAATATGCGGTGAAGCAGCATATGGAACGCTTAAATTCTCTTTGACAGAACCTCTGGGATACGATGTGGATATTGAAGTCGGAACTCTTACGGCTACCGGTACGCTGTCAAACGCAGTAAAATTCAGAACTCTTGCAGGAGTTACCATTCCGGCAGGCGAACTCAGCGTAAGCGTCGGCGCACAGGCAGAGGAATCCGGAATCAAAGGGAATGTTCCCGCAAATACGGTGAAAGTTATACTGGATAAACTGGCGGCAACTGTTTCGGTAACCAACGAAGAAGCTTTTACCGGAGGGATTGAAAATGAAACGGATGAGAGTCTTAGAAAAAGGATAATCGAATCCTATCAGTATCCCGCTCTTGACCGCAACGAAAGTTATTTCCGTTCGCGGGCAATGAGCTGCAGCGGCGTTATTTCAGTGGGCGTGATTCCAAAAGCCAGGGGAATCGGAACCGTAGATTTGGCAATCGAAACCGCTTCTCGCACACTAGACAGCAACATAAGTAAGTCCCTTAGGGATATGTTTGCGAAGAATAAGGATTTCGGATGTGATGTTTTACTTGTTCTTCCAAATTATACAGAAGTTGATGTAGTTGGCGATATTACGGTGGAAAACGGGTTTTCTTCAGAGTCGGTGATTGGGAAATGCATGGATAGTATAACGGAAAGCATAAACGCACTCGGGGTAGGCGATGGATTTATTTTAGCTGAAATATACCATCGGCTTATGGAAATACCTGGCGTTAAAAATGCGGTTATTTTTAAACCGAATGAAGATGTCGGGGCATCGCAGAAAGTCAGGCTTTTGCCCGGAAAAATTACTTTGAATGCAGTAAAACAGGTGTGATATGAACAGTTTTGAGAAACTAATATATGAAACAAAACCTGTGCAGATATATAGTTTGGCAGAGGATTCGCTTGTCTGCAAGGAACTCGCTTCTTATGCCGTAAAGCTTCAGGAAACAGAAGAATATCTTGATTCGCTGATTTGTGAAATTTTTCTTTTAACAGCAAAGGGGAAGGGATTTCAAAGGTTAAAAAAGCTTTACGGGGTTGAAAAGTTTTCCGATGAAGAGGCAAAGGAGATAATCGAAATTGTGATTAACTCCGAATACGGTTGGTGGAACTATGAGCTTTTCCAAAAGCATCTGGATAAGATTTCATCCGAAATCAATGTGATTCCCGGGTTCTCTGAACAGCATGTGCGGGTGGTTAATTTTTTGGATTTAGATATTGACAGACAGGCACAGATTGTGAAACTTTGTCGCTTAATGCTTCCCTGTTTTTTGTGCTATCGGTTTTTAAACCAAGCATACAGCTGGGATGATATAGAAGAATTTTCGAAAACGTTTACGCAGATAGACTATCTTGGATTGAATTTTGATGAAATAGAGTATATCTAAGGAGGAAGATATGTCAAGCAGTTATAAAACTGAAAATTACGGATTGAATGTCTGGGCGGGATCCGATGTTCCGCAAAGAATTGATTTTAACAATGATAATCAGTTATTGGATTATGTGATTTCCTCACATATTTCTGATATGTCTCTGCATTCAGACAGTGTGGATAAAATGCAGTGTATGAGCTATATGTATGTTGGGAATGGCGATTTGGTACAGACGGTTCAGCTTGATTTTGAACCGTCCGGCGTAATAGTATGTTGTGTTACAAAAGGCATCGCCTACTTTGACAGCACAAATGCAACAATGAATACTTATGTATCTGCAGCCTGCGAGGGAACAGAGGGGTTCGGTGTAACGATTCAGGGAAGCACTGCGCTTGTTTCACAGCATCAGGCGGCGGATTATCCCTCCGGCAAGGCTCTCGCCTGCCTAAATGAGACGGGTATGATTTATCTGCTCGTTGCATTCAGAAGCAGTACGGAAAACAGCAATGCGTAATTGCGGTCCGCTTTTTTGTACCGCTGGATTTACTGTTTCATTGTTGGACAGAATAAAAAGTGGTAAAATATGGGTAAATCGAACGAACGTTCGATTTCTGAAAATACATATACCTGCGGAAATATGTTTTTTCGGAAAGAAAGGAGGTTAAATGACACTTATGGAAATAGGTTCCGGCTTTCTGAAAGAAGCCGGACGCATAAAAAATAAAATCAGAGGGCTTGAACCTTTGCTTATGATTTATCGCGGAGATGACCTCATCACACTGAAAAAACGCATATTGATTTTGCACAGACTCTGCGACGAATGTGAGTTGTTGGGTGAAAAAGCACTTTATTATTTGCCGTAGGTTCAGCGCGAATGAAGTTAATTCACAGTGAAAAAGCAATGGACAGGATCAGTGTTTTTGATTACGGGAACGGAAGTTCCAATGAACATAATATTAAACAAATCCGCAGGATTTTGCCCAGAGTAATTGATGAAAAGCTTACGTTTAGGCAGCGGCAGTGCATACAGATGTATTATTTTAAAAAATTGAATATGCAGGAGATAGGCGAAGTTCTCGGTATAGATAGAACGACTGTTTCCAGGAATCTTTCAAGAGCGAGAAAGAGGATAAGGACCAGCCTGGAATATCTTTTGTAAAAAAATTCGGCAGGTAGCTTGTAAAAGCTACCTGCTTATCTATAATTCAATAAATTGAAAATGCTGTAAATGATAAAAGAAAACGTGTAAGCAACGGCAATCCAAAAAATAATTGCCACAGCAAGCCATTTTGCGCCAAGTTCTTTTTTTGCGGTTGCAGTTGCCGCCATGCATGGGATACTCAGAAGATTGAATGCCATAAAAGAAAAGGCAGAGGCAGGCGAAAACGCGCCTGCAAGAGCTGCAGTGAAAGAGGTTCCTTTGAGCATAACTCCAAGGCTTGAAATCACCATTTCTTTTGCAATCAGTCCGCTTATAACGGATACTACCGCCGCGCCGAATCCGAAGCCGAGAGGAGTAAAAACAGGGGATATAAAATTTCCTGCAATTTCAATCATACTCCTGCCGCTACCGCTGTTCACTCGTTCCAGATTAAAAGAAAAGTTTGAAAGCACCCATATTATGACGGATGAGAGCAGAACAACGGTTGCCGCACGCGATAAAAATTCTTTCATTTTATCCCGGAGTCGTAGCGCAAGGCTTTTAGGTTGCGGTATTCTGTACGGCGGTATTTCCATAGCGAACGGCGCAGAGGATGATTTCATTAGCGTTTTATTCAGAACGAGAGAACAGATTATTGCACAGAAAATTCCGGTAAAATAAATTAAGAAAATTATAATTTCCGAATTGACCGTGAAACAGGCGGAGGAAAAAGCCGCCCAAATCGGCATTTTGGCTCCACAGGACAAGAATGGCATAATCAAAATTGAAATCCGCTTTTCTTTTTCATTTTCCAGTGTGCGCGTTCCCATTATGGCAGGTACCGAACAGCCGAATCCCATAATAAGCGGGATGAATGCTTTTCCGGATAAACCGAACTTCCTTAAAAGTCTGTCCATTAAAAATGCACCGCGTGCCATATATCCGGTGTCTTCCAAAACGGAAAACAGCAAAAACAAAATCAGGATTTGCGGCAAAAAACTTAAAACAGAACCCACACCGTTTATAATTCCCTCGTTTATTATTCCGCTTAGCCAGCTTCGAACATGCAGACTGTTTAGGAAATTTTCCACGGAACTTCCGATGAATCGGGTAAATGACGTTATAAGCTCCTGCATAGCTTTTCCCGGACTGTTTATGCCGAGAAACAAGAAATTACTGCTGAAAGTTATATGAAAAATCAATAGTATAATGAGCAAAAAAAGAGGAATGCCGATATATTTGCCTGTTAGGATTTTATCTGCTTTATCTGAAGCGGATTCCCTGTATTCCGCGGAGGAAGTGAAAGCTGTTTTAAGTTTCTCCGTAATAAACGTATAACGCATATCCGCAAAGGCCGCTTCAAAGTCGCGTTTAAATCTCGGTTCGAGATAAACGGATGTTTTGAGTTTCTCGCAAAATTTTTTAATTTCCGGATATTTTTTGCATTCGCGGTAATCATTTTCCAATAATTTTACGGCACGGAAAACAGAATCGTAACTTATTTTGTCACAAAGCAGTTTTACGGCGCGGATTACCGATTCATTTTGGAAACAGCAGATGCCTTTTCTTCCTTTTTTTGCGGCGGAAACACAGCTTTTCATAAATTCTTCCGCGCCTTCGCCTCCGGCGGCATCAACCGGCATTACGGGGACGCCGAGCAATTTCGACAAAGCCGAATAATTGATGATTATTCCGCCTTTTTCCGCTATATCCGCCATATTAACGGCAACTGCAACGGGAATATCGGTCTCCAAAAGTTGCGTTGTCAGATAAAGACTGCGTTCAAGATTGGAAGCATCAACTATATTGATAATCAGATTCGGCCTGTTTTCTGTTATATAGGTTCTGCTGACAATTTCTTCCGGCGTATATGGAGAGAGCGAATAGATGCCGGGCAAATCAATGATTTCAATCTGCGTTTCCGCATTTTTATATACGCCTGTATTCTGTTCAACCGTAACGCCGGCCCAATTGCCCACGCGGGCGGAAGAGCCGGTCAGAAGATTGAAAAAAGTGGTTTTCCCGCAGTTCGGATTTCCCGCCAAAGCAAATTTCATTTATGTCACCCCTGCTTCGATTACCTTAATTTTATCCGCTTGTTCTTTTCGCAGGGAGAGGCGGTATCCGCGAAGAAATATTTCTACGGGATCTCCGAGAGGCGCTGTTTTTAAAACGGTGATTTTGACGCCGGGAGTGATTCCCATATCGAATAATCGCCTTCTAAAAGCGCCGCTTTCATTTATTTCGGTTACTTTGGCTGATTCGCCAGGATTAAGTTTGCTTAAAGTTTTCATGGATTTTTCCTTTCCCTTTTCCATGTATATGCAAATACAGCGAAAAAAGAAGCCTGGCATCAAAAAACATGCTTGACGAAGAGTTTTTCAGATATTAGAATAAAGTATGGCAGAAGGCTTATTATACTGTGAAATTACGGTTCATGGAGGATTCAATATGAGATGTTTGAAATGCGGAAAAGAATATGAATATGAAAACGCTGTATATTGTCCGCACTGCGGTTTCAAACTCAAAGAAGTTACCGTTGAAAACGTATATTTCCCCACGCCTCACGGCGGCGTATACAGTGAAATTTCATATTTTGATGCAAGCGGTTCTCCCTGCACGAAAACAAACGCCGTAAAAATGGAAATTCATGAGTTTGATGAAAACGGAAAAGACGTGTTTTCGTTTACGGCGGCGAAAAAGGGCAATCAGGTTTCGGATAAGCAGGAAAAACAAACGGATAATGAATAAAATATATTTGGAACCGAACAACCATCCGTAAGGCATAGCTTTACGGGTGATTTTATCTATATCAACAAAACGGTTAATTTAAATCAAATATTGCTTTTTACAACTATTTATAGTATTATATCTAATTGGTGTGATACTGTATTTACAGTGTATTGAATTTTTATTTTTTCGCCTTAAGTTTTTCGGAGGTAACCCATGCAAAAAATAGTAATAACGGTAGTAGGAAAAGATACGGTCGGAATCATTGCGAAAATCTGCACCTATCTTTCCGAAAATTCAATAAATATTCTTGATATTTCACAGACGATAGTGGACGATTATTTCAATATGATGATGATTGCAGATACCGGGAAAACACCAAAAAGTGCGGGCGATATTGCAAAAGAATTGTCTGAAATCGGAATCAATATCGGCGTTAATGTAAACTGTCAGAGTGCCGAAATATTTGAAAAAATGCATAGGATATAGGTGCCGGTAATGATAAACAGATATGAAGTCAGCGAAACCAACCGTATGATTCAGCAGATGAATCTGGACGTGAGAACCATCACGCTCGGTATTTCTCTGCTGGACTGTTGCGACAGTAGCTTGGAAAAGCTGAATGAGAAAATTTATAATAAAATAACGGAAACTGCAAAAAATTTAGTGCCGGTAGGCGAAGCAATAGAAAAAGATTTCGGAATACCAATCGTCAACAAAAGAATATCTGTAACGCCTGTTTCGCTGATAGGCAGCGGTGCGTGCCATGCGCCGGAAGATTTCGTGGTTATTGCGCAAACGCTTGATAGAGCTGCAAAGCGGGCCGGCGTAAACTTTCTCGGAGGATATTCCGCTCTTGTTTCTAAAGGGATGACCGAGGCGGACAGAAATCTTATTCTTTCCATACCCGAAGCTCTTGCAAAAACGGAGAGAGTTTGCTCCAGCGTAAATGTAGGCTCAACAAAAGCAGGCATAGATATGGACGCCGTCCGCATGATGGGAAAAGTCATCAAAAAAACTGCAGAATTGACTGCAGATTATGACAGCTGTGGCTGTTCAAAGCTTGTGGTATTCTGCAATGCTCCGGACGATAATCCTTTTATGGCAGGCGCATTTCACGGCGTAACCGAAGGGAACGCTGTGATTAACGTAGGCGTAAGCGGTCCGGGAGTTGTAAAAAAATCTATTGAAGATGTCAGAGGGAAGAATTTTGAAATTCTTTGCGAAACGATAAAGAAAACTGCATTTAAAATCACGCGCGCCGGGCAATTGGTTGCGCAGGAAGCCTCAAAACGGCTTGGGATACCTTTCGGCATCATTGATTTATCTCTTGCTCCTACTCCGGCAGTAGGAGATTCGGTTGCTGAAATTCTGGAAGAAATCGGGCTGGAGAGCGTCGGTGCTCCGGGAACAACCGCCGCGCTTGCAATGCTGAACGATCAGGTCAAAAAAGGCGGAGTGATGGCGAGCAGTTATGTTGGCGGCCTTTCGGGAGCATTCATACCGGTAAGTGAGGACCAAAGCATGATAAACGCTGTTAACCGCGGTTCGCTTACGATTGAAAAACTCGAGGCGATGACGTGCGTGTGCTCCGTGGGGCTTGATATGATTGCTGTTCCCGGAGATACGGAAGCATCGTCCATTTCGGGAATTATTGCGGATGAAGCGGCAATTGGAATGGTAAATCAGAAGACAACGGCTGTAAGAATCATACCGGTTTTCGGAAAAGGAATCGGCGAAACCGCTGAATTCGGAGGACTTCTCGGCCATGCGCCGATTATGCCGGTCAATCAATTTTCGTGTGCAGATTTTATCGGCAGAACAGGCAGGATACCTGCTCCAATTCATTCTTTTAAAAATTGACAAGAGGTATGAAATCATGAAAAAATATGATGTTATTATAGTCGGCGGCGGAATAGGCGGTCTGATGGGTGCATACCGCCTTACTGAAAAAAACGAAAATGTATCGGTTGCTGTTTTTGAACAGGGGCACAGTCTCGAACACAGAAAATGTCCGATTGTTGAGGGCAAGGCTGAAAAATGTATCAAATGTCCGTCTTGCGCGATTATGAGCGGAATTGCAGGCGCAGGCGCTTTTTCGGATGGAAAATTCAACATAACCACAGAATACGGCGGCTGGCTTCAGGATTACATAGGACATAAAGCGGCGCTTGACTATCAATATCAGGTTTATGAAATATTAAAGCCGTTTGATGATAAGCATAAGGTCTATTATCCGGACAATAAGCTTAAAGCGGAAGCCATAAAATATGATTTGCATATGCTTCAGGGAGAAGTTGTCCACTTCGGAACGGACGGCAATCTCCGCATTATGACAAAATTGTTTAATCGGCTTTCGGAAAAAGTTGATTTTTACACGTCTACATCTGTAAAAGATATTGATATAAGCAAGAAAAAGATAACCGCTGATAACGGTGAATTTGCCTATGATGATTTGGTCCTTGCCGTCGGCAGAGTAGGTTCGAGCTGGCTTGAAGATTTTTGCCGAAAAAACAATATCGGATTTACAAACAGCCAAATTGATATAGGCGTCCGTGTGGAGCTTCCCAGGTGTATATGGGAAGACATATCACAACGCATTTACGAGCCTAAAATTATTTATCGTACCAAGCAGTATGGAGATAAAACCAGAATGTTTTGTTTTAACAGCGGCGGTAGCGTAGTTATGGAAAATTCGAACGGCATACTGACCGTCAACGGACATGCAAATTCAGATGAAAAGCTGAAAACAGAGAATAGCAACTTCGCAATTCTTTCCACGCAGAATTTCACAGAACCGTTCAATCAGCCGATTGAGTATGCAAAGCAGATTGCAGGGCTTGCGAATATGATAAGCGGAGGTTCCGTAATCGTTCAGAAGTTCGGAGATTTGGTGGATGGAAGAAGAACGAACGCGCATAGGCTTAGTCAGTCAACAACAAATCCGACTTTAAATGCAACGCCGGGCGATCTTTCACTGTGCATACCGAAACGTCAGCTGGACAATATTATTGAAACGATTTATGCGTTGGATAAAATTGCTCCCGGTACTGCAAACAGAGATACTCTGCTTTACGGTGCAGAGTGTAAATACTATTCCGCCAGGCCTAAATTTATCAACGAAGAATTCGGTATAGCGGAAAACATTTACTGTATCGGAGACGGCGCTTCCGTAACGAGAAGTCTTTCGCAGGCGGGAGCAAGCGGATTGTTTATTGCCGATAAAATCCTTGAAAAGTAAAATCGGGATGCAAAAAAGGTTTAACCAAAGTGCTGTGCATAAAACCAAGGAATAAAAATATAACCTATTCGCCGATGTCCCCGCCTCTTAGGCGGCGGAGGCCATTTCAGAATTTCAGCGGGAGTGATAATCTCCGCTGAAACCCTGAGGAGCTGAGGCTCCCTGCGCAGGTTGCAATCGTTCGCAAGCCCCGTTTCAAGCGAGCTTGATGGAGCACTGCTCCGATTTAAAAGGCACCTCGCCGCGCAACGTATCTTTATATGACATCGGTTTATCGCAGGCAAAAAAGTGCTGCCTGTGTCCGATTCCTTTATCCTGCGCTTTTTCTATCCCATAAAATGAACTGAATAAAAAACCTGCCGATGGATTTCGGCAGGTTTTAATATTTTTATCATTGTTTTCAAGACTTCTGTTTACAAATCTTCGGAATATGCTATTTTATTTTAAAATATAACCAATTTTTTTCATCGCTTTATCCAGCGTGCGGCGGCTTATCCGTTCAGCCTGTTCTGCTCCTGCAGTGTAACATTCTTTCAGGTAATCTTTATTATTCATTAAATCGTAAAAACGTTTCTGAACAGGTTCGAGTTCGCTGATTACCGCTTCTCCTACTGCCGCTTTAAAGTCGCCGTAGCCTTTGCCGGTAAATTCTTTTTCAATTTCTTCATTGGTTTTCCCGGTACAGCAGGAATAGATATTCATCAGATTATTTATGCCGTGCTTGCCCTCCGCATATCTTACACACGCTTCACTGTCCGTTACCGCGCGCTTGAATTTTTTCATAATCACATTGGGGTTGTCGAGTATGCTTATAAATCCATTTGCATTGGTATCAGACTTGCTCATTTTCTTTTCGGGATCGGCAAGACTCATAATTTTTGCGCCTGTTTTCCCGATGTAAGCGTCAGGTATTTTAAACACGTTGCCGTAAATTCCGTTGAACCTTACTGCAATATCACGTGTGATTTCAAGATGCTGTCGCTGGTCTTCTCCGACCGGAACATAATCTGCCTGATACAGCAGTATATCTGCCGCCATAAGAGACGGATAGGTAAACAGCCCTGCGTTGACATTATCGGCATGTATTTGGCTTTTATCTTTAAACTGCGTCATTCTGGAGAGTTCACCGAACTGCGTGTAACAGTTCAAAATCCATGCAAGCTGCGAATGTTCCGGAACATGGCTCTGTATAAATAATACGCTCTTATCAGGATTAAGCCCTATTGCCATAAGCAAGGCGTATGTTCTTAAAATCTGCTCTTTGAATTTTTGCGGGTCCTGCCTTACGGTAATGGCGTGCAGGTCCGCAACTGCAAAATACGGATAAAATCCGTTTTCAAGATCCGCCCAGTTTTTCAGCGCTCCCAGATAATTGCCGAGCGTGGGTGTTCCGGTCGGCTGAATACAACTGAGTATAACCTTTTTTTTTCTTTCGGTGTTTTCCATTTATATTTCCTCCATATAACCTATTCGCCGATGTCCCCCGCCTTTTAGGCGGCGAGGACCATTCAAAATTTCAGTGGGAGAGACAGTCTCCCACTGAAACCTTGAGAAGCTGACGTTCCCTGCGCAGGTTGCAATCGTTCACAAGCCCCGTTTCAAGCGAGCTTGATGGAGCACTGTTCCGATTTAAAACCCCGTGGTTCGGTTTTTCCGCTTATCCGTAAGTGTCAGGGCAAAACATTAAGATAATAGATATAATAACATATAGATAATAGATATAATAACATATATTATTGATTTTGTCACTTGAAAATCTTAATAAATTGGTATATTATAGGAAAGATATTATAGTAAAAGATTAGGTTTAATCTAATTAGAGCGTAAAAGCTTATGGCGTATTACCATCAGGGAAGGTTTATCCCTATATGGTTAAACCAATGGTCAGAGAAGTGAAACGGCATGCGTTTCGGCAAGAAGGGAGATTTATTTTGGGAAAAGCAATGACAAAACGCGAGGTGCACAGCGCAATTGAACACAAACTCAGTCATGTTTTCGGCGTAACGCCCGATACAGCGACAGATACACAGTTTTATAAGGCGGCAAGCTTGGTTGTGCGTGACATTCTCGTTTCAAAAAGAACAGATTTTACAAAAAAAGCAAAAAAAGATAAAAATTCAAAAAAAGTATACTATCTCTGTATGGAATTTCTGATGGGCAGATCGCTTAAAAACGCGTTGTTCAATCTTGATTTAACCGAAGAATTTACCGAGGTTTTGAAAGATTTCGGAGTGAATATAAACAAGATATATGAACAGGAACCCGATGCCGGTCTCGGCAACGGGGGACTTGGCCGTCTGGCCGCATGTTATCTGGACGGTCTCGCAAATCAGGGTTTTGATGCGATGGGTTATTCCATCAGATATGAGCTCGGTATTTTCCGTCAGAAGATTGTTGACGGCTGGCAGACCGAACTTCCCGATTTTTGGCTTCCCGGCGGCGAAGTGTGGCTCGTCCCGCGTGAGGAGGAAACAAAAGAAATCTACATTGGCGGCAAGGTTGAAAGCGTGTGGGACGGTAATTATCATCATACCGTGCAAACAGGATATTCAACCATTTCTGCCGTACCGTATGATATGATGGTGCCGTCTGTGGACGGTAAGGATATAGCGGTTCTGCGTTTGTGGGCTTCGAAAGCGCCCGGTTTTGATATGAGCGCATTTAACCAGGGAAATTATCTGCGTGCCGTTGAAGAAAATGCGATGGCGGAAGTTATCAGCAAGGTGCTTTATCCTTCCGATAATCATAGGGAGGGAAAATCTTTGCGCTTGAAACAGCAGTATTTCCTTGTATCTGCCTCTATTCAGGATATAATAAAAACGCATCTTGCGGAGTATGGAACGCTTGATAATCTTCCGGAAAAAATCGCGATTCATATTAACGACACGCATCCTGCTATGGCGATTCCCGAAATGATGCGTATTATGCTTGATGACTGCGGTTATGGCTGGGATAAGGCTATGGAACTTATTTGCGGTACGTTTGCTTATACGAACCATACCGTTATGGCGGAGGCTTTGGAATGTTGGCCTGAAGATTTGTATAAGGAACTGTTCCCGAGAATATATGAAATCACAAAGGAAATGGATAATCGCTTCAGGGCATATGTGTGGGAGCAGACGCACAGTGCGGAAACCGTTGAAAAGCTTGCCATTATCGGGGGAGGAACTGTCCGCATGGCAAATATGTGCGTGGCAGTCTGTCATAGCATAAACGGCGTATCGGCGCTGCATAGCGAGATTCTCAAGGATACTGTATTTAACGATTACTATAAGATTATGCCCGGTAAGTTTAAAAACGTAACGAACGGTATAGCACACCGCAGATGGCTCTGCCAGGCGAACCCGAAGCTTACCGCCTATCTTAAAAAGAAAATCGGAAGCGGATTTATTACCGATGCTTCCGAACTCGCAAAGCTGAATGCGTTTTCCGATGATGATAAAGTTCTTAAAGAACTTATGAATATTAAGCGCGAGAACAAGATTCGTTTTGCGGAATATATCCAAGAAAAACAGGGTATTGCACTCAATCCCGATTCTATTTTTGATGTTCAGGTGAAGCGTCTGCATGAATATAAAAGGCAACTTCTTAATGTGTTGAATATTTGGTCGAAATATTTGGATATAAAGAAAAATCCCGGTATGAAAGTTGTTCCGCACACATATATTTTCGGTGCCAAAGCCGCTTCGGGATATTTCATTGCCAAAAAGATTATTGAATTTATTTGCGCCGTTGCCGATGTTGTGAACAACGATCCGGATATTGGCGATAAGATGAAAGTGGTTTATGTTGAAGATTACAATGTAAGCGTAGCGGAAATGCTTATGCCTGCTGCTGATGTCAGCGAACAGATTTCCCTTGCCGGCACGGAGGCGTCCGGCACGGGCAATATGAAGCTTATGATTAACGGCGCTGTTACGCTCGGAACGATGGATGGCGCAAACGTTGAGATTTATGAGAGCGTCGGCGAAGAAAACATAGTTATTTTCGGGATGTCTGCTGATGAGGTTGAATCGCTCAAGGCAAGCGGATACGATCCCAAAACGTATTACGGAAATAACTCCAAGGCGTACGAAGCTGTTAGCGCAATATTTAACGGCGTAGGCGGAAAAGAATTTCCCGAAATTATAAATGTGCTCACAAACAGCGATCCGTATATGGTATTGGGTGACTTTGCCGATTATCAGGCAGCGCAGAATAAGATAGACGTATTATATAAAGATGAAAAAAAATGGGCGAAAATGAGCCTTGCAAATATTGCGGGTGCCGGAATTTTCGCCGCAGACCGTGCGGTACTGGAATATGCAAATGATATTTGGAACGCAAAGCCGGTCACGGAAGCCAATACGACGAAAGTGAAGTAATGCAACAAAGCTTCGCTTTTTCGCCATGACTTTGTAGCATTCTGTTTGTTCGGGTGATCTTATGTTTTCAATGAAAATGCCTGAATATGTAGAGCAAATCCTCCGTGCGCTTGATGCCGGAGGATTTGAAGCTTTCTGCGTTGGAGGATGCGTCCGCGATGCCGCAATGGGCAGAGAGCCATATGATTATGATATTGCCACTTCTGCAAAACCGGAGCAGATTACGCAGATTTTTAAAGATAAAAAATGCATTTTTACCGGGATAAAGCACGGGACTGTAACCGTAATATCTTCCGGAAAACCTATTGAAGTTACAACATACAGAATAGATGGACGTTATGCCGACAATAGACATCCGCAGAACGTTGTTTTTACAGACAGTTTAACAGATGATTTATCACGCCGTGATTTTACGGTTAATGCAATGGCGTATAACGGCGTTGATTTTGCCGATCCTTTCGGTGGTATTGATGATATACGCCTAAAAAAAATCAGAGCGATAGGAAATCCCGATGAAAGGTTTAACGAAGACGGCCTGCGGGTTATGCGTGCGGTTCGTTTTTCCGCTCAACTTGGATTTGAAGTTGAAGAAAACACGGCGCAAAGCATCCGTAGAAATATGGATTTGCTTGACCATTTATCTGCAGAGCGTGTATTTGCCGAACTCAGAAAACTGCTTGGCGGCAGATATTGTGCCGAAGCACTCGGCAAATTCCCAGAACTTTCAAAAAAGATATTCGGAACAGCACCGGAAGAAGCTACTTTGAAAGCGTTGAAAAAAACCGATATTTTTGCATTCCGTCTTGCTCTTATGCTTTTGACTACCGGAGCGGAAACTGCACTGAAAAGGCTCAGGGCAGATAGGAATACTTTAAAAAAAGTCCTTTTTCTTATCAACAGTTACAATACATATATCCCTTGCACCGATTCAGGAATCAGGACCTATATGTTTCGCGAAAAAATCGGAACGGCGGAGTTATCGGAAGCGCTCAGTTTCCGAAGTATCGTGAATCCTTCTTTCCGTTCCGCCGAATATCAAAAGATATTGGATTCCATAAAGGCCAACAACGAATGCTATAATTATTCGGGACTCCATATCAGGGGCAGTGATTTAAAAAATATAGTCAAAACCGATAAAGAAATCGGGAAATTGCTTGAAAAACTGCTTTTGTCGGTTATAGACGGTAAAACAGAAAACGAAAAAACGGCACTGAAACAGGCGGCGCAAACGTTTTATAATTTAGACAGAGATATTCCCTGCCAATAAGGGGCCGGCTTCATTTTCAAAATCAGCGAAGGGATACAATCTCTTCCTGATTTCTCAGATAGCCAACGCCTTCCTTTACCGTGCTGAATAACAAAACCAAGTCCCTTATGGAATAGCAGTACGGGAACGAGGGAAATAAAGTATTTAAATTCTAACAGACAGTTTTGCTTGACAATAAAATTGAATTAATGTTATAATTTTAATGATAATATAAACCTGTGATTAAGAGTAGTAGTCCTTTTTTTTCGCTTGCAGAGAGCTGTGTACGGTGGAAACACGGCGGCGGTATTAGGGATGAATGGACTTATGAGGGCAAGCTGAATTTTCAGTAGGTGAGCCGGAGGACATGCTCCGTTATAAAGGCTGGCGTGGTTTACGCGCTGTGAGAGGGCGATTCTTCGTCAAGCCGGGTGGCACCGCAGTAGTTATTAGCTTCTGTCCCAGCATTATATGCTCGGGCAGGATTTTTTTATTTATAATGTTTAGGAAAGGAGAAATTTTACCATGTCTGAAAAAAAGATTCCGTACAAAATATACCTTAGCGAGGAAGAAATACCAAAGCAATGGTATAACTTGCGCGCCGATATGAAAAATAAACCGGCTCCGCTGCTGAATCCCGGTACGCTTAAGCCTTTAACGGTTGATGAGATGAGCGGTATCTTCTGCCGCGAACTTGCTAAGCAGGAACTTGACGATACAACGCCCTATATTGATATTCCCGATGAAATTATCAAGTTTTACAAGATGTATCGTCCGTCCCCT